>NZ_JBOGQF010000052.1:0-12282 GCF_050748925.1 Nitrososphaera sp.
ACGTCTTGAACGGCGTGGCAAGCGGCTTTGTGATAATTGCCATGGTGCCCTTGCTTGCTGCAGTCGCTATATTTGGCAGTATGGACATTTTTCTTGCAGGCCTGCCGCTCCTGCTTGCGGCAGTCGGCTTTTACAAGTACCATAGGTACCCCAGCAGGATATTCCCCGGCGACTCGGGCACTCTCCTCTTGGGCACGATGTACGGCGCCCTTGCAGTGGCAGGCCGGGCCGAGATAATAGGCATCGTCGCGCTCTTGCCTGCAGTCGTCAACTCGTTTCTGTTCCTGTCCAGCGTCAAGCGCATAGTGGAGCACCGGCAGGTAAAAGCAAGGCCAGTCACGCTCCTTGACGACTATCGCCTCGCGGCGTCAAAGGACGCCGGCGCCCCGGCTACCCTCGTGCGCCTCATAGTGGCCGACGGCCCCCTTGGGGAAAAAGAGGTAGGGCACAGGATATTGCGGCTTGCGATAATCTCGGCTCTCATGGCCTTTGCCACCATCGCCATCCAGTATTTCTTGAGGTGATATGGGGTGGGACCTGCGCTTTTCATGGCCGGCATGTGGGCGATGGTGCTCGCAGTGGCCGCGTTTCTCGTGATGGTGGTCGGGCCGATAGACGCGCTGCTTGGCAACACCTCGAGGCTCGCAATCTCGGCAGTGCAGGCCGTGGTAGCCATCGCCTCGGTGGTGGCGCTCGCCTTTGGCCTCGGCAGGCTAAAGAGGGCGTACCTGCGCAGAAAGCTCCATTGAGAGCGCACCCTAGAGCCAGTTTTCATAATCGTTATTATATACCGACGCCTTTTGGACATTGCACGTAACCTATAATGTCATACAAATTGAGACTTGCGGCAGCGTTGTTGGCTGGCCTCGTGGCTGTTGGCGGTCTTGGCGGCATAGGCCTCATGAGCATGGCAAGCGCCCAGCCTGCAGGTGTCAAGATAAACGAAGTTGAGCTCAACCCCCGGGGCAGAGACGCAGGAGGGGAGTGGGTCGAGATTTACAACCCGACTTCTGCAGATGTAAACATTGGCGATTACAAGATCAAGACTTCATACCGTTCTACCACGATAACGATACCCGCCGGCATTGTCGTCGGTGCCGGACAGCTTTACGTCCTTGCAATCGAAGGCGAAAAGCTGTCAAACGGCGACCTGCTGACGCTTGCAGACGGCGTCGACCAGACAGTTGACAAGATTGCCCTCGTGGACAGGAGCGACAGCAGCCTGACATGGCAGAGGCTCCCTGACGGCGGCAGCGCATGGAGGTTTTTGGAAGGCACCAAGGGCATTGCAAACGACCCTGCAACGTTCCAGATCGCCAAGTCCACTCCTGCAAATAACGGCAGCGTCACTACCACCAAACCTGCCAATGCCGGCCAGTGCGTAGGCTCTGCCCTTTGCATAGAAGGCAGAGTTACCCGTGTGGTTGATGCAGACACGCTTTGGGTCACGGTAGGGGCCAACAATCACAAGGTTGTCGACCTCTCGCTGACAAAAACAACACGGAACGACAAGTTGTTCACCCAGGGGCTATGCCTTGGAAGCAATGCGCTTGTAGACCAGGACGACAAGCAGCCCGGCAAGGGCAAGAGTATCATGGGTGTCGTTTATTGCGCATCGACCAACCTCAACCAGCAACTCCTCGACAGCGGCCATGTGGCCCTTGCCCCGCGGCAGTGCGCAACCAGCGAGTTTGCGAGCCAGGACTGGGCCAAGAGGCACGGCTGCTAATAGCTATATTTTTTGCTAATTTTATGATAAATGCACTGATTGCGTACTTTTGGGTAATTTTGAACTCCTCTTGACAATTTATTTGAAAACCTTATATTGTAACTTCCTTTAGAACGTGCCATGAAGCGTATAGAGGCAATAATTGCCAGCGAAAAGGTCAGCGCTGTGAACGATGCCATCAAAAAGGCGGGGATCAGCGGCGCAACTATTCTGGACGCAAAGGGCAGAGGCAAGGGCGACAAGCCGCGGGTCATGAGCGGCAGGGGAACCTCGGCACACGCTGCAGAATTCTCGTCCAGAGCTAATGTTATCACGGTTGTCGACGACTCGCAGGTTGACTCTGTGATCAAGGCCATTCTGGATGCCGCCAGCACAGGCGCTGCGGGCGACGGCAAGATATTCGTCTCTTCGGTGGGCGAAGCGGTGGACATTGGCTCCAAAAAACGCAGCACATCTGGCATGGTCTAGCCCTTCTTTTTGAAGAACCTCTTGGTCTCGCCCAGCGTGAGTACTTCGGATGCCGCCACTTTGACCACCACCGGCAGGTCGCACACGGCCTTCCCGATGGCAAGGCACTGCCTCTGAGGCAAAGTCCTGACAATCGACCGTATCGTATCGCCGTCTGCCAGGGACACCTTGGCAATCTTTTCAAGGTCCGAGTCGTTCGTGAAATTAAAGAGGAATATGTTGTCGACTTGCCGGTAGATGCCGTCGTTCAGGGCGTCCGGCTGGTTCGTGACAAACGTCGTATAGACGCCAAAGTGCCTCATCCTCGTTATCAGGTCCTCCCAGTACGTCTCCCTGATGTAGAGATGCGCCTCCTCCGCAAAGAGGAATATCGGCGGGATGACCTTACGCTCCAGCAGGTCAACTATCTTGCTCAACACCAGCTCAACCGTCATTCGCCTGACCGTGCCTGAAGACTCGCCCATGTTTATTATCAGAGCGGCCCCGCCGCCCTTCATGGCGTCCTCAAAGCGAAAGCCGCCCGAGTCTGCAAACAGCCGCGACGACTGTATCGAATGGAACCTTGAGACTAGCGCGTCGCGCACAAGCTCGTTGATGTTCCACGTGTTGACCGCGTTCCCTATCGCCTCTACGCCAAGCGTCTTTTTGTTTTCAAGCCAGTCCCAGATCCGGAAAAACTCGCGCAAGGATGCCGGCGGCATGTCCAGCGCGTTTTTCAGCATCCCAGATACTGCCGCCTTGCCGCAATAGTCAAGAGACAGCTTTAACCCCTTGCCGGGCTCCAGTGCCATGACCCTGTCGTGGATGGAAGAAGGCGAGCCGTCGCGGTTGTACGCCAGCCCGCCGTACTCGTTGTTCAGGTCAAAAACAACCACGAACGCGCCGTGCTGGACGAGCGTCTTTACCAGCAGTTTTGACAGGTGCGACTTGCCGGATTCCTTTTTGCCCGTTATTATCGTCAGCTTGCCGTCAAGGTCCTCTGCAAATATCTCGAAATCCTCGTCGCCGGACCTGCCCACCGGTATCGGGTACACGCCCGTCCTGCCAAGCAGCGAGTCCAACTCCTTCATCTTTAACCTCCTTATCTTTGACTCGACCCTCGATGGCAGCCAGGTCACGTCGCTTGTCAGCCTGCCGTCGACGACTGCTGCCCTTATCTTGGCCTTGAATATCCTTGCGTCCCTCACGAGCCGCGACAGGCTCCCTATGTTGAGCGGATCGTGCAGGTTCTCGGCACTTGACGCGTTCACCACCTCTTCTCTGACCATGTCCTCGATTAGCGACTGCGACGACAAATATTCTTCATCATACACCTGCACTGCCATGCTCCTGCCCTTGTCCTCTATCAGCAAATAGTCACCCTTTGCCGCCGCGTCGCCCTTCATCGCCAGCAGCAAGAGCTCGTTGCCGTTCTTCGCGAGGATCTTCATACCATTATCGACCCAAGGAGCGTCCTGCGGATGTCGTCGGAAGCCAGCTCTGTCACGTCATAGCTGTTGAGCACGTGGCTGCGCAGGCAGGTGACCTCTGTGCCTGTAAACGTAGAGATGTGGTGCGCAAGCCTGAGCGTTTCGGGATAGCCGGATGCCACCGGGTCGTTGCCAAGGAGCTTGCCAAGCGCCAGGTCCCTGTCGCCCACCACGTCGACCCTGAGGACCGGCGAGTTCCTGTCAAGCCGCGCCATCATGTTGCTGCCGACAGAGCCCTTTATCAGGCTCTTGATTATGATGTCAACGTCGATGTACGCCGGCCCCGGCACCTTGGCCAGAGGGGCGGCCGCCCTTTCCAGTATCTTTAGTTTCGTGTTCTTGCTGATGCCTGCAAGCAGGTTCTTGTAAAGCACGCAGTTTTCAGCAATCTTGCTCATGTTGCGGCTTCTGTCCTCAAATATCGAGGTGCGTAGCGAGCCGTCCACCAAGATTATAGAGTTGCGAAAGTGGCTGGAAAGCTCGAACTGGATCGCCCTCTCTGCCCTCACCCTGACGAGGCGCCTTGCCACGTCGCTGTCTGAAAGCACTAGCCTGGCGAGCCTGTCGTCCAGCTCCGAGTCGTAGACGGTGCTCTCGCTCAGGTAAAACAGCATGGGGCCAAGTTTAAAGTGCATGAGGGCCGCCCCGCCGTACGCCATGGCAACACCGCACTTTATCGCATACAGGGCGCCCTCCTCGGTGTCCGCTATCTTTATGCTGCTCGAATCGATGGCCGCGACCATCGTATTCTCCCTGACAGGCCTGATAGTCGTTATTGTTGGTGCGCAATATGACTGCCCTGCTTTGAAGCCCCACCCGTCAACCGGGACGAGAGCCTTGTCTTCGGCGCTAAAGATGATTTTTTTCCCTCTCAATTCTTCCAGTTTCGGAGCCAGGCACTTGCTCATCGACTCTACTATGCCAAAATCACCCATGCTGATGCTTGCAGGCGGATTTAGTTGCGTGGCCATGTTGTTCAACAAGATATGCGGGCACGATTATATTAATATTGCGCAACATGAACAATATGGACAACAACAGGTTTATCAATAGCTTTGGCAACCGGAATTGTCGTGAGCGAGCCCCGCCCGCCAGATGAGGTAAAGATAAAGCTAAAGCACGGCGAGTGGGAAGTAGAGATAACCTGCCTTGAAAGCAAGGTCCGCCAGGTGGTTGAGACGGTCCTTTCAAGCGTCGATTCAGTAAAGTTTGCAGACTCTGCGGTCCAGGGGCAGATTGACGAGCTGCGGCAAGAGATTGAAGCATTAAAGTCAAGGCCTGCCGAGCCGAGACCCACAAACGGCGAGCAAAAGCCGGTCAAGGGGGGCATGACCTGCAGGGGGCTGATTGAAACGCTCTGGCTTGAGGGGTATTTTGGCGGCGAAAGGTCGCTTGGCGACGTGCACGAGGAGCTGTCAAGAAGGGGCTACAACTATGACAGGACCGCAGTCTCGCATTCCCTGACGGACATGGTCCGAGAGACGATCCTGACGCGGGTCGGGACTATGCGCAACTATCGGTACATACAGAAAAGGCCGCCTGGCGACGCCGCTAAGCCCGGCTGACCTTCTTTTCAACGAGCGAGTTGAGCCAGTGTATCCCTGCCGTCGTTATCCTGTATTTTCCCGGCTCCTTGTCGTCCCTCGCAACGTGGCCCGCCTTGACCATCTCTGATATCCTGGAGCTTATCGACTTGGGATTGAGCGCGGTCGCCGACTGGATCTCTGACACCTGCATCGCGTCGTCCTGCGCCTTGCCCGTGTCTTTGGCTATCCTTGACGCCACCAGCTGGAGCGCCACCATGTCCTTGTCTGACAGCCTGACCTCCGAGTCGGGGATCACGCGTGGGCCTTCAGGCGTTATCTTGACCAGGCTTGCGTACCTGCCGACCAGCTCTGTTACTTCATAATTCAGCGAGACTTTTTTTGCAAGGTCCATCGCCGGGACCTGCTTTGAGAGGAAATTGAATACCGACGCCATGACGGACTCGGCGCTGCCGGAAAACTGGACCTTGACGTCGCCCACGGTTACGCTGACGTTTACGCTCTGGTCGCTCATGTCGAGATGCTGAAAAAGCCTTCCGCCTATATATTAATCCGTTCTCTTTTTCTGCGCCACATGTACAGGACGTACGTGCCGCCCAAGAGCGCGGCCGAAAGCGCAACATATCCAGCATTATAGAGCATGTCCTGTTCCAGCATGGTGCACTGGATGTCGCCAGAGGCGCACCCTGCGCCGAAAAAGACACCGTTCCACGCCGAGTGGGCGGCCACTGCAAACCAGCCCTTGCCGCTTGCCCATGTCCTGAGGCTAAAGAAAAGCGACGGGACGACGAACAGCCAGTTGCCAAACGCAAGCTGCGCAAGCTCGATATTTTCCGTGTTAAAGATGTGCAAAAACGCCCACACGGGGCCGGTGACAATCATTGCGTGCGGGCTGCCAAAGACGTAAAACGGTATGCCGAAAAATATTGTCTCTTCAATGGGGCCGGCTGCAAGCACGCCGATGAGCGAGCGGGGGATGCTTGGCTCTTCATAGCCAGGCACGACCAGCGAGAGTATCGCCGTGCCGGCAAGCAGTAGGCCGATGCCGATGCCGTGGTAGAACAGGAGCATCTTGGCAAGGTAGCCGACAGAGTTTCTGCGGAACCTGGTGAGCCACGACCTAGGGTGCAAGTCGGCTAACTCGTCTGCAAACCTGCCAGCTTTCACTGCCGGCAAGGCTGTTTTCGCGCTAAAGAACGTTTTGCTACATCCTGAACTGTACCTAAAGGTCAGTGGCAGCTTGAAATACCTTGAACCGGTTTGTGACATTTTTACAATATTCGATAAACTCCGGCATAGTTCTGTCTGACTTTGTTCGATTGCATTTGCGACAAATTATCTGTATGTTGTTAATTGTAATATGACTCTCGTTATTAGCCCTGTCAAGAGTTGGTCTGCTATCATTCCTATTCGACCTATCTCCGTTCCAATCTAGTTTACAACCACAAATACCACAATGAGTGGTTTTCTTGGCAAGCTCTATGAGTTGGCTAGGTTCTATCTTCATATCAAATCCTGTCCTTACATGACTGCTCCATGATTTTTCCAGCCATGTCACATAAGGATCACTCTTGTGCTTTGACTCTCGCCTTAACCTTGCTCTTGCAGTATCACAATCCCGACAAGTTGCCATAACTGCACTAACGCGAAGCCCTTTTGTGTTGAAATGGCATGGGGCAAATTCCGAATTGGGTTTGACAATATGACAGTCTGAACAATATGTGAGGTTTCTAGCTAATCTTTTGGGCCTGACCTGCAATATAACCCGGAAGATAGTTTCATTATTTAAGCAATTTTAGAATAGAAATGTTGTCAGCCGACGACTTGTTATGGTCCTTTGGCAAGGGGTCAACCGATGCTACATCCAGTCTTCCCATGCTGAAACGTATCGGCCAAGTAATGCCATGGCTTGAGGCGACTGCGCTTTTGCCTCTGCGATGCTGTCGACGAAAAGCTTTAGCGGGCTGGGCACCTTCTCAAGGGCCATCATGTCGCCTTCGCACTCTGTTACTATATTTTCAACCTCTTGCATGTAGGCGCCGGCTATGGACTGCAATATCGCGCTGATTTCGCCTTCTTGCACGCCAGCTTCTGCCAGCTGCCTTTTCAAATTTTCAGAATTGACTGAAAGCGACTCTGTGTAATGGTCCCTGACATGCTTTGGCTTGTGCATTATCCGACCATCTTTTTCAGTTTTTCCTTCAACATAGCGTTTATCTTTTGCCCGTCTGCCTTGCCCTTTATGACTGCCATGCACTTGCCCATCAGCGTAGAAAGCGCTCCCATGCCCTTTTCTTTTACCACTGCCATGTTTTCCGCGATTACCTTATCGATGGCGTCTGATAGCTCGCCGTCGCTCATCATCGACGCGCCGAGCGCCTTGGCCGCCTCGTCCACAGTGCCTGCTTCTCCTTTCATCATCTTTTCAAATATGAGCGCAACCGACTCCTTCGCTATCGAGCCTGCGTCCAGCCTCCCAAAAACATCTGCAATCACCGCACCTGTAATGGCGGCCGAATCAAGCCCCTGCCTCTGGAGGCTCGTCAGGTCCTCCGTCAGTTTTGCCGCAATGAACGTGGGCTGCACCCTGGTAGTCGCCGCAAGCTGCTCAAACACCGGCAAATAGTCAGAGTCAAAGATCTGGTTTGCCAGCTTGCCGTTCAGGCCGTATTTGCCGGCAATGGCGCCTACCATCTCGTCCCACGGCTTTGGCACCTTGCCTGCAAGAGCTTTTAGCTCTGCGTCGGTTACGGCGATTGTTGGTATGTCGGTTTCAGGGTACATCCTTGCGGCGCCGGGCCGCGGCCTGCTGAACACCGTCCTGCCGTCGACCGTGGCCGCGCGGGTCTCTGCCGGCACGCCTGCTGTCGACGCCTTTAGCCTCCGTATTATCGCGTCCGACGCAAACTTGACCTTCTCGCCCGGCCCTCCCACAATGATAAACGCGTCGTTTTCGGCAAGCGCGAGCCTTGCCCTGACCGCCTTGACTTCCTCCTCTGTGATGCCATAGTTTGGCAATTCATCCGAATGGAACACGCCGCCAAGGTCGTAGAACCTGACAAGCTCGCCCAGCTCTTTGCCGAGCCTTATGCCGGGGTACGGCTCGTAGCCTATCATGCCAGCAAAGCCCGGCGCCCTTAACACCTTGAACACGGCGCCTGGCGACTCGTTGATCTTTTTCACGACCTTGGACGCCGACTTGTACATGATGTCCGTGATGTCCTCGATCCTGTCGCCCACCGCGCCTGCGTTGACTTTGCGCTCATTCAATTTCCCTGCTATCAGGACGAGGCCGTGCTGCCTGGACATTTCGTGCTCGATTACTTTTATCAGCTGGTCAAGCTGCTGCACCCCCTTTACCTCTACCACCGCGCCGCCAAGGATGGAGACGTTGACGTCCTGCCTGATGCTGCCCAGGCCTCGGGCGACCCTCTTGCTTGAGCGCAGCAGCCTGCCAAGCGTCAGGGCGACTTGCATGATGTCGTCCGACTTGCCGGTCACCGGCTCTAGCGCGATCTCGACCAGCGGGACGCCGAGCCTGTCAAGGCCGTATTTCCTCATCTGCCCGTCGTCGCCGACCACCTTGGAGGCGTCCTCTTCAAGGCATATGCTCTGCACGCCCACCTTTTTGCCGCCGGCGTCAAGGTGGCCGCCGGACGCCACCAGCATGGTGCGCTGAAAGCCGCTGGTGTTGGAGCCGTCGATGACTATTTTTCGCATGACGTGGATCTCGTCCATCACATTGGAATTGAGCGCAAGGGAGAAGATGAGCGCAGTTTCAAGCGCGTCCGGGTTGACTTCGTGCGGCGGCTCCTCGTCGGCCTCTACCAGGCAGCTTGTGCCTGCAGCCGCGTGATATTGCGCAGCGCGCATCTTGCTTGCCTCAAATACGGCTGCGGGGTCGTAGGCGCCAAGCTCGCTCTGGGTCGGGCGCAGCCTGCGCATGAACGTGCGGTCGTACTTTTCTGCCTCCACGCTGCGGCAATTGCAAAACAGCTTGCTCTTTGTCGCCAGCTGCTGGTGGATTTCAAAGCCCACCTTGAGGTCAAGCGTCGCCGGGTCGGGTGCCAATGCAAAAAATTGTGCCGTGCACGTATTAAGCCTTGCCTAGATCGGGATAGCTTCCGAGATCTCGCCGGCAATGTTTTCCTGCATCGCCTTTTTGACATTGGGCGCGTTGGCAAGGGCCCACATCGCCTTGGCAGTCGCGGTCTCGGCTATCATGTCTGAAAGCGGGACGACGCCAATGTCTAGCAGGTCTCGGCCCGTGTCGTAGACGGTCATACTCACCCTGCCCCAGATGCACTGCGACGCCATGCAAACGACGACGCCTTTCTCTATTGCCTTTTTGATGCTCGGGAAGCAGTTTTTGTTGACGTGGCCGAGGCCCGTGCCTTCGAGTATTATCGCCTTGCAGTTTGCGCTGTCAATCATCGCAGGGTCAAAGCCGGGGTAGTATTTCAAGAGGGCAACGCTGCTGTCAAACCGGCTCTGAAGTTTCAGCTCGCCCCTGCCCCGCGGTGCGAGCTCTATGCCGCTTGCCTGCATCTCTACTGCGCCGCCCTTTACTATTGCAGCCGGCGTGACATCTATCGATTCAAACGCGTCGCGCCTGCTCGTGTGGTTCTTGCGCACCCTCGTGCCGACGTGCACTGCCACCGCGTCGTCAGACGTGCCTGCGTGCATTGCGACAAACACCCCTGCAACCCCGGCAGTTGCCGCAAAGACCGTGGCGCCGAGCATGTTGAGCGCCGCGTCAGAAGATGGCCTGTCAGAGGACCTCTGCGCGCCCACCAGTACGACCGGGACGGGCAGGCCCTGCAGGGCAAAAGAGAGCGCTGCGGCAGTGTAGTGCATCGTGTCTGTGCCGTGCGATATCACCACGCCAGAATACTTGCCCGACCTGACCTTTTCTGCCACCTTTTCCGCGATGGCCGCCCAGTGCTCTGGCGTGAGGTTCTCGCTGTATTCGCTCATGAGGACCTCGGGGTCGACCGTGGCATGGCTGGCAAGCTCGGGAACAGAGGCATACAGCTCTGACGCAGAGAGCGCCGCCTTCACGCCTCCCGTCCTGTAGTCTATCTTGCTTGCTATCGTGCCTCCCGTGCTGATGAGTGCCACCCTCGGAAGGCCGGGATTTTCAGCCGGCACCGGCGGGGCGGCAGGGGCCTCGCCTTTGGCAGAATCTATCTTCTCTATCGACTTTACCTTGGATACGTCGACGCCCGCGTTGTATCCGCTCTTTAGCTTTATCACGATATAGTCTTCGCTTGCCGATTCATAGCGCGGCATGAGGATCCCACTCATCTCGCCTTCTGCCGTCACCACCGACACGGCGTCGCCTGCGCACACGCCATACATTGACAGCAACCGGAGCCCCGCGCCCCTGTAACCGCCGCTATCGCCTGACAATGGTTGCAAGTCGTGCGCCTTGGTATATTAACGAGCCTGTAAGGAAAGGCAACGAAGGAAAACACTAGTTACAGCATCTTCTATCCGAATACCTGTTGCCTTGACGCCTGGATTTCGCGGTTACTTTTCGCAGTAATCGCAGTCTGCCTTGTGGTCCTTGATCGTGCCTGACAGTCGCCACCAAGGAGGAGAAAACAGCTTGTACTTTTCCAAATCCCTGCGCGCGTCCTTCATACTTTCACATTCACGCATATCAATTCTCTCTAACAATTAATCGCATTTAAGACTATTGTATTATCGATCCTATTCTCAAAGATGGAAGGCATGCAGGCAGCCATTCTGTGCCTGAATTCTGCCTGCCTCGTACATCCTGTTTATATTGCATGCCGGCCAATATGTAAAACATGTCATACGGCGGAAGAGGACGTTACGGCGGAGGAGGCGGAGGCTACGGCAGCGACCGTGGCTTTGGAGGCCCCAAGCCGGTCGAAACAGGCAAGCAATACGACGTGCAGGTCACAGAAATAAGCAGGCAGGGCGACGGCATCGCGAGGATACAGGGCTTTGTCATCTTTGTAAAGGGCGGCAAGGTCGGGCAAAAGGCCAAGATAAGGGTCACCAACGTGGGCGCAAGGTTCGCGACTGCAGAAGTCGTGAGCGAGGGATCCGCTCAGGGGGAGTCAAAGGACGTGGCGCCCCAGGTAAGCGAGCAGGAAAAGCCCGAACTCTCGGATTACAAGAGCACCGAAGAGCCAGCCTCATAGCACCGGCAAGGCCGGCACATTTTTTCTTTACCTGCGCTCCGAAATCTCAATATTGCGCTCTTCAAGCATCTTTAATATCGCGCGCTCGATGTCTTTTACCGTGATGTAGCCAAAGTCCCACGCGTCGATAAAGTGGCGGTACTCGTTTTCCATAACCTTTGCAGTCTCTTGGAACTCGGCCATCTTGGCAAGGGTGTCCGGGGACCTGAACCCCTTGGCCACCATTATTGGGCACCGCTGGTCGCCCCCTATCGGGATGTACCACGCGTTCTTGGCAAACTCGTATCGCCCGTCCTTTATCATGTTGTACATGCGCAAGAGCTCGTCGTTTGACAGCTTGCCCATGTCTGCATACCATTCATTGTCAAACCTGCCAGCCAACAATGGCATTATGCAGAAGCTGAAAATATACTTTAGTGCCTGTGGTCATGCTGGGCGACTATCGCCTTTACCCGCTCCTCGCCGTTTATGGCCTTTATCACGCCGGCGACCGGCTCCGGCACCAGCTCCTGCCAGTCCTCGCCCTCTGCCATCCGCCTCCTCACCTCGGTGGCCATCATCCTGCTCCTTTCGTAGAGCGGGGCTTCGACCGTCCTGACGCCCCTCTCCCTGAACAATAAAAGCGTGAACGGGTCGTTTGCAAACACGACGTCGTACTTTGGCACGAGCATGTCGACCTGCCGGGTCCACAGCGCGTGCACGTCGACGTCGGGAACAGGCACTATCAACACCCTGCCCGCGTCGGCGCCCTTTTCGGCGTCGATCGACGCTTTTATCATCATGATGCGCTCGCCGGCCGTGAACGGGTTTCGCATCTCGTGGCTCTTTTGCGCGCTGCCGACGACCATGACGAGGGTTTGCACTGATTTCAGCGCAAATTTCACAGTCTCCAGGTG
>NZ_JBOGQF010000053.1:0-12250 GCF_050748925.1 Nitrososphaera sp.
AGCGACGTGTCTGTAAGATTCAGTTGCTTGTCCGCCGCTATCATCGCTTCAAGGAGCATCACTTCAGCCGACCTGACGGTCTTGTGGAAATAGACGGCCTTGAACATCTCGTACCTGGATATCAGCATCGACTCTAGCGAGTTGAGCGCCGACCTGTCAAGTGCAAGCCTGCCTTTTGCGACCACAAACGAGCTGGTGAGCCGGTAATAGTCTATCTTGCCGTACTCGGCACCCGTGAAATAGGAATCGCGTGGCAAATAGTCCATGATGTCTGCCGACAGGCCGCCAGAGATTATCTCGTTGAGAAAGCCGACCCTCGACTGGCCAAACGAAAGCCGGGCGACGTGGTCTGTGCTATATCCGCTCCTCTCCAGTATGTCGGCGACTTCGCTCTTGGCAATGATGCGCCTGCCCATCTCCTCGTGGCTGGTTCCGCAGCCCGTCTCCAGCACTTCTTCGAACAGGTGGGAGAACGGCCCGTGCCCGATGTCGTGCAGCAACGCAGCTAATCTCAATTCCTGCACCGTCTCGGCGTTGTCGATGTATCCTTTTACCAGCAGGCTCTCGCCTGCTAGGCCTGCGATGTGCATGGCGCCAAGCGAGTGCTCAAAGCGCGAGTGCTGGGCGCTCGGGTAAACCAAATGCGCACCAGCCAGCTGCCTTATGCGCCGCAGCCTCTGGAAGGCGGGGCAGTCGATTACGTCCTTTTCAACCTGCGAGAACCGTATGTACCGGTGTATCGGGTCGGTTATCTCGCCTGCAAAGTCCATTGGACGTGAGAAGCAGCGGGGCGGAATTAAACTTTAAGCAGCTTTCTCGCTATCTTCAGTATCTCTGCGTGGACCTGCTCCTTGCTCTTGGACCCGTCAAGCACCTTCCAGCCAAACTTTCTCGCATATTTTGTGTAATTCTTGTGCGCCGCCGCTGCAAGCTTGGCGTCGCCCTCAAATGCGTCCAGGACCTCTGCCCTCCTTTTCGACGTCGCCGGGTTTACCAGCAGCACGAGCGTAATGTCCTCCTTTGGCAGGCCCTTGTCGAGGCGCATGAGCCACCCCTCGTCCATTCCGTTAGAGACGCCGTACACCAGGTTTGACTGGTAGTACCGGTTCATGACTACGATTGTGCCGCTCTCGGCCATGCTCTCTATCTCTTTCTTTTTCTCCCACCTGTTTGCCGAGAACAGGAGGTGCTTGACCTCTGAGGAATAGTCGCGCCTGCCGTCGAGAAACGCCCTTATCTCCATGCCGATGGGCGTCGTATAATCTGGAAAGTCGATGACCACGCAAATCTTGCCAAGGGCTTTCAGGGCTTCCTGGAGCATCCTCGACTGGGTCGTCTTGCCGGCCTTATCGGTCCCTTCTATAACAATGATCTTGCCCTTTAGCACCGCCGAAGGTCAATGCACGGGTCAATAAAAAGATGTTGAATAATTGATGAGAAAGGCGGTTTGTGTGATTTGCGCCTGCCATCCGCCGAGAATTTTAATCCAAAAAACCAACAAATTAAAATATTAACTGGATTCTTAGAGAATCAGCGAGGCTGGGGGTAGAGGCCATGAAGGACGACAAATCAAACATTGCGATATTCGACACCTTCAAGACGCGCCGGAACAAGTTCACCGGCGAGGCCAAGAGGCAGCGGGGAATAATAGCGCACCTTGCCATGGAGCAGAGCCCAGAGCTGCGCACCAGGACGTCAATCGCGCACGCTATAGCCGAGCAGCATGGCATCCTGTGGCAAAACATCTATTCCGGGATATTCCGGGACCTTGACGAGGTGCTGATACCTGCCGGCGTGGTAAAGGAAGGCGGCAGGCTGCCGCTGAGGCGGGGGCCTAAAGCTTTGCAGCTGGAAGGCGTCCCGTTCTACGAGCTTACCGATACGGGCCTGCTGGTGGCGTCGTCGATAGAGGACCTCGGCGACAGGCGCATGGCGCTCTTGAAATCGTACGTGTCGTCGCTCCCGTCAAGCGACGCGCAGTGCAAGGCCATGAGGGACGGGCTGCTGTTGCTGATAGACGGCGCGCCGGCCTTCATCACAAAGGTGATAAACGAATACATCTATGCCTACAGCACGGGCGCGATAAACAGCATTGCGCCCCTTGAGACGAAAAAGCTGCGCTCGGTGATTGCAAAGCAGATTGCGGTCGAGCGCGAGCTTGTGGAGGCGTTTGTCGCGTTCCAGCCAGACCAGAAAGACCTTGTGAGAAACTTTTTCAAAGTGCTGTCGTGACTACTTGCCTTCGTAGCCGCACTTTCCGCACGTGTATTTCTTGGCCTTGCCCTTGCACCCTTCGCAGCGCCAAATCCGGGCGTTCTTGCACTTGGGGCAGCTAAAGCTCTCTGACAACTCACCAGGGGTGACCTGCTTGCCGCAGGCGTTGCAGTTGGGCATTTCGTACGAGCCGGCGTACATTTCTATTTGCTTGCCAGCCGGCATATTTTTACTTGTCGTCGCCGTCGCAAAGAAAGGATTTATAGCGTGCAGGGGAATCTAGGCTATGAGCATAGGAAGGTACATGGCCCGCGAGATAGCCAGGGAGCTTGACAACAGGTCAAGGGAATTTTTCGAGTTTGTAATGCCCGCAGTCGACATCGTGGAGGACGGAAATGAACTGGTAGTCACGATAGACCTGCCGGGATTTGCCAAAAAGGACATTACCCTGAAAATATCCGGCAACGTCCTTTCTATAGGCGCCAAGCGCGACTCTGAAGCCAAAGGGACCGCCTACCAGAGGCACAGGCCGGCAAAAATCGACAAAAAGGTCCTGCTGCCCATCTCTGTCAAGGAAGACGAAAAGGTGGTCGGCAAGGCGACGTACGCCGACGGCGTGGTGACGCTCCGCATACCGATGTCGGGAATCACAAACATCCCTATCACCTAGTTTCTTTTCGCGACGCCTATCGCAATCGCTGTTGCGGCAGCCGCAAACCCGCCGTACGACAGCAACGCATTATACGGCAGCATCACGGCCGCTCCGACAAAGAGCGCGGACGCCAGTATGCTCGCCGGCAAGAGCGCGTTGCTTTTCCTTGCCTGCACAGCAATCGACTGCTGGCTCTCCAGGTACGCCTTTAGCAGGGGCGCCACGCTCGCTGACGCCTCAATTCCCTTGGCTATCCTCTTTGCCGCCACCTTGACTTCCTCAATGTAGGCGTCGCGCAGCAGGCCCTCTTCCTCAAGCAGGTTCGCAAGTACCTTTACGAACTGGAACTTGACCTTGTGGTGCTGGTATATTCCCTCAAGTATCGAGCCCATGCGCATGTACAGCGCCAGGTTCTTGGGCAGCCTGAACGGAAAGCGGCTCATCGTCTTGTTTGCAAGATCCATGAGCGCCCTGACCTCCATCCTGTCTACCTGCCTGCCGTAAAGCGACTCTATCGAAAGCCCGATGCCCTTTTCAACGATGTAGCGGTTGACCGTGGGCTCTAGCGTGCCAAGCTCGATGAGCACGTTGACAGTGCGCTCTGGGTCCTTGTCAAGGAGCGCAAGGTACAGCCTGATCAGCCTCAGCCTCGTCTCGTTGTCGAGCCGGCCCACCATGCCAAAGTCGTACAGTATGAGCCGGGCGTCTTGGCTGTCCTCGACAGAGATGTTGCCCGGGTGCGGGTCGGCGTGAAAGATGCTGTGGCGCAGGAGCATCTTGAAAAATACGCGGTGGACCTTGATAACAAGGCTCGCCCTATCGATGCCCCTGGCGTCAAGGGCCGCGACGTCGGTTATCTTGATCCCCGGCACGTACTCCATGGTCAGCACGTGCCTTGTCGTGCGCTCTGGAAAGACGCCCGGGATTATCACAGAGCCGTCGCCTGCCAAGTTGCGCTTTATCGTGAGCAGGTTTTTAGCCTCTAACCTATAGTCCATCTCTTCGTGGACGGTCTCGATGAACTGGGCCAGCATGCCTTCTGCAGAGAACCGCAGGTTCGGGTCGATAAAGCGCGTCGCAAGGGGCAATATCTTTTTCAGCACGTAAATGTCGTCCCGTATCGTCTGCTCGATGTCGGGCCTCGACACCTTTACAATCACTTTCTTGCCGCCATACGTCGCAAGGTAGACCTGCCCCAGGCTCGCGCCTGAAAGGGCTTTCTGGTCAAACTCTTCAAACGCATCCTCTATCCTGCCAAGCTCGCTTTCGATTATCGGCCTCACCCTGTCAAAGGGCGCCGGCGGGACTTCGTCCTGAAGCTTGGCGAGCACCTCGAGGTACGGCTGGGGAAGAATGTCCGCCCTTGACGAGAGCCACTGGCCCAGCTTGATATATGACGGCCCCAGCGCGATAAAAGTGGCAAGTGCCTTTTCCGCGTGGCGCCTGTATTTTGACTCGTCGACGTTTCTGCCTTCCTTTTTCACCCACTCGCGCCTGTCGCGCCGCAGGTTAAAGACGACCGGCAAGAGCTTTAGCACCACCTGCGCCACGCGCAGCCGCGACGGCCTCGCCGCAACGGCCTGTACGCGCTCTTGCTCGCGCAGCGGGGCTTCCAACTATTTCACCTTTTTTGCAACCGAAAAGGCAACCTTGCCTGCGGCCGAGCCGGCGAGGCATCCTGCAATGATTGCGTCGACCGCCGCTTCTCCTGCCGGCTTGCCATCCTTTTTGCGTTTTTTATAGACCGCGGACCCGACCTGCCTTGCGGCCCACGCCGCTGCCGCCGCGCCGACAACGTATTCCGGGGCGTCGGCAAGCAGGTGGCCAATGGGGCTGACCAGGGGATCGACCCTGTCCATGTGAACCGTATAATGGGTATCATAATCGCGTATGTGGAGCCTGCCGTGGCGGTACTGCCGCCGGGCACCCTGCCTTGTCCCAAGCGCCGTTTCGTCGATGCCTATTATCGGCCTGACCGCCTTGGGGACAACAATGTTGCCGCCCGAGTCGACAAAGTCCACAGGCAAAAAGAGCCCCGACTCGGCTATAAAACTAGCGAATAATTACCCCCTCTTGCTATACTGCGCCAATGCAGGTGCGGGTCATTGAGAGCAAAAAGGTCTATTCAGGCGCAATCTCGATGCGCAGGGACAGGTTTGCGATAAACGGCAGGGTCGTGGAAAAAGAGATAGTGGAGCACCTGCCCTCAGTCGGCATAGTGGCTGTGCGGGAAGGCTCCCTCTTGCTCGTAGAGCAGTACAGGCGCGCCCCTGACATGACACTATTAGAGATACCTGCCGGCAAGATAGAGCAGGGCGAGACGCCGAGGCAGGCCGCCGTCCGGGAGATGAACGAAGAGATCGGCTACGCAGGCAGGCTGAAGCCTTTTCTGAAATGGTACATGGCTCCCGGATACGACACCGAGCTTATGCACCTTTTCGTCGCCACAGACCTGAAAAAGGCAAAGGAGAGGCGCGATATGGACGACGACGAAAACATTGTCGTCAGGAAAGTAACGCTTGCGACAGCGGTCAAAAAGTGCTTTAACGGCGAAATAAGGGATGCCAAGACGATAGCCGCGATACTCGCCTACAGCCACTCTGCGTGAACTGGCTGGTACACCTTTTTCCTCGCGTCGTCGAGGCTGTTGCGCTCGATTATGAGGCCCTGCCTCTTCAGGTCGTCGATTGCAGCTTGCACCGTCCTCCTCGGCAGGTGGCTCATCGTCATCAGCTCGCCCTGCTCGACGGGGTTTTTCGTCTTTATGAGATAATAGATGAACTTGGGCGCCGGCCCGCCTTCCGGGTCCTTGCGGACGTACGATACACCAAACGCGGATTTTGCGAGGAATCCCCGGCGCTGCGACTCGACTGACGCCACCGCGTCAAGGTGGACCTCTGCGAGGTTGACGCGCTGGCCAAACTCGGCAATGAGGGCGGACTGCTGCGACTCTAGCGGCGCCTCAAAGATGAAGGTGCTCGGAGGATACCTGTTGGTGATTGCGCCCACAAAACTCCACTTGACCCCTCCCTTTTCGTCATAGATGCCGACGTCGTACCCCTCGTTTGCCTCGATGACTATTTTCCTGGATTCCAGCTTTGTCGCCTCGTCTATCTTTTCAAGAGTGTCGTCGATGCCCAGCTGGTGGCGGGGGTCTTTTTTCCCAACCTTCCACCGAAACTCGAGGCCCGCCGACTTTATCGTCTCTGTCGCCTTTTTCTTTTGCGCCATGTTGAGGTCCATGCCACTCTCGCCTACCTCGACGATATCAAAGCCAGCCTTTGCGGCTTCTTTTGCGAATTTTTCAAGCGAGTTTTCGGCAATCGCAAACTCGGTTATCGTGCTGCCGGTGGAGACTTTGATGCCAAGGTCGTGGTAGAATCTTACCTTTTTTCTCAGGCTCTCGTCGGACACGAGCATGGGAAATGCGCCATAGATCTTGACCACGTCTATGAAAGGCGCTATTATGGAGAAGTTCTCCCTGTCGAAACCCTGGAACTTGTCTACCGTGCAGGTGAGGCCCTCCTTCCTGGGCTTTTTGGCGTCCAGCCTGTTCTTGACCAGCTCGTCCAGCATGCCCGTTATGATATATGCAGATTCTGCATATATTTTAGCTTATGTGCTGTGCTGGTCAAGGCCCCATCTCGCCCTTACCTTCTCCTCAAGTTTCAGGAAAATCACCCTGTCAAAGACTATGCCTATTGCAAAGATCGTTATCATTGTCGCAATGATCTGCGAAATGTCGTTAAAGTCTCTCCCTACCGAGAGGACGTGGCCAAGCCCGTAGAGCGTGGTTATCAACATCTCGGCGCCAATAAGCGCGTGCCACGCAAAAGACCACGCCTGCCTGACGCCCAGTATGAGCGACGGGGTGGCCGCCGGTATCATGACGTGCCTGAAAAGGCCAGTGCCCCTGGCGCCCATGTTCTTTGCCGCCCTTATGTAGATGGGCGGTATGTTGCGGATAGAGCTGTACGTGGTTATCATTACCGAGAAAACGGACGCCATTATAACCACAAAGAGTATCCCAAAGCCAAAGGCGTCAAAGCCAAAGAACAGGATGGAAAACGGCACCCATGCAATGCTTGGGAACGTCAGGAGCCCGACTGCAAACGAGCTCATGGTCTTGCCAAACCCTGAGAACTTGATCATGGCAAGGCCGACCGCCCCGCCGATGGCGACTGAAATGGTAAATCCCACGAGCAGTCTCGAAAGCGAGATGCCGACGCCGACTATAAGCGACGCGTCGGCTATCAGTTCCGCTATGGAACCAGCAACCATCGCGGGGGAAGGCATGAGGGTCCGGGGCCAGACTTCTGCGACGTAGATGAGCTGCCAGAGCCCTACAAACGCCGCCAGGAAAAGCGCGACGTTGGCCGCATCGGTCGTGTCAAATTTTTTCCCGCCCTGCTTTTTCTTTTGATAAAGTGGTTCCAGCATATTCGCGCCTTTTTCCTAGATGCGCAGGGTTGATTGCCGATGCCATATAATCTACTTCAAAGGCGCAACTGTTGCATTTAGGCGCATCCCCTGCGCCTTGTTTGAAAAAATTAGGGGATGGGCGCCTTGCCCTTTTCAGCCAGCACCTCGTTCAGGATGTCCAGGTCGTATATGCCCGACAGGTCCGGCCTTTCCTTGAAGAACCCAACGTCATAGGCGTCGTTGGCCGACTTGAACAGCGACTCTTTGACAGGGTCGTAGGTCAGCTCCATCCTCGACAGGCCTTCCCTGAATTCGTCTTCCGGCAGGGTCTTGCCGGTCAGTTTTTTTAGCTCTTCGTTAAAGACCCTGACTGCCTCGTCCTGGTTGTCGTATATCCATTCTGTTTCCTCGACTTGGGCCCTGATGATCTTTTTCACAATCTCGGGGTTCTGCTCGAGGAACTCTGTCCTTACTATGATGTGCGCCGTGACGAAATCGCCGCCAGGCCAGAGGTCGCGCTCATCGAGGAATACGCGGCCGTTTGCCTCCTTGACCAGCTTGGCTCCCCACGGCTCTGGCACCCACGCACCGTCAATGTCATTCTTTATCATGCGCGTGACGATATCGGGGTTCTTGGCTGGAAAGACTTCAACATCTCCGCCTTTCTCGCTGGTCTGGTAGCCGTTGTCAAGCAGGTACTTGCGCAGGGCCACATCCTGGGTGTTGCCCAGCTCCGGCGAAGAGAATTTCTTGCCTGCAAAATCTGCGACAGAGTCAATGCCCGCGTCGTTGCGCACCACCAGCACCGCTCCCCCACTTGCCGCGCCGGAAACAATGCGCAGGGCCTGGCCGTCAGACTTTACATACCCGTTAATGGCGGGGTTGGGACCGACGTACGTCACGTCTATCTGGTTTGCAAACAGCGCCTCTATGGCTAGAGGGCCGGCATTAAACAGCTGCGTCTTGACCTCGACCCCGTCGCCAAGGGCTTTTTGAAAATCTCCCCTTCCGAGGCCTATCACGGCCTGCGCGTGGTTGATGTTGGGAAAGTATCCTATCCTGACAACCTTGGCTTCCTCCTCGTTGTTATTGCCCGCCCCGGCATTGCTGCTGGAGCCAAGCGTCAATGAAGATGCCACGACTGCGGCAACTATGGCTGCAGCGATGACAAACTTGACTGAATTTTTCATGGCGGTGTTATCCTGAAGACCATTTAATACTGCTTTCAATCATGCAGAAAATCGACATTATGCGCAAGACTGCCGAAGGCGGCAACGCATTGTATGCAGGGATTGCTGCCATTCAACTGCCTGTTAGCGGATGATCTGGTTAGCATTGCTTAATTGCGTACACAAACGCTTTAAAGTGATTATTGCGTGTGCGTCTCATGGCAGCTTCGCCGGAAGTCCTGGCTGCCCGCGGCAGGGCATGGTACTTTGTGATCTGTTCGCAGTGCATGTGGTGCGCGTCTGCAGCCAAGTCGCACTTTGTAGGATCGTGCCCCCGGTGCGACCGCCGCGATCTTTCGAGGATGGACGTCTATTCATCATAGATCTCGCTTACCTTGCCGGCGAGCATGACGTCATAGTTGCTTATCTCGTTTCCAATGTCGTGCGTGACAAGGTCGATGGTCAGCCGGTTGTAGACGTTGAACCATTCGGGGTGGTGGTTCAATTTTTCAGCCTCGATTGCGACCCTCGTCATGAACGCAAATGCCTGCACGAAATTATCAAACTCTAGCGTCCTGTTCAGCTTGCCCTTTGACACCTGCCAGCCCTTCAGCTTCTTGAGCGCCTGCTCAAGCTCGGCCTTGCCAAGCTTTCTGTAATCTTCCTGCATGGTACATGATTGTCCGCGTATCTAATACGTCTTCTCTCATTCCGTTCAACGTTCGCTGCAGGACTGGTTCTCAAAATATTCTTAATCCTGCAATTCACTGTCGGACGAAATCTGCCTTCGCGCACACTTTTAATACCGATCCGCAGAACAGTCCTGCAATTCACCGGAGGGGTTGTCTAGCCTGGTTAGGATACCTGTCTTACACACAGGTGGTCATGGGTTCGAATCCCATCCCCTCCACTGAATTCATGGCGATAAAATGGCTACACGACTAATAACCGGCATCGGCGACATCACGGCGGCCATTGCGAAATTCCAGTCAAACATAAAAAAGAGCTGGTGCGCCTGCGTCGACTCGTCCATCCCGGCGTTTTCCATGAGCGACGCGATAAAGCAGGGGTACGTCGCTGCAAAAGAGCGCGGGGTAAAGATACGCTACGTCACCGAGATCACAAACGACAACGCCACGCACTGCATAGAGCTGACAAAGTTTGTTGAATTGCGCCACCTTGACAGGGTCAGCGGCAGTTTCGCGGTGAGCGAAAGCGAGTTTGTCGCCGGCATAAGCGGAAAAAAGACTCTTGACAAGCTGGTCTACAGCGACGAAAAAGAGCTGGTGCAAAGCCAGCAGAACGTCTTTGAGACGCTGTGGGAAAACGCCATGCCTGCAAAAGATCGAATCCAAGATCTTGAACGCTGAAATATTCCCCTTTTGGTAGGCAATGCATGCCAGTCATTCAGGTGACGATGAGCCAGGGAAGGACGGTGGTGCAAAAGCGTGAGCTCGTCCAGGTGCTGACAAGGGAAGCAGCCAGAATATTAAAGACCAAAGAAGGCGCGATAAGGATACTTGTCTATGAAGTGTCCAAAGAAAACTGGGGCGACGCCGGCGTCCTCGGGCTTGACATGTGATTATTTGCGCCTGTCAATCACGACAATGACGACGCCCACTATCATGACGACCAGTCCTGCGACGACTGTTGCCGCCCCTGCGGCAATGCCTGCAAACATGCTCCCGTCGACGTCCGAGCCGACGCCCGGTATGTGGCCAAACACTACGTCAATCTGGGTAGGAGAGTCGCCTTGGTTTGTCACTATCACCCTGTAGGTTCCGGCCACCGTCGGCTCGGCGCTCATTGCGTTTGCGCCTGTAAAAGTCGCGTTGATCCCCTGCACGCCGTTAGGGTCGATGAGCACGGCATTAAGCGGCTCGTCGTTGTTGGCAGAGACGACGATTGAAAGCGCCTCTGCAACGTCGTCAACCTGCAAAGCCACGGTCTGCGACTGCCCTGCGGCCAGGTTTGCACCCTGAACTATGGAAGTCTCTTGCTGTAGCTTGCTGGCTATGGGAAGCGCCCATATCACGGTCAGCACGATGCCCACGACAAATATTGCAGCCCCGCCAATAAGGACAAAATAGCCGCGTTTCACGCCTGCTCTCCGGCCCCCTTTGCTATTAACCTATGCGGCGAATTTCTCTATTATCCTGCCGATGCATTTCGTGCACTTATTCAACAGGTCAATCCTTGCAAACTCGTTAGGCGAGTGGATGCGGGCAAACATGTGTGTACTCCCGACAGAGATGCACGGCGCCTTCAGCACCTTGACAAACGAGTACATGGGGCCGGTGCCGGCGGCGGACACGCTCAAAACCGCGCTGCCAAACGCCTCTTTTGCAGCCTCTTCTACTTTTTTCACAAACGGGTCGCTTATCGGCGTCCTCGCTGCAGCCTCGCCGTGGATGAGCCGGACTTTAATGTCGCCAAAGCCCTTTTCCTTCAGGTATTTCCTTAGCCGGACCAGTTGCTTGTCCGGCATCATGTCCGGCACCAGGCGAAAGTCTATCTTGACTGTTGCCTCTGCAGGCAGCACAGTCTTGGCCCCCGGGCCGGTATAGCCGGATATCAAGCCGGCGATGTTGCAAGTGGGCATCCCGACCAGCGCCTTTTTGACGTCCATGCCGCGCGCGTTGGCGACGAATTTTGAAATGCCGTACTCCTTCTTGAACTCTTTATCGTCAAACGGCTCTTTTGCAATCACGGCCAGCTCTTGCCTTGTAAAGCTGCGGACGTCTTTGTACCAGTCCTTTACCAGTATCCTGCCGGACGGGTCGCGCAGCGCCTTTAGCGCGGACACGAGCCGCCACGCGGGGTTCTCTATCAGCACCGCAAGGGAAGAGTGGGCGTCCCTTGACGGGCCTTTTGCTACCAACTCTACATACAGCAGCCCCTTCATGCCGAGGCTCACAATCGGCCGGTCTTTGGCATCGACATAGCCAAACTCCCATATCACGCCATCGCACGCCAGCTTCTTTCTGTATTTTTTGAGATATTGCTCGACGTGGACGCTGCCGATCTCTTCCTCACCTTCCACCATGAACTTTACGTTGCAAGGCACGTCGCCTGTCGCCTTTAGGTAGTATTCGACGGCCTTTATCCGCGTTATCAGTTCGCCCTTGTCGTCCGCGCTCCCGCGGCCAAAGACCTTGCCGTCCTTGACAATGGCAGAGAACGGCTCGTCGTCCCACAGCTCCAGCGGCTCTTCCGGCTGGACGTCGTAATGGTTGTAAAACAGCAGAGTCTTGTCCGGGTTTGACTTTGACCGCACCTCGCCGTACACTATTGGAGGCACGCTCTTGTCGTCAAGGTACAGGACTTCTGACCTTATGCCAGCTTTATGCATCATGCCTGCCATCAAATTTGCGCACTGCACAAGCCCTGTATTCTTGGCAGAAACGCTCGGCTGCCTTACCAGAGTCTGAAGGTCGGAAACGAGGCCGTCCATCCCGGCGTCAACAATCGCGTCTATGGTCAATGGCTGCTAAAAATCCGGGATCGAAAATAAAGGTTGCCTTTCAGGGCTCCTGGCCTACGACGAGACGCCTTGCGTCCGGGTAGCCATAGTAATAGTACAGCCTCTCCTCGACATCTGGCAGTATGCTCGCCATCACAAAAACCCCGAAGGCAAAGGCGATTACTGCCGGCAGCACTATCAGGAGCAACATGCCTGACGACACAGCAGACAATTCCCGTGCCTGCAATAAAAGTCCATCTCGATAGGAACCAACTTTTATAACCACCCAGACCCGACTCTCTCACCATGTCCAACTCGATCTTTTTCTCA
>NZ_JBOGQF010000054.1:0-12230 GCF_050748925.1 Nitrososphaera sp.
TCCTCATAGAGCTCGAGGATGTCAGACGAAGTAAAGCTGCCAAACGGGAATTTGCTGTCCACAAGGGCCCATATCCTGTCGCCGACGCTTGCAGGCGCCCTCGCCTCGCCTTCCATGCCCTGCCTAGTTTGGCCCTCGAGGTCGATGAGGTCCATGAACTCGACTATCTTGGCCACCTTTTCCTTGGTGACATTACCCTCAAAGGAGAGGTTGTACTTGCCCCCCTCGGCGTCTTCCAATTCTATCTTGAACTTTTTCCTTCCCGGCATCCGAGGCAGTTTGACCTGTTAACATCTTTACACTTAACAGAGCTTGTGCCAAACATGATAACAAATAGCTTAGCTGTTGTTAGCTGTGCATGAGAGCAACAGTTTGTCGTTAACAAACCGTGCCGGTTAACCACCGTATTGGTATGCAAGTCGGCCATTATGATTCCAGTGGAAATGGAGGGGTCGCCTTTGCCACTGTTAACAGCGTTAACTGGCACCTTAACGCTCGACTGGAAATGGAGGGGTCACTTTCCCGCCCCTTTCAGCAATTACGATCGTGCTGGTTAACTGGCTGTTATCATCGTCAATTGCTGCTGCACGGCCACCCCTGCCTTTCCTGTCCAGCACCCTCTCTCTGAGCTTCTCTTTTATGAGCTTGATAGATTGATACGATAACTAGTACAAGTTGATTTGAGGGTTTAAAAACAGCCTGTTAACATGGCTGTGAAGACAACCTTAACAAGCCTGCACTCTGGAAAGGAAAACGAGGGGTGGGGCAGGTGAGCGGCGTTGACGACATATTTGACAGGGCGGCCAAGGGCAAATCACTTGTCAGGAACAGGCAGACGCTGAATATAGATTACATTCCAGACCGCCTGCCTTTCCGCGATGACGAATCAAATAACCTAGCACTAAAACTTTCCAACGTATTCAAGGGAGCCAGACCGTCGAACCTTTTGCTGTTCGGCAAGCCGGGAACCGGCAAGACGGCCGTCGTTACGACTGTAGTGGAGAAACTGATCAAAAAAGCGAATGAACTTGGCATCCAGATAACGGCGCCAATAATCAACGCCAAGACCGCCAATACGGCCTACAAGATCCTGTATGAAATAGCCAAGGAGATGGGGACGGATGACAAAGGTCCCAAAGACAACAGGGAAGAAAAGATCCCGTTCACCGGGCTTTCCCTGGGAGAGGCCAACGACAGGATTCTGCGGCACATCCAAAAGAACAAGATGAACATGATACTGGTGATAGACGAAATAGACTCGCTTGTCGACAAGAACGGCGACGTCATACTCTACAATTTTACAAGGGCCAACCAGCGGATGGCAAAGGGGGGCTTTATCAGCCTGGTGGGGATATCAAACAGCCTTACCTTCAAGGAAAAACTTGACCCACGAGTGAGAAGCAGCCTCTCCGAAGAAGAGACGGTGTTCAATCCCTATACCATCGAGCAGTTGAGGCAGATCCTGTCCACCCGCGCAAAAATGGCCTTCAGCGAAGACGCCATCACGGATGCCGTGATAAACCTGTGCGCGGCCATGGCCGGCAGGGAGCACGGCGACGCAAGGAAGGCAATAGATCTTTTGCGCGTCTCTGCAGAGCTGGCAGAAAGGGAGCACGCTTCAAGGGTGGAGGAAAAGCACGTCAGGGTTGCCCAGGATAAGATAGAAAAGGACGCGCAGTTCCTCGCAATCCAGAAAGCCGCACCGCAGGACAAGCTGGTGATGCTTGCCATCGCCAAATCAAAGAACGGCTTTACTGGAGAAGTCTATGACACCTATTCGTCTCTCTGCAAAAAGATAGACCAGGAACCGCTCACGCAGCGCAGGATCACCCAGATCATAAGCGAGATGGAACTGCTGGGGGTAATATCGACTGAAGTGGTAAACCAAGGGCGCGGCGGCCGGTCGCAAAGGATAAGGATCACCGTTCCGCT
Organism: Nitrososphaera sp.; assembly: GCF_050748925.1. GTDB lineage: Archaea > Thermoproteota > Nitrososphaeria > Nitrososphaerales > Nitrososphaeraceae > Nitrososphaera. Next base: position 1,933 of record NZ_JBOGQF010000054.1, read on the forward strand.
TGCGACGGTCAGGGACGCGCTGAAAGACGACCCTACGTTTGCAGAACTTTACTATTGAAATCCTGCTTGAACGGCTGCATCGTCGCAAGGTTGACGACAATGGCGATGCCGGGCGAAGGCGTGATGCCCATCGTCTGCTGGAATTTTGTCTGGGCCTGCCACGCGCCAGAATTGACCACGAGCGTCCCACGGTACGAATCGACGTCAGTCACGTGCACGTGGCCCGAATGCAAGATGTCGGGCACCTCCGTCATCACCATCATGTCCTCGGCCTCTGGCGCCACCGGCGTCCGCTCACCGTACGTCGGCGAGAGGTGCCTTGCCTTTAACAACACCTTCATGGCCTCGGCCGGCTTTTGATAGCTGAGGCCCGGCGTTGACGCAATCACATCGTCGAGGCTCTGGCCGTGGAACATCAGCACCTTGACGCCGTTGAGGACGACATAAGCGGGGTTGCCGAGCATCGTGCAGTTCTCCAGGTTATACATGCCGCCAGAAGTGGCGTGGGGGAACGCCGGCTGCGGCAGGGCTCGCCGCCCTGGGTCGTGGTTGCCGGGAATAATGTAGGTCTTGACATGTTTCGGTATCCTTGACAGCAGTTTTGCAGCGTGGCCCATCTGGCCAGCCGCGTCCGTCATCAACAATTCCTTGTCCTGGTTTGGGAAAATCCCAATGCCGTCTATTAGGTCGCCTCCGATGCAGAGGAACTTGATCTTGCGCACAATGTCGTCGTCGGACATGGCCAGCCAGTCCAAAAATTTCAGGAACTCTTGCTCCATGAAATACTTGCTGCCGACGTGCAGGTCGGATATGAGCACGGCGTATGCTTCTGACCGGCTCTTTGCCGGCAGGTGATCGGGAATGTCGGGCGAAAAGACGCTCTTTACTGCAAGCCCCGGCACTCCCCTTGCATTTTCCAGTTCCAGCATGACGACCTGGTCGAGCGCGAGCGTCGACGCCTGCTTTTTTGCGTCATCTGACACCGCCAGCACCGGCATCCTGCCCGTGTAGTCGTCGACTTCCAGCTCGACGCCCTTTCTCGTCGTGCGCCTTGACATCAATAACCCTGCTATCATGAAACTGCTGGCGCCGCCGTTCAGGCTGCGCTCGTTGCCCGACGCCGCCGGCCTCTGGCCGCCCTTGGCTCCCAGCTTGACTGTCGATATCTTTGCTATCCGCCTGCTGTCGGGCCTCTGCGCCAGTATCCGCATCGTCTTTTCAAACCTGCTCTTGAACAGGGCGGCATAGCCGTCGACGCCCTCGCCGGTGTTGACGTTGGGGGTCGGGTCCATGAGCACCTCGCCCTTTTGCTCTATCGGGACAGCGTCGAGGGCACTCTGGGGGTTGAGCAGGCCCTTGACGTCGTCAACTACTATCATCGTGTTTGGCTTTTTCTGCTTGATTATGTCCTGCACTGCCTTTAATACGTCAGTCTCCAGGCCCTTGAGCATCGCAAACGCGTCCGGGTGGATCCTGTATCCCTTGCTCGTGGCATACGAAAGCGCGCTGACAATCTCACTTTGCAGTACCAAGAAGCCGCCTTCCCTTCTTGGCCGGCCCTTAATTACATTACTGTTTTATCCCGCGCCTTTGCATAGATTCTGTTGAAAAAGTTCTGCGGCATGTGCAAAAAGGAGCTGCCCGCTGATTCAAAATACCTGCTGTGCGGCGACTGCCACAGGCGCGTCGCGCTGACAGAAGACGACAGGGAGTTTTACGAAAACTCGCGGGTCCACTGGCGCTAGTGCCAGTATTTTCTCCAGATGCCTGCCCACCAGAAGGTCAGCAGGCCAAAAGCAAAGACGGTGATCCCGGTGGACAGGTGGCTTGCCACCACAAGCGGGTTCAGGCCGGTTATCACCGTCAGGTAGCCGATTATCACCTGGGCCGTGACTATTACCGCCGCTATCACTGCCGCCCTCTTTGCCTTTTTAATGTCGGAAGGTACCACGATTGCAGTCGCGTAGACCACCGAAGCCGCTATCACGGCGACTAGCCTGTGCACATACTCAAAGAGGTATCGCTCTTCGGGGACGCCAAAGCCGTTTGGGCACAGGGGCCAGTCGGTGCAGGCGATTCCTTTCTCATGGATGGGGCCGTTGCTCAGGAAAACTCCGATGAGCATGACCGTGTAGACGAGGCCTATCGAGGCAAAAGCGAGCACTATGGCCGACTTTTTGAGCTCCGGCTCTGCTCTCTGCGCCACAGGGAGGAGCAACGCGTTTCCAATTATTAACCTTCGGTCATCTAGATCTATTGACCATCATGCTTTTAGGAAAAACACGCGAAATGGCACCATGCGGGCAGTCCTCCTCGTTGACCAGAAGCAGAACACCGCCGGCATCATAAAGACGTACCTCACGGCAGGCGGCTACAGCGTCGACCACACGCCGGACCCGGCAGAGGCGCTAGAGTTTGCGGCGCAGGCGCAGTACGGCGTCGTCATCACCGACCTTGTATTGCCCGGCATGACAGGGTTTGACCTGTACAGGGAGATCAGGTCCTACGACGACCGCGTCCAGTTCGTCTTTTTGCTGACGCCTTCAGGCGAGGCGCTCCGGCTCATGGGGACATTTGAGAGAAAGGACGTCATAAATAAGGAGCCACTGTCGATGAACAAAGTTATACAAAAAGTGCGCGCGGCGTTTCACGAGTAGTCGCTGAATATGCTGTTGACATATGACACAAGCTCGTCGCGCAGCTGGATCACATTGGCGCGCTTTTCTCCGTCAAGGTCCGTGGCCAGCAGGACCTCAAGCCCCTCTACCAGGTATTTTATGTTTGGAAGCGTCAGGAGAACTTTTTCCTCTGTCTTGGCCATCGCCTATACTTACAAGGAACTCGTTATTAATAATCTCGCCCACATTGTGACGCCAGATGCCGGGAACGTAAGCAGGTTGCTCATATGCTTATAAACCGGTTAACCCAAAATCACTGCAGCGCCTTGCAACCCCTGGAAGGCACGCCTGGAGGCCGCTGCTGAATTTGCTGGCCGGCCTGCTCTACCCGTCATATCGCCAGCACGTCATGCTGCTTTACGGCGATGATGCCGGGCGCACAGAAGCCATAGCCAACTATATCAGCGAAGGGCTAAAGGGCAACCAGCTGTGCGTCTATGCCTCTGGCCGCAGCGCCGACGCGGAGCACATGTCAAGCCTGTCCTCGCAGGTGCCCGGCTTTGACGAGCACGCCAGGAAAGGCGACCTGATAGTCATCGATTTCAAGCCGTTTTACGAATCCTCCCTCACGGGCGACCTTGCCCCCTTTACCCAGCTCAAGGAGCGGCTGGAAAAGATGCTGCGGCAATACGCGTCTGCCGGAAAGGGCGACAAGATGCTCGTTGTGGCAGACGCCGCCGACCGGCTGTCCAGCGCCGGGCACCTTGACCAGTGCGCGGCGCTTGAGAGCTGGTGGGACAGGACTCACGCCGAATGGACCTCTAGCAACCAGAACATCACGGTGGTGTGCCCCCATCGCGGCCGCGTCCTGATGCTGCCGGCGCTGCACAGGATAGGCTCTTCCCACAGCCTTACAATAGATCTGCAAAAGTACGTCCGCTCGCAAAAGACGGGGCCGGCCCGGATCTTGATTGCAGAGCGCGAGCCGGACCTGCAGGCTGTCTACCGGCGGTACATGGATTCACTTGGGCTGGAAGCCGTTGTCGTTGCAAGCGGCGCAAAATGCCTGGAGTCTGCCTTTGACGTCGAGGGCGGCGGCTTTGATATGATCGTGCTCGACACCCACCTCGGCGACGCTGCCAGCGCAGAGGTCGCGGCAAAGATACGGGCAAGGATGCCCACCCAGAGGATCGTCTTTACCACCACGTCAGAGCTGGAAATAATAATCAACAGCATGCCTGGCGTCAACAAAGAAGACGTGCTTGTCAAGCCTTTCAGGTTCTCGCAATTGCTTGCCCTGATAAGGCCAAAGACCAGCGCGACTTTTTGACGGTGGCAAACCAGTTTAATACCCGTGCCTTGTTCCTTGGGGCATGGCCGAAGGCGACCCAGCCTACCAGCGCCAGACCATACTGAACCTCTACAGCTCTGGCATCGATCCGGAGACGATAGCCGCGCAGCTGGACCTCAGCCGCGAGCAGGTTGACACCGTGATCGCCGACTATGCCCTGCAGAAGGAAAAGAGGCAGGCCGCGGCGAGGCAGATGGCGCAGGCCCCGTCACTTTCGTCCTTTTACCTCGACAAGGTGGTAGACACGGACGCGGCAGTCAAGCAGGCGCAGGGCCGGGTGTGGAAGGCGCTCAAGTTCGACCCTGATCTCGACCTCACGAGCGAAGAGACGCAGGCAATTTTGGAAAAATTTGTAAAGTCCAAGGTCGCGTTCGTCATCCTGCACATAGACCTTGTGGGATCGACCAAGCTGTCGTCGACGCTGCCGCCCGATAGGCTTGCAAACATCGTCCAGGCGTTCACGCAGGAAATGTCGGTAGTGATTACATCGTACGGCGGCTATGTCCTGAAATACATCGGCGATGCGATAATGGCGTTCTTTCTTGCCGACTGGGACAACCTGTCGGTGCCGTGCTCCAACGCGGTCGCCTGCGCGCACGCCATGATAAAGGTGATGCGGGAGGGCATCAACCCGATCCTGAACCAGTATGATTACCCCGAGCTGAACGTGCGCGTCGGCATTGACGTGGGTGACAACGTGGTGGTGCAGTACGGGTGGGACACCATGACGCTTGAAGACGGCAAGGTGTTGCGCAGGCCGCACCTTGACATCCTGGGCTACACGATAAGCATCACTGCCAAGATGACCACCCTTGCCGTGCCCGACCAGATAGTGGTGGGCCAGTTCGTCTACGACGCGCTCTGCGGCGAGCAGCAGGCGTCGTACAAGCCGCTGAGCGTGAGCCCGGAGGTGTGGGGTTACATGAGCGACTATACCGGCAAGATATACCAGCTGTATGGCAGCATCTAAGTTGTGGACAAAGGACAAATACGCAGGCGATCATTGCAAGGTTGATGTTAGTGGCCCTTTTGGTCGTCATGGCGCTCGCCGCTCCTGTATTTGCTCAAGCAGAGCTCCCTCCCGGGCAGGTGGAAGTGTGCAGGCAGCTGGGAATAGAGCCGGAAAAATGCACCGAGCGGGCCATACTTGGCAAGCGGTGCCTTGGGATAAACTGCCAGCACCAGCCAACAGACCTAAAAATAGATCCTGTTGTCCTTTCGATACTCGTTGGCTGCGTGGTGGCGTTTGCAGCAGGCGTCATTTACGTAAAAAGGACTGCAAATGAGAAAAGTAACCAAAAACCGCAATAACGTAACAAGACTTCAATAACTATATATCCGAATTTGACGCAAACTATCCGTTTAATGCGCGCTATAGAGTATGAGGATTCTTTTGTAAAGATCGCCGGCCTCATCGGGGCCGAGGAATACGTCAAGGTGGCCAGGGCCCTTCTCAACACCGAGGACGTGACCGACGAAGAGATCGCCAGCGCTACAGGGCTCAAGATAAACATCGTCCGCAAGGTGCTCTACGACATGTTTGGCAAGGCGCTCATATCCGGCATCAGGGTCAAGGACGAGAAAAAGGGGTGGTTCGTCTACAGGTGGCGCGCCAAGCAGGACCACGTCGACAACTTTATCGAAAACCAAAAGAAAAAGATCCTTGACAGGCTGCACAAGCGCTTGGAACACGAAGATTCGACAGAGTTTTACCACTGCGGCAACCACCAGTGCCCGCGCCTGAAATTTGACGCCGCAGTTGAACTGTTTTTCAAGTGCCCCGAGTGCAAGGGCATGCTCAACATGGTGGACAACACCAAGGTCAAGGAGGCACTCCGGCTGAAAATAGACCACATCACGACTGACATCGTGAATTCAAGGGAAAACGCCAAGGCCGCTGCCGCAAGCGCGCCTGCTGAAGAGGAGAAGCCAAAGGCCAAAGGCAAGAAAAAACCCGTGGCGAAAAAGGCTGCCGCAGGAGAGGCAAAAAAGAAAAAGTGATCAGAGGACCGCTCTTGCGGTCCTGAAAATTTCTGCCCACATTTCCCACGTGAGCCTGCCCGTGTTGGTGTTCTGCCTGCTTGGGTGGTAGGAGGCAAGCAATACTTTGCCTGGAATTTCGTGCATGATGCCGTGCCCAAAAGCGAGGCCCTTGAGGCCCGCAACCCTGCAATAGGCACCAAAGGCTATCCTGCCAAGCGCAAGCACCACCCTGACGTTTTTCAATATTGCAATTTCTGCAGACAGATATTGAGAGCAGCTGGCAATCTCTAAAGGCAGCGGCTTGTTGTCCGGCGGGGCGCACCTGACCGCTGCCGTGATGTAGGCGTCATGGAGGACGAGCCCGTCGTCTATTGCCCTACTCGTGGGGATGCTTGCAAAGCCTGCTCCGTGCATGGCTTTTGCGAGCCAGTCGCCCGAGCCGTCGCCGGTAAACATCCTGCCGGTCCTGTTGCCGCCGTGCGCCGCAGGAGCCAGGCCAACTATCAAGAGCCGGGCGCCAGGGTCTCCCCAGCTTGGCAGCGGCCGCGCCCAATAGTCGTCGTTTTCAAAGCGCCTGACCTTTTCCCTGCCCACCTTGCGGATATAGGTGGCAAGGCGTGGGCACCTTTCGCATTTTACCACCGCGCCGTTAAGGCGCTTGAGATCGCGCACGGTTGGCTTTATGCAGGAGCGACAGAATAATCTTTTTATCACCCGTCAAGGCGTTCCGTCATACGTTTGTCAAGTCCCGATAACGGCTTTTCTGCAAAGGACGAGCTGACGTGGATCGCCGGCTCCGTCATATTGAATGACAACCCGCCCCTGCAGCTGAAATACTGGCGCAAAAAGTTTGGGGTAAAGCAGGCCGACCTCGCAAAAAAGATGGCAATCACCCCGTCGGTCCTGAGCGACTATGAAAAGGGCCGCAGGCCGTCGCCGGGCGCCAATTTCATAAAGAGATACCTCCAGGCGCTCTACGAGCTTGGGCAGGCGAACGGCGGAAGGATGCACGAGCAGGAAATGGCCCCCGACGCTGTGCATATAAACCCGCAGTAGCCACTCTTTTTTATGCCTCTCATTCTTGTGTCAATGTATCCCGGCAGGACGAAAGAGCAGAAAGACGAGTTTGCCAAGGCCGTCACGGACGCGGCCGTCAATATTCTAAAGACAAAGGCCGAGCACGTCATCCTCGTTTACGACGAAAACCAGAAGGAAAACTGGTTCCAGGCCGGCAAGCAGCTGTAAATTTTTATCTGCGGACGTGCTGCCTGCAGCAGTGGCATCGGTAGCAGTAGTCCAGCTAAAGTCGTCGCAGGACAAGCAGGAAAACCTGCAGGCGTCTGTCAATTACATCGCCAAGGCAGCGACAGCAAAGGCGGGCATGGTCTGCTTTCCGGAATTCCAGATGGCCTTTTCGCCCGGCAGCCAGCCGCCGGCCGAGCTTGCCAAGATTGCAGAGACCGTCAAGGGCAATTTTGTCGCGACGCTGTGCAAAGAGGCCAAAAAGCACAACGTGGAAGTGGTCGCCGCCATCTATGAAAAGGGAGTGGGCGAGCGCGTTTACGATACGGCAGTCATAATCAGCTGCAAAGGCGCGGTGGCGTCGGTATACCGCAAGCTGCACCTGTACGACGCGCTCGGCTTTAAAGAGTCGAAAAAGTTGCTGGCCGGAAAAAGGATTGAAAAGCCAATCAAAACCGCGGCCGGCAATATCGGCGTGATGATATGCTACGACCTGCGCTTTCCCGAGATGTCGAGGCTGCTGGCGGTAAAGGGCGCCGACATGCTCGTCGCGCCGTCCGGCTGGGTGCAGGGCCCCATGAAGGAGGAGCACTGGCAGACTATGGTAAAGGCGCGGGCTATTGAAAACGGCTCGTTCGTGGTCGCGCCCGACCAGGTGGGCAACATCTACGCGGGCAGGAGCATGGTGGTAGATCCGTTTGGCGCCGTGCTCCTTGACATGGGCCAGAAGGAGGGGATGGAAGTGGTGGAGCTGGACATGGGCAGGGTAGCCCAAGTTAGGGAGTCGCTGCCGCTGCTAAAGAATCGCCGGACAGACGTCTATAACCTAAAAGGCTAGAGACCAGGGGAGCGCCATTGCGCCCAGCCTGACCCCGTCCTTTTTGTATAACGCCAAGGAGGTTATAATGACTTTTGAAGCCAGCTTATAGAGGCGCCACATATCTATACATCAGCCCGGGCACCACGGCCTGCTTGCAGTCCTTGTCCAGGTGGACGGGTCGTACGGATTTGCGCCCTTGCCGTGCGCCGCGCACAGCTCTAGGTGGGCCCGCTCGTGCTGTATGTCAATGTGACTGAAGGGCGCCATCGCGTAGCCCAGTTTCACGTCCGCGTTCCCGCTGACTGTCCTGTAATATTCCGATCCGTATTTTTTCGATATGTACAGCTGGTAGTCGCGCTCTTGCTGCTTTCCATAGACAAAGACTATGGGTTCATCCGGAAACACCTGCCTCAGGAGCGGCAGCGTCACGCTCTCGATGGTGCCGATCCGCGCTCCTCCCATGCAGACTATTTGGTAGCCAGGCGCAACATGGGCCTCGTAGGCCGTGTTGTTGTAATTCAGGTCGTGGTCCAGCCTTGACTGCAAGTCGCCGTCCATGCAGTTTGGCGCTATTATCAATATGAGGGCAAAAACGTAGTCCAATGGGAATTACGCCGCCAAACGCTCGATAAGCTAGCGTTTCAAAACAGAGATTTTTGCCGGGATAATGCCCGCTAAAACTGTGCGATCAGGCCATCATGGATAGAACACACGTCGCGAGGCCGGTTATCCCTGTTGCACAACTCTATTAAAATTTGGACGGCTAACCATTACATGCAACGCGAGCTTGAGGGCTGGGAGGAAAAGACCTCCTGCAGGACAGAGCCTTCGTGGTTCGCCGACGCCAGGACGCCCCGGTTTCAAAAGCTGGGCCGCGACGTGGCGGCCGACGTCGCCGTCGTCGGCGCCGGGATCTCAGGCATGACCACCGGATACCTCCTTGCCCTTGCCGGCAAAAATGTCGCGGTAGTCGAAGACGGCAACGTGGCAAGCGGGGAGACGAGCAGGACCACAGCGCACGCGACGTGCGCGCTCGATGACCGGTATTATCACATTGAAAAGGAGCACGGCCAAAAGGGCGCAAGGCTTGCTGCTGAAAGCCACTCTGCGGCAATCGACCTCATCGAGTCGATAGCGAGGAGGGAGAAGATAGAGTGCGACTTTACGAGGGTCGACGGGTACCTCTTTCTCGACCCGACTGACAGCGAAAAATCGTTAAGTGCCGAGCACGAGGCCACGCGCAGGGCCGGCCTGCAGACAGAGCTTTTGGACAGCCCGCCGGTCAAGTCGCTTGGCGCTTGCCTCCGCTTTCCGGACCAGGCGCATTTCCAGCCGCTGAAATACACCGCCGGGCTTGCGCAGGCCATAGTCGGCAACGGCGGCCAGATCTATACTGAAACGCACGTGCATGACGTAAACTCGAAGGGGGTAAAGACTGCCGACGGCCACAGGGTCGTCGCAAAAAAGATCGTCGTGGCGACCAACGCGCCCATCGTTGACAAGATTAGCAGGATCTATGACCGGCAGGACGCGTACAGGACGTACGCAATAGCGGCAAGGGTAGAAAAGGGCGCCGTCCCTGACGCATTATACTGGGACACGGGCAACCAAAAGTCCAGAAACGCCGCGCCGCCATACCGCTATGTCCGGCTGCAAAAACTGGACGGTCATGACCTCCTTGTAGCCGGCGGCGAGGACCACCCGACAGGGGAGAGCGCCGACGCGGAGGAGCGATACCGCAGCCTTGAGGCGTGGGCGAGGGAGCACTTTCCGATAAAGGAGGTAGAGTACAGGTGGTCCGGGCAGGTGCTTGAGCCGCGGGATTCTATGGCTTTCATCGGGCACAACCCCCGGGACAAGAGGAGGAACATCTTTATCGCGACAGGCGACTCGGGCAACGGGATAACGCACGGCACCATCGCAGGCGTCATCCTGACGGATCTTGTCCTTGGGAAAAAGAACAAGTGGGCCCGGCTGTACGACCCGTCACGCCGGCAGAAAAGAATGGGCCCGCAGCAGGCGAGCCCCGGCAAGAAAAAACAACAAAAGCAAGACCCTGGCAAACTTTTGCCCGGCGAGGGCGTGGTCGTCGAAGGCAAGAACCCCGTGGCGTTTTACAGGGACGGGCGGGGCGCATTGCACCAGTATTCTGCGCCGTGCACGCACCTTGGCTGCACGGTCATGTGGAATAATTCCGAAAAGTCGTTTGACTGCCCGTGCCACGGCTCGCGCTTTTCGTATGCCGGCAAGGTAGTCAACGGGCCGGCCAACGACAGCCTGGAGC
>NZ_JBOGQF010000055.1:0-11905 GCF_050748925.1 Nitrososphaera sp.
GTCCTGAAGGGCTCGATCAGATATATATCCAAAAGACCCTGCCTAGCCTGTGCCAGAGCGGGACGAAAAATGCGCCGACTGCTCCTCGTCGGGTCTGTCGTTTGCACCCAACAGCGGCAAGAGCAGCGCCGCAAAGGAGCCGTGCAGCTGGTTTGAGATCCACTACCTTGTCAAGGAGGTGGCACGGCAGGCCGGCGCCAAAAAATACGACTGCATACTTGCTATAGCAAACGGCGGCATCATCCCTGCAAGGCTCCTGGCAGAAGAGCTGGGCATCGACGACGTGAAACTTGTCCCCGTGCGCAAAAAGAAAATAATCGCGCAGGAAATGCCGGCGCTTGACAAAAAGAAACGATACCTGATAATTGACGACATTTACGACACAGGCGACACGTACAGAAAGGTCAGCAAGGCCGTGAAAGGCTTTAGCTGCGATTACGCCTTCTGCATGACCCGCCGCCCGACAGACGCCGGCATCTGTGGAAGGATACTGGGCCACGACAGGTGGATAGTCTTTCCGTGGGAGCGGACGCAATGAACGGCCGGGTCTGCCTCGTGACGGGAGCAACGTCCGGCATCGGCAAAGAGATCGCCCGGGGCCTTGCCGGGATGGGCGCTACGATCGTGATTGCCGGCCGCCACAGGGAAAAGTGCGAAAGCGCGACACGCGAAATGGCAGGTGGCAATGTATCGTATCTTTTAGCCGACCTGTCGTCGCAGGCGTCAATACGGCAACTGGCCGGCGAGTTTCTTGACAAGCATGAAAAACTGCACGTGCTTGTCAACAACGCCGGCGTCTTTATGGGCAAGCGCGTGGCGACCGTCGACGGCATGGAATCCACGTTTGCGGTCAACCACCTGGCCCCGTTTCTGCTGACAAGCCTGCTTGCCGGGGCGCTTGAGAAGGGCTCGCCTGCGCGGGTGGTCACCACGAGCTCCATTGCCCACAAGGGCGCGGCTATCGACTTTGACGACTTGCAGTTTGAGAAAAGGTCCTACAGCGGCATAAAGGCATACTCGCAGTCCAAGCTTGCAAACATACTGTTCACAAGGGAGCTTGCGCAGAGGCTCAAGGGGGCGACGGCAAACTGCTTCCACCCCGGCGGCGTGAGGACAAACCTCGTGCAGACCGGCATATATGGCGCGGTCTGGTCGATGGCAGGCCCGTTCTTCGCAAGCCCTGAAAAAGGCGCGGACACGGGCGTCTACCTGGCGTCGTCGCCGGACGTAAAAGGGGTGAGCGGAAAATATTTCGTAAAGAGAAAGGAGACGAGGCCGTCTGAAGCTGCGCTGGATGGCGAAGCGGCGCGCCGGCTCTGGAAGATGAGCGAAGATCTGACGCGATAGAACAGAAAAGACTTTAAGAAAAAGTGCATAAATATTGCTGTGAAGTTTCTTTTTGTTTCACCTGAAGCGCTCAGCCTAGACCTCGCCTACCGGGTGACGCAGGAAGGACACGAGGTCAAGTTCTCCGTGCACGGCGAAACTGAAAAGGACGTCGGCGACGGCTTTGTGGACAAGGCAGACAGGTGGGAAGACCTCGTGGGGTGGGCTGACGTAATCGTGTTTGACGACGTCGGCTTTGGCAGGGTGGCAGACAAGCTGCGGGCCGAGGGCAAGAAGGTCGTCGGCGGCAGCGCCTATACGGACAAACTTGAAAGCGACAGGGAGTTTGGGCAGAACGAGCTTGCCCGGTCCGGCGTGTCCATCCTGCCGAGCCAGAATTTTACGGATTTTGAGGAGGCGATAAGGTTCGTCCAGGCAAACCCCGGTCGGTACGTGATAAAGCCTAGCGGCAAGGCGCAGAACGAAAAGGAATTGCTGTTCGTGGGCCAGGAGACCGACGGCAACGACGTGATAAACGTGCTTGCGCTCTACAAAAAACACTGGGCAGGAAAGATACGCGTCTTTCAAATACAGCAGTTTGCAGCCGGCGTCGAAGTGGCGGTCGGGACGTTTTTCAACGGCAAGGAATTCGTCAGGCCGGTTAACGTGAACTTTGAGCACAAGCGCCTTTTTCCCGGCGACATTGGCCCGAGCACGGGCGAGATGGGATGCTATGACGACAAGACAGAAGTCCTGACTGACGGCGGGTGGAAGCTGTTCAAGGATCTATCATACAAAGATGGAATTTGCACGCTCGATCCGCAAACCCATGTAATCGAATACCAAAGGCCTGATGCAATAGTCTCTTTCAGTCATCATGACAAACTTGTCACCATCAAGAACAGGGCAATAGACATAGCGGTTACACTAGATCACAACATGTACGTTTGCTCGCAACAGAATAAAAAGAATGGAAGCAACAGGTTCGAACTCGTCAAGGCCCGCGACCTGGAGTATCAGTCAGTTATCAAGAGGACAGGCACATGGATTGGAGAAGAGCAACAATACTTTGTCCTTCCTTCCATAGTTCTCCGGCACTATGAAGGCAAGCAGATTGCCTTGCATGCTGCGCCTGAAGTAAAAGTCCCGATGGATGACTGGCTTGCATTTATGGGGATATGGGTAGCCGAAGGGTCTGCATCCAGCCAGGGTGTTTCGATTGCACAGAAGGTGCCAGAAAAGACCTTTTTGATGGCAGGATTGTTGCAAAGGCTTCCTTTCAAGTTCATGAAGTACAAAGGCCAGTTTGTATGCTATAACAAACAGCTAGCTGCATATCTGAAGCCTTTTGGCAAGGCTTATCAGAAGTTTGTCCCTGATTTCGTCAAGCAGCTAAGCCCACGGCAAATGGCAATCTTTCTAGAATGGTATGCGCTGGGTGATGGAACTGCCATGGATCACGGTTTCAGGATATTCTACACAGCATCAAAGCGTCTTGCTGACGATGTACAGGAATTGCTTTTGAAGGTGGGTCGACTTGGGTTGATCAAGACCCGACAACGTTCAGGCCTTGTCTGGATCGAGAATCATTATGCAGACCGATCAAGACTGCAGTACGAGGTGATAGAAAGAGTCGTCAAGCTAGAGTCTTACATTGACAGGAGAGATGTCAAGGTGATCGATTATAGCGGCAAGGTCTATTGCGCCGCCGTAAAGAACCACGTGATGTACGTCAGACGGAACGGCAAGCCGTACTGGTGTGGCAATACAACGATGTTCTGGACAGATGACAGCAAAATTTTCCAGCTCACCCTTCAAAAGATGCAGCCCCAGCTTGCCGCCTCCGGCTATGTCGGCTATATCGACATCAACTGCATCGCAAACCACACAGGCGTCTACCCGCTCGAGTTCACGTCGAGGTTCGGCTATCCCACGATATCGATACAGATGGAAGGAGTTACGAGCGAGTGGGGCCAGTTCCTGCACATGCTTGCTGCAGGACAGGCGACAGAGCTTGCCACGAAAAGGGGCTTTCAGGTGGGCGTCGTCATAGCCGCGCCGCCGTTCCCGTTCACCGACGACAAGACTTTCAGGAAATTTTCCGAAGACGCGACCGTGCTCTTCAAGAGGCCAGATTTGTCAGGCGTGCACCTTGGCGAGGTGAAAAAAGACGGGAGCGACTGGCGCCTCGCCGGCAGGTCCGGCTATGCCCTCGTCATCACGGGCTCTGGCATAACGACTGAAGAGGCCCGCAACCAAGCATATGGGAGGGTCGCAAACATAATGATCCCAAACATGTTTTACAGGACCGACATCGGGTTCAAGTGGATAAAGGACAGCGATCTGTTGCTGTCGCTTGGGTACCTGTAGGCGTGTTCCAGCGCGTTTAGCTCAGGCCAGTGGCAACTTTATGGCACTTGCCCAAAGCCTTTAAATATAAATTTAAAGAACAAGCAACGCAGTGGGTGCAGTAAGAAGGGGATGGTGCGACATTGTCGCAGACATCCTTACAAGCGCAAAAGGCGGTGAAAGGGTCACCGAGATAATGTACCAGACAAAGCTGTCTTATCCCCACATGGACTATCCGCTGCTCCTGGACGGCGCGGGGCTGCTAAAGCGCGAAAAATCCGTCTACCAGACGACTGAATCCGGCCTCCTATGCCTAAAGCACTATGCTGATTTCCGGAGCCTTGTCTTTGCAGATTCTGCCGTCAGGCGACGCTCGTAGTCACTGGCCTGAATCTTCTTTGTAGGCTATGCTCGTTATGGTCGACGCAATCCCCCTTATCCTTTTTACTTTTTTGATTATGTCCCGGAGGGCTGCCTCGTTCTCTGCCTTTACCTTTAGCAGCATGTCATAAATGCCGTTGGTCGAATACGACTCGACAACCCCGCCCACCTCTCCTACTTTTCTCTCCACCCCGGACAGCTGGTCCGGAAGGCAGTTTATGAATACAAACGCTAGCGGCATCACTATTTTAATCGATTAAAAAGTTTTAACCGTTTCCACACTTGTGTAGGGTACAATCTAACAGAACTTTTCCAACTACATGCTTGGTTGCTAAAGAAAAAGAATCCTTGCAATGCAGCGGGTAAAGCTGGTCATGTGCGCTGAGCTGAAATATCTGCCAAGAGCACGCCCATTTTCACGCTCGAATCTTTAGGCATTGGAGGATAAGAAAGAAATGACTAGAAAGAAAAATGTGTGGCCCTTTTACAAGGGCCGAGTTGTCTATTCTCGTCTTCCAAAGCTGTCTATCGAGCAGCCCAGGTTGTTAGCCGCGTCGAGGTTTTTCACAGCGCCTGACACGTCGCCATCAAGGGCCTGCTGTATATAGCTCGTGAAGAGCGCCGGATCTATGTAGTTGATGTTCGCGTTCAGGTTAGGGTCTCCGTAATAGAAGTTGAATACGCCTGCGGCTGCATGCCTATAGACCGCGTTGAGGCCTCCGCCTTTCAACGCTACTGCCTCGTCGATTGTAAGGTCTGCGGGAGCGCCGAGGTCAAGTCCCGTAATGTCCAGTATTGCGGCATTCAGGTTTATCCCGTACAATTCTGCAACTCTTGGATTGGTATCCGCGTGATTCTTCCAGTATCCTGGCGTGCAGCCTTCAGTTCCAGGCCATGTCGCATATGCGTTCAGTGGCAGTACAAAAAGCAGCCCTGCCACGGCAACCATGGCAACTGGTATTCCTACGTACCGTGCATTTTTCATCGTATGCTGACACAAAATACTGCTATAAACCACTCAACCTCATAACAGGCGGTCATACCGGAAATAAAATTCATGTGAGCAGAATATCTGGGAACTTTATTCATACGGCATAGAAAACTGTGTCATGCCCCAAACCACATTCCAGGCGGCAAAAGGAGACCTGCTCTTCAGAAAAGCGTCCACGAACATGTCAAACTTGGCTGCCTGCTACATTTTTTAGCAGCGGTTACAACGTCGTATTTATTAGCATGTATGTCATCTCTCATGACGACAACTGTCGTGGCAAGCGTCGTGAAATTCTACATCCAAAAGCTTGTGATGACCTTGATGCTGATAGACATGGGCCTTGCAGGCCCGGCGCTGCAATTGTGGAAGAAAAACTAGGGAATTACCTGCAGGGCTATCTGCGAAAAGGCTCCCGCTGAAAAGTTGGTGTTTGTCTCGCCGTCCAGAAGGGCATGCATTATAAAAATTCGCTTGTCTGGAACTACCGGGGCCGTGGCAGTAAACGAGAGGATTTTTGCTTCCGCCACGGAGGTATCACCAAGGTGTTCCGCAAGCGTGGCGACGATCTGAGTAGACCCGTCAGGGTATGGCGTTATGGCCGGCGTTGCCGAGAATCCTGCAAATGAGCCAAGCGCAACACCTGTAAAACCTTTTGGCACGTTTATCACGAGTTTCCCGCCTGATTTTATGTAGTTGCTGCTAACGGTGTCTAGGTCGGCAAGCGAGACGTAAATGGTGACAGGTATTCCGTCGGCGATGTTGTTCTTGTGTGCAAACATGTGGCCGTTCTGCAGTGCAGTCGGCGGATCGGTGGTGTCGGTAAGGTAAATGTTGGCAACAGGCCCATCTCCATCTTGCATGCTTGAAGAATAGCCTGTGCTTGCAAATTGGCCCAAGCTCGTAAATACAGTGGCTGAAACCATGAACGCCGGCTCATCATCGTTTGAGACTAGGTCGCCGGGCTCCATCCTTGCTAGGAACGACTTTGAAGACAGGGCGTCAACCACTTCTGGAGTGGCAACATCCTTCCATTCAAGTTGGTTGGCAGCGTCGCATTTCCACTCTGAAGATGTCGAAGGGTAAATGGCTGAAACAGGGCAGGGGCTAGCGAAGATTCGATGGCCGCTTGTAACTTTCGGCGAAAACGCGCTGATCACTAGCCTGCTCACCTCCATCTGGGTGTTTGTTGGGTTCACTATGGTAATGCCCCACAATCCTTGGTCGTTCTGGCTATCTCCAAAGGGCGCCGGCACGGTCAGAAATATGCCGGGCCTCTGCACAAGGGTTCCTGACACTATTATTTCTGAAAATGCGGACTGCTGCGCCAAGTCTATGATCTCTACCCTGCCCTTTTCTATCGCATAGTTGCCAGCCCTGGCGCCCACAAGCGTGGCATTGAACGTGACAGGCGTGTTGTCCGGCGCGTCCACCTTGAACGCCCACTTGAACATGCTCGTGGCGCCCTTTGCCACCTTGGTGTTGCCGGCAGGCGCCGCGTACTGGGTCAGCTGGCAGCCGGGACCAGCTGTGCAGCCAAGCGAATGCGAAAGCGCTGGCGTCACCCCGTTGCCGAGATACGCGTCTGTAGAGTTGTTTGTCACCGTGTATAGCAGCGTCATGTTTTCGCCCGGCGTCACCGTTGGCGGGATGACGTAAAGCGACATCGGAAGAGCCATCGTCGAGAGGGGCGCGATGTTGGCCACAGCCGTGTTGCCAGACTTGGTCACTATCTTGACAGAGTACAGCGACGTGCTGGTCGCCGTGAAAGGTAGGGCCTGGCCTATGTTCTTGATAGAGTTCCTGCCGTCGACTGCAACGTCGAGGTCGTACCTGAACTGCTGCTTGGGCGACGCGGTCTCGTTCACGATGTAGATGGACGCCAGCTGCGCCGGCTGCCCGCCCGTATTGGCGATTGTCATGTTGAGCCTGCTGCCGTCGACCCTGATGTCTGCAATGTCTATCTTTTCGTTGAGCCTGTCAAGGTCGGCGCCCGACTTTTCCGTGACTGCGGTGGCTATCCTGTCCTGCTGCTGAGTCATCCAGAGGGTGACGTTGAGCGCGCCGGCCATGATGATGACCATGAACACGGCCCCGACTACTGTGCTGATGCCCCTCCTTCTCATCATGCCTTCCACACCTGTTTTAGCTCATTTCCCCTCTCTGTCTTGACCCACACGCTCTGGCTCTTGCCTGCGCCCCAGTTGCTCTGGAACGTGACTGACTGCGTGGTCTCTTGCAGCACCACCTTGCTGCCGGCCCATGCCTGCGTGTTGTTGACGTAAACGTTTGTTATCTTGACTGCCACGTCGCCGGTGTTGCGCAGCGTCACCTTGGCGTACTTGCTCGTCGAGTTTGAAAAGAACCATGCGTCTTCGACAATGTAATTTTCGCTGATCTGGTTCACCCTGTCGTCCACCGCCCTGACAATGTTGAGCTTTTGCACCGTGAAATTAGAGCTAGACCACGACACCATGAACGCGCCCATCAATGAAACTGCAGAGACCAGCATCATCGACGTCACTACCGTGCTGATGCCCCGGCGGCTCTTGCTCCTCACCGTATGGAGTGGATTGAAAAACCGTATATTGCTTGGCGTGTCGCTGCAAGCTACAACCTATGACACGTTTTCGAACAGGAACTTGAAGATCGAGATCAGCGACAGGTTGTTCGTATAAAAGCCGCACAGCTCGGACTTCTTGAACGGGTGGCTTTCAAGCAGTATGATTATCTCCTTGTTGTCCACGATGACAAAGCTGGTGGGCGCGGTCTTTTCCATGGTGGAAAAGAGCATCGAGTCCTTGTCTGCGGGGATGATGTAGTCGCCGGCGTTCTTGCAGGGCGTCCTCAATTTCACGAACACGCCGTTTGTGGCAAGCTGTATTAGCTGGTCGGTGATGCCGGTGTGGTAAAAGTTGACGAGGTTCCTGTCCGTGACAAGGGCAAGAACTTCTTCCTTGGCGTCTGTTATCATCCTCCCTATCCTGGCCGCGACAGCGTTTTCGCCCATGACGAAATTGTATTTCTCCTTCTTGTCCTCCGGGCGCACCACCCTGTTGCCTATCACAGCCTCGAGCATAGTCCTGTAGTCCTTCTTTTTGTTCTCAAAGACCTCGAGCGCTGTCTTTTTGGACTGGATGAGCGAGTCGACCACCTCGTCGATTGGCACCGAGTAGTATTTCTGGGGCCTGTCAAAAGTCGAAAATACCACGCCCTTTGAGAGCAGGTTTGATATGTAGTTATAAGTTTCAGTACGCTGGATGCCCGTCCTGCGAGAGATGTCGCTTGCGTTTGACTGGCCTTCGCTCAGTAGAAAGACGAGTATCCTGGCCTCGTTGAGGGTCAGGTCGAGTTTCTGAAGCTCGGCTATTAGGCTGCCTTCCATATCCATGATCGGTGAATCCATGCCTGATCTGCCAATTTTTGTGCTAATCTCCAGCCACTTCCTCGGAACTTACGAATGGCCTGCAGATTATATGAACAAGCTGTTGTAGTACTAGAGGACACACACATAAACATGTTATAAGGTCAGATTCTATACGATTATCACCTACTAAACTGGCAGCATGTCGGTTTCAGGACGAGAGGGCGAAATAAAGCTCGGAAAACGCCCTTGCCATCTCGGCCGGCTCGCTGACGAGCCTCGCGTTTGCTATCGACTTTTTAATCCTGGCGCTGCCGACGCCTATCGCCGCCAGCGTGACCCCGTGGGAATAGAGCTCTTTTACTGCGCCGGCCATCTCCCTCTCGATGCCGTCATAGCCGGAAGGCAGGCCGTCGGAGACCAGGATTACATAGTTGCGGTCCTTGGCATACTCGAGGACCAGGTTGCGCGCAAGCCGGAGGGCGTCAGGTATGTGCGAGAGGCCGTCCGGCACGAGGCCGCCTATCCTCGATTTTGCCAGGCTGTCGTACGGCTCTGAAAAATCCTTGATGCAGAGCAAGTCGTCAGAGAACGCAAACATGCCCCACGGGTTCTGGCCGATAATGTCTTTGGCAGTCTCGGCGACGCACAGGGCGATGGAGCGCAGCTGCTTGGCAATCCCTCCGAGGCTCAGGCTCGAGTCGACCAGTATCGCCCACGACTCGTTTTTCAGCAGGTTTTCGTCCCTCACAAACATGTCTGTCCTTACCGTCTCGCTTGCCACCGCCTGTATCGCGACCTGCAAGTCGACGTTGCCGCTCTCTTCAAACGTGCTCTCGTCAAGGACGTTTCGCACAATCCTGGCCTGCTCGATCATCCTCCTTATCTGCGGCACAAGCTCGCCGTGCAGCCGGTAATAGCCCGCATAGTCGCTTGCCGGAAACCCGAAATAGCCGATGTTCAGGCTCTTTGACGCGCGTTCCAGGCGCGACAGGATCTTTGCATTCCTCTGGCGCTCCCTGCTGATCTCAAAATAGATCTCTTCCCCAATGATGTCTTGCAGGTTGGCAGAATTGTAAAGCCCGCGCATCGACCTCTCAAACGCCGCCTGGTCTATTGCGCCGGCCCGAAATATCTCGATGTGCTCGCGGCTTGCTGGCAACCTCTCCGAGTAAGGCAGGTAGACCGAGTGCCACCTGCCGGGGAATTTCTCGACTATGCCATAGAGCCTGTCGCCAAGGGGTTCCCAGTCCCCCGCCCGCTTTACTCCCTTTAGGCTGGCAACAAAATCGCCGATCTTTTCCCTGATGAGCGAAGAAACGTGGATGGAAGGAACGCCCAGGACAGAGCGCGCAAGCATGGCCTGAAAAAAGGCCGGCAGGCTGTCCGGGTTGGCCGGCAGCAGCGCGGCAGACAGCATGTCCGCCGGCACCACGACATCGCGGTAAAATTTTTCGCCCATGATCTTGCGGATCCTCTGCCTTGCCAGCTCGTCAAAGATGACCGTTGCGACATAGCCGGCCCTGAGCGGGTCCTGCTTGCCGCCGATCCATTTCCGCAATGCCTCCCGGTGGTGCCACGCGATTGTTACCTTTGCCCCGAGCAGGCAAGTAGATGCAAGGATGAGCCTTGATGACGCATAGCGCCCAAAGTCGTCGTCGGGCAGCACAAACGGGCCGTACAGCAGGCTGCCGTTTTCCGCGCGCACCGCCGGGACCCTGACTACGCAGTCGGCAATGTCGCCGGCCAAAGCCATGGAAGGCGCGCCGGCAGGGTAGACCAGCCGTGCGCCTGCGAGAGGGTCTTCCTGCAAGGCTGCAAACTTTTCGTATAGCGCGGGGTAGAGCGCCATCAGGCATCCTGCGCCGCTTCAAGCCTCGGCTCGGCCGCAGTGGCAGACTTTACTATCCTCCGCACCATCTCCTGGGTCGTGGTGTCGTCACTCGTGGTCGAGATTACCGTCTCCTCAGCCGCGTCAAGGACGCTGATGCCGTCTGCCACGAGCGTGGCCCAGTTGGCGATGTCGCCCACCGAAGGTGCGTACGGGATGTCGCCTTTTTTGTAGCTGAAGCGCAGCTGCGCGGCCGCTGTGACCATCTGCACGGCAACCTTTTTGCTCACCTTGCACCGCTCGCGGATGAGGGCGACTTCGTCCTTGTTGATGTTGGGGCCGGTGCTCAGGTAGTCAAACGTTATCCACGCGTTCATCCTCCTCCTGAACGCGGCGTTCAAAGGCTTGGTGCCTGCAAACTCTATGGAAAACGGGTTCATGCTGATTACGACAAACCCGAGCGGGTGGCGCTGGATTATCTCATTGTCCTTTTCGTTGAGCACGATGTGGCCCCTGGTGTCAAGGAGCGGGTTTAGCCTAGTCGCCACGTCCTGCTTCATCATGTTCGCCTCGTCGAGGTACAGTATGCCCCCGTTCCTGCACCATGACACTATCTGGCCGTCGACCCAGTTTTCCTTGCCAAGGCCGACATACCTGCCAAAAAGGTCAAAAGACGTGGTCTGCAGGCCGCAGTTTATCTCCCACATTGGCAGACCCGCTATCTCTGCCACCAGGTACACGATGTGCGTCTTGCCCGTCCCCGATGGGCCGATGAGCGCGCACTGCTTGAAGTGGTAGAGAGCGCGCATTATCCTTTCGACATAATGCTCGCCCTTGTCCACGTATTCTGGCGTGTTCTTGGGCACGAGCTGGGAAAACGCGTCGGGGAAATTATAGTTGGGCGCAAGCTCGTAATCTTGTACATCGTACATTTTCTTCATGGGTGACTCGTACGACTTTAGCCTTGAAATCTGGAGCGATATCTTGGATTCCTGGCTGAACGTGCGGAGGCGCTTTACCATCCTGCTTGGAGCGCCCGCTGGCTTGCCTGTGCCATAATACTCCACGCGCTAGTTATGAAAATAAGGCAAAAATCGGTTAGCGTGTAATTGACAGCTACACGCATAGCGATTTTGCGCCGCGCGCCTTTCGAAAGCCGTGCCAACGCAACAGCAGCAAAGCGTGCAGGTAGACGTGGCGCTAGAGAGCGCCTTTGCAACGAAAAAGGGGCGCGAAAAATCGCTGGCCCCGAGCACCTTCCAGGTGTCAGCCAAGATAGACGAAGAGTCGCGCAAGGATAACAGACTCGACCTGTCATTCCTGCTCACGCTCAACGACCCGAAAAACATGGTCACGTACGAGTTCCGCGGCTCGTGCAGCATCACCGGCAACCCCGCAAGCTTTGACCATGTGATGGGCGCCCATGCCGGGTCGCGCCTGCCCCGGATACTTGACGTGATATATCAGAAGGTCTACCCGTCGGTCTTTATGCTTGCAGGCATAACGTCGTCGCCCTACCCGCAGCTGACCGTGCTCGCGCAGGAGCTTGTGGTGCAGGAAGAAGTCAAGCCTGAGGAAAAGCAAGAGCCGGCCTTGCAGGCGGAACCGCAAAGCTGAACGTCCAGCTCTTTTTCTTGAACGCGCCGGCCTCCACGGGCTTTAATAT
>NZ_JBOGQF010000056.1:0-11537 GCF_050748925.1 Nitrososphaera sp.
GGGTTTATTGGTGGCGCCGCGCTGTTTGTGGTCGCGATATTTTTCATATATGAAGCGACAGTGCGCATGGCCGGGCCATCCTCGCTAGTGATACCCGGCGCCATCGGCTTTGCCGCCGCCATTTACACGCTGGGCGTCGACGTCCTGAGGATAGCAGTCCTTGGCAGGGCCGCAAGAAAGACCAGAGCGACGACTCTCAGGGCAGACCTCTACCATGCCGTCGCAGATTTTGGTTCCACAAGCGTCGCCCTTGTCGGCCTCTGGCTGGTCACCGCAGGGTTTGTGCAGGGAGACTCTATCGCGGCTATAGTCCTGGGCGCGTTCCTCGCATACCTGAGCAGCAGGTTTGCGTACCAAAACGCAGTCGAGCTGACGGACCGCATATCGCCGCGCCTTGTGCAGACGGTCAGGAGCGCGGTGGCCGGCACTGAAGGCGTCGTAGAGTGCCGCGACCTGAAAATGCGCAAGGTCGGCAGGGAAATCTTTGCAGAGGCCACCATCGCGTTAAAGGCCGACATGAGCTTTGAAAAGGCGCACGAGACCAGCGCGCAGGTCGAGCGCAACATTGCGGCAAGCCTGCCAGAGGGCCAGTCCAGCGTCACCGTCCACTTTGAGCCGGTGTACAGCCCGGACCTTCCGTTAGAGTCGATAATCGAGCGGGCCGCGGCGCGGGTAGGCGGGGTAAAGGGGGTGCACAACATCCTGGTGTCAAGGGTTGGTACCACGGGCAGGCTAGAAGTGTCGCTGCACATACAGGTCAACAGGTCCGCTTCGCTTGGCGAGGCGCACGCGATAGCAAGCGCAGTCGAAGACTCGGTCAAGGCGCAGCTAAGGGACGCCGGCAACGTCACCGTGCACCTAGAGCCGCTTATGCCAGAGGTCAAGGGCATCGAGCCGGTGTCAGACGCAGAGATGCAGGAATCGATAAGGAGCATAGTGCTTGCCTCAAGCGACATCAAGGGCGTCGGGAGGATAGCGACCTTTCGCACTGGCGACCATACGCTAAAGATAGACGTCGACTGCGCCTTTGGCAGGCAGGCCACGATAGAGCAGGTGCACGAGCTGGTTACAGACATCGAAAACCAGATCCGGGGCAGATACCCCGGCTCGATAGTGACGATACACGCCGAACCAAGCTAATTGTCCATACCCTTTTTATCCACGCAGGTCATAGCGACAACAATTGCGGCGGGCAACCGGCGTCATTGCAGCATACATTATTGCGACACTTGCATTGTCTGCAGCGGGCAGTGCGTATGCAGAAAGCATAAGATACAGCGAGAGCAAGGTGACTGTCAAGAACAGAGAAACCTTTTGCCAGGACAGCAGAGTGCAGGCGGAAAGGCTAGTGGTCGGCGATATGGCAGGCAAATCTATCAAGTGGCTGGCGGCAGGCTCT
This sequence comes from Nitrososphaera sp., assembly GCF_050748925.1. GTDB lineage: Archaea > Thermoproteota > Nitrososphaeria > Nitrososphaerales > Nitrososphaeraceae > Nitrososphaera. The sequence goes on from NZ_JBOGQF010000056.1 coordinate 1,400, forward strand.
CAGGCATTGCTGCAGGCCACAATAGACAACAATTGCAGCATTGACGACTATCCTGTCACGATAATTTTTGAGGTGAGGGACTTTAACGGTATGACGAGCTATTTGACGATCCAGCAGATTAGGTTAAGCCCAGCTACACAGATGTTTACCGTGAGTTCCTCTTGGACCCCAGAAAACCCGGGAGAATATACAGTAAGGGTGTTTTCGATGGCCTGCCCCACCTGCCTAGGCATTTTGTCGCAGGTTATGAGCTACGACGTTTCAGTCTACTAGGCAGAGTTTCTTTATATCTTGGCCCGTTTGTTTTATCCCGTGGCCGCGATCGCGATAAACCTGCCCCTTGCAAAAAAGCTGGCGCCAGCCAGAAAGTCGGCGTCGAAAAAGGGCGACAACGGCACAGTGCTCGTGGCAGGCGGTAGCCGCTTTTACCACGGTGCGCCGGTGCTTGCAAGCATGGCTGCGCTGCGCTCCGGCACGGACCTCGTCTATACCGCAGTCCCCTGCTCGATAGCCACGGCCGTCCGGTCGCTTTCGCCTGCGCTCATCGTGCTTCCGCTGCCGGACGACAAGCTGACGACCGGGGCCGCAAACAGGCTCGTTGCCATGATGCCAAAAAAAGCAGACGCCGCCGCAATCGGGATGGGCATGACAATTGCAAAGCCGGACGCGATAATCGCGCTTGTAAGGAAATTAAGGGAACAGAAAACGAAATTATTGCTTGACGCCTCTGCGCTCATCCCCGAAGTGCTCGCAGAGATAAAGGACACTAACGCGGTAGTGACTCCCCACGTCGGCGAATACACGCGTCTGTTTGGCGCGGACCCCGGCAAGACGGAAAAGGAAAGGATGGCAAGCGTCCAGGCTGCGGCCAGAGAGCATGGCGTCACAATCCTGCTAAAGGGGGCCGCAGACGTCGTCTCTGACGGCAAAAAAACCGGGATAAACAGGACGCACAACTGCGCCATGACCGTCGGCGGCACCGGCGACGTGCTTGCAGGCATCGCGGCGGGATTGATCTGCAAGATGGAGCCCTTTGAGGCGTCGCTTTTGGCGGCGTACTTTAACGGCCTTGCAGGCAACCTTTCGTTCAACCGCGTCGGCCTGCACATGGCGGCGACAGACCTGCTGGAGGACCTGCCGCAGGCGATGAAGCAGTTTGACGTCATCGCGAAATAGCACTTAATAGCCTCCCCCGTTTTCCAGAGTGCGTGAGCGAGCCGGCGCAAAACCTCATCACGTTTGACGACTTTATCAAGGTGCAGCTAAAGGTGGGCAGGGTGGAGAGTGCCGAGGTGATGCCTAAAATGAAAAAGGTCTTCAAGGCGACAGTCGACGTCGGTGGCGAAAAGCGCGTCGTGGCAGTGGGAGCCGCGCCCTGGATAAAGCCGGAGGACTTTGTCGGCAAGACGGTGGTCATATGCACGAACCTGCAGCCCCGCAAGATAGGCGACATCGAGTCAAACGGCATGCTGCTTGCGGCAGACGGGCCGGAGGGCAGGCCGGTATTTCTCACGGTCGCAGAAGAAGCGCCATCCGGCGCCCCAATTCACTAGCTTTCCTGCCGCGACGCTTCTTCGCCCAATTTCTTGACAAGCTCTGGCATCACAAATGGCTTTCGTATAAACGGTCGCTCCTTTGACGGGAAGAGCGTGTCAAGTTCTTCAGAACTAATGTCAAATGCCGACATAAAGCATGGTTTCACACGTGCGTCTTTTTTCTGAAGTTCCTGGTACAGCTCAAAGCCGTTCATCCCCGGCATCCTGACGTCCAGCAGGGCGATGTCGTACGCCCCGGGCATGCATTCTTGGAGTGCCGCGGTGGGGCTGTTGTAGACTGAAACTGAGAACCCCTTCCTCTCCAGCCCCATCTGTATTATCGACGTTATGTCTGGCTCGTCGTCTACCACCAGAACGCGAAGCTTGGCGTCGGACATGTAACCGGAATGGGAGAGCAGAAAAAGGCTCTTAAGGCTTGTGCTGTCCGGCTCTGTCAAAGGGGCAGAGTAAAGCGAAAGACAGCTCCCCCACCTGGGCGGTTCTCGGCCCATATCCGGCCGCCGTAGGCCTCGATAATCCGCTTTGATATGTAGAGGCCAAGTCCGGTCCCGGTCTCTGACTTTGTCGCGAACTTTGTAAACAGCCTTGGCATTATTTCGTTGTCGATGCCAGGGCCGGTATCACTCACCGTGACTGTGACCGCGCCGCCACTGATTTCAGCAGCAAGCGTGACCGTGCCTGCCTCCGCGAACTTGGCTGCGTTGCCAAGCAGATTGGCTACCACCTGGCTTATGCGCTGCCTGTCGGCGTTGACGTATTCGTTCTTGCCAAGCTCCAGCACGAACTGGACGTTGCTGTTCTGGCCGTGGCTCTGCATGTCCTTGACGGTGCTGGCCAGAACGTCGTTTAGGGCAAACCTGCTTCTGTTCAGTTTCAGGCTGTCGCTCTCTATCTTCGTCACGTCCAGTATGTCTAACGACAGCCTCTGCAGCCTCCGGGCGTTTCTGACGATGATGTCGATCTCGTCCCGGGTCAGCCTCAGGTCTCCCGTGCCGTCCGGGTCGTCAGAGACTATCATGTCGGCGACGCCGAGTATTGGCATTATGGGCGTCCGCAGCTCATGAGCGGCGACATTTATGAACTCTTTTTGCATCCTGTCGGTCTTTTTCAGCTGCGCCGCCACCTGCGTCTCCTGCCACAGGCTCTCAAAGAGCCGGGGGTACGAAAGGGCTACGGACCAGCTGGTCGAAAGCACGGCGGATCCTACCGCGTCTGCAAAAGAGTCGCTGCTGTTGTCGCGCGTTTCTATCACAAGCGACGCCCTGCTGTCGACTATGACTGCCGTGACCCGGGGCAAGGATGCCTCCTTTGGCGGCTGAGAAAGTTGCTGTATCTGGACGCCGCAGGCTTCAAGCTCGGCCACGTCCTGCTCCGGCATCCCGTCAGTCAAGAGCCGGACCTTGACGTGCCGCGACGACGCCTGCTGCAGTATCTGTTTCAGGTCCAGCTTTTTTTGCCTTGCAGAGGCGGCTGGCGTCTGGCGTCTGGATAAGGAGCATTATCTCGGCGCGGGCTTTTCCCATCATGTCCTTGTAGAGGTGTTCTATCTTGGCAGGGTTGTCGACTACCTTCGTCTCTGAAATTATCCCCGCTTCAATGTCCTTGATCTTGTCCATTGCGTCGGTGGCGTCGTCCCACAGCTCGTCAAAGAGCGCGGCAAACTGCCTGCGGTAGGCCGGCTCGTTGGTCACGAAAAAATTGGCACTGATTGCCGCCCCGTCCAGCCCCTCTTCCACAGTCGAGTACAGAGCCCTGCCGTCCAGCGCAAACGTCAGGGGCGATTGGTACCTCGTGTGCCTCACCTGGACCCCAATGCCGATAAACTCCCTGACCAGGTCCTTGTTTTCGCTGCTGACAGTGACGAGCCAGCGGATGCCGCCGTGCCGGCCTTCCTTATGCAGCGCGGCAACTTGCCGGTAGCCGTCGAAAAACCGGTCGCGTATCATCTGCATGCTGCCGGTGCCCGAGTAGACCATTATCGCGGTCGACGACTTGAAGCTCTTGCCTATCGCCTTGCCGATCTCTTCAGGGTCGCTCAGCGACATGGCATAGTACGGCTCGATGCCTTCCTCTATCTGTTTTATCCGGTCCTCTGCAGGAAGCGCCCTTGCCCAGAGCATGTCAAATACAAAGTATTGCTGCTTTACCATCCCGTCGACGTTGCTGTAGAGGAGCTGAGCGATGGGCTGGCCCTCCTGCACGACCGACGTCGCCATGTACTCTTTCCTGTCGTATATCCCAAAGTTGCCCCTGATCCCCTCCATGTGGCGCAGCTCGGCCAGTTTCATCAGCTCCTTTACGTGCTGGATATTGTCCCGGGTGATTTCAGTCACGACCCTCGCTTTGACGCCCCTGTTGACAGCGTCGACAAGCATCTGCAGGGTCTGCTCGACTCCCATTATCATCGACGGCATCGACTGGTCGGCCACTCCCGCTATCTCTTTTTTGGCACTTGCAGTGACCTGCGCGGTCTTGGCAAAGACACTCTCGGTTCCGTTCAGCACCTCTGTCGTTTCCATGCGGCCGCCTTGCTCTATCTCCCTCACCTTCTGCTCGGCTAGGACCGCCTTTTGCCACAGCGTTTCAAACAAGTACTGGTTCTGCTCCACCATGGCCATGACGTTGCTCGATATTACTTGCACGATTGGTTGCTCCTGCTGCAGGCGTGCAGTCGCGACGTATCCCTTGTCGCTCACGGCGAAATTACCTTTGATGCCGTCCAGATGGCGCAGCTCTGCGAACTCCATCATTTCCTTGCAATGCCGCAGATTGTCCTTTGTGATTTCCGTGATAAAGCGCAATTTTATGCCCCTGCCCTCCACACCCCGGAGTGCCTGGCAGTACGGGTCATAGCCGACAGCTTAAGACGGTCCGGCAGAATCGATGCAGCAGCAAAACGACGAGCCGGCGTCTGAGCAAAATCGGGCAATCGCTTTGTCGGCGTTCCCTGGCCCATATACGACATCTGTGTTTTCCGGGTTTGCCTGCGAAGCCACGGCTTAAGGAAGCAAATCCCGGCACCTGTTTATAAATTGCCCAGAAGGAATGTCATAGAAAACAAAAAACTGGGCAAATTTGTGCTGCAGCACGCCTGCTTTGTGCACGAATTATTGTAAATATGAAACAAACAAGCCCTTATTATCAGCGCCAAGTGCTGAATCGCAGAAACTAAAGTGAAAAACTTGGGACGCAAGCACATATACTTGAAAAATGTCAGACTGGGCATGGACGTAAAGAGCGCAGATGGCTTTCCGGGAGGAAACCGCGCATGATGGCAGAGAGCGAAAGCGACCACGAGAGGCTTTGCATAAACTGCAGGGGCGCGATAAGCCAGATCTCGCTGTCTTTTGAGCAAAAGCTGATCCAGGACGAGGATTTTTGCAGGCGCTGCTGGGATGACATTATGAATGGCAGCTATGACGAAGTTGCTGTCATCCCAAGCCTAGCCTAGCCTATTCCCGGCCCGAATTTCGTCGGTTCCTTCTTGTTTTGTATCTCTTCCAGTATCGACTCGTACTGCCTGTCAAGCTTTTTGGTGTCAAGGGCGATCATTTCCAGCCTTGAAAACGCCGACAGGATGCTCTTTGCCGCAAGCGGCTGCGGGACCGTGGTTTCAGATATCTCGCCAAACAGGCCTATCGCCTCGATGTCCCGCTCTGCCGCAAGCCCAAGGACGATGCCGTTGAACCATGTGATGCTCGTTATCTCGTTGCCGACCAGTTCGATGCCGGCCTTGTCAAGCACCTTTTTGAGCGCAGGCTTGTTCACGACGCCGCAGACGCGCGGGGCGCCGGCCAGCTGGTCTCGCAAGTAGCCGCCCGCGCCGTACAGCCTGCGGACCTTGCCTGCAGAAGAAGCATAGTCCAGGAACGCGTTGCACAGCTCGTACAGCTGCCCCGGGTCCTGCGGCTGCGACTCGCCGGTGAATATCAGTAATTTGTGATCCTTATCGTAAAATATCTTGTACGCGTCGCTCGCGCTCTTTACGACGCCGTCCGCGTACGCCACCCAGGGCTTGTCACTTGCGGTCATCTCTGCGACCTGCTCACATTTCAGGTTCTGCGCAAGGAAAGACGACACGAGCCCGCCCACGCGTCCCATGTCGGGAAGCGACGCAAAGACTGAAAACTCGTCTTCCTTGAATTCCTTGATTTTCTCTAGCTTCATTTTTCCATCCCGTTTATTTTTGCCAAAAAGGCGCATACTGCCGTATAGTCGCTCTCGGAAAACCCGCTGTTGTTGGCCGCCCTGAAGACCTGCTGTACTAGCGCAGTGACAGGCAGGGTTATGCCGGCCTGCTGTGCAGTGCCGGTTGCAAGCTCCAGGTCTTTCAGCATGTTTTTCAGGTGAAACGAAGGAGTAAAGTCGTTTTTGACCATCATCGGGCCCTTTTTCTCTGACAGCCCCGTCTTGAAATAGGTCGAATTTAGAATGTCGACAAAGACCGCGGGGTCTATTCCGGACGCCCGGGCCAGCGTTATCCCCTCTGACACGGCAGTCGCGATGAGGGCGATGTTCAGGTTCAGCGCGAGTTTTACCGCGTTTGCGGAGCCGTCCTTCTCGCCAATGTAAAATGCCTTTTTGCCCAGCTTTTCAATGACGGGCCTCGCCCGCTCGTACGCCTGCCTGCCGCCTGCCACCATAGGTATCAGCTCGCCAGATTCGGCCGCAGCCGGGCCCCCCATGACAGGCATGCCAAGCATCTCAACGCCGGCCTGCCTGAGTGACTCTGCTAGCTGCTTTGACTGCAAAGGCGAAATGGTGCTTGCGTCGGCTACTATGGGCTTGTTTGGAGATTTGGAAATGCCGCCGTCGCCAAGCATGACCTGCCTGACGGCGTCATAGTCGGTGACGACTGTTATGATAAGTTGGCACGACGACGCAAGGCCCGCAGGGGTTTCTGCGACCGCAGCCCCACTTACCTTTTCTGCCTTGGACCTGTCGCGGTTGTACACCGCCACTTCATGGCCGGTCCCCACAAGCCGTTTTGCTATGCCAGAGCCCATGAGGCCAAGGCCGGCAACACCTACCTTCACGCCCATACTCACCTGAGCATCAATAAAAAACTATACTCCCAGTGCATTTTCCACATATTGTCAATAAAGGTTAAATCATAGAACTTGATTCTATAAAACAGTCATTGTTTCCGCATGTGACAATTACCTGCATAATTTCTGTACAATGCCCATACATGGAGACAATCGAGGAGGAAAAGTGATCTTCATGGCCGAAATAGCGCGTTTTATAGTCCAAAAGGGATACGCCCCGCTGCAAATCCAAGAAAGAATAGTCTCTGCGGCTGCGAAAAAGACGCTTGCGGTCCTAGGGGACACGTCTTCAAGGGCGCTCCTGTTCCACATGACCTCGCTCACCGGCCTGCAGGAAAGGGAGCTTCTTGCAAACTTTCGCGAGCTTGAAAAGGCGCTCTGGTCGGTCTTTGGGTACGGCGCCGACATTATGCTAAAGAGGCTCAGCGAGGAGCTGGCGGCAGCCACGCGCTCTTGCGACCTGGGCTTTAACGAAATGCTCGACGAGGTGAGGAGGGATGGGCCGTTGGCATTTATGCGCAGCATGGATTACGGCGAGCACGTCCTGCTGCTTTACAAGAGCGCGGCGTTCAGGGACAGGATGGTGGCAGGGTTTTTCGACTCGCCTGCGGAGGAGTCGAGGGCTGCCATAATGGCAGGGGCCGTCCCGGCGTCGGTGGCTGCGACAACCTACAAGCAGCTTGCAGGCCGGTACGGCGTACAGTCAGTAGCTGAAAAGGCCGGCGAATGGGCGTTTTCGCTCAGGCGCGGCGTCCATCTGCGGCTTGCGACTGACAACACGTGGCTTGCAGAGAAAGGCATGGAAGAGGCAGACCACAGGCAGGACAGGCCGCCCTGGAAGGGCGCTGCAGTCCTTTGCGCCTACGACGTGGAGAGGATCGGCGAGCACATGCCAAAGGCTTTGGAATTGCACGACTTTGTCGTGCTCGAAGATTCCAATGTTGTTTACGCAAAAGTGGCTCCCTCCCCCTAGCGTGCCCCCGGCCTTAATACGCACATTATTGCATGTTTCAACATGTCGTTATGGTACAGGACAGACGCGCCGACGTACGAGGCTAAAAGGAGCAAGTCGATAATCCACCCGTTCAGCGTCAAGGGGTACGGAGGCCTCACGATAAACCCTTACCAGGGGTGCCAGCACAGGTGCGCATACTGCTACGCAACCTACGAGTGGTCTCCTGATTTTTACGACAAGATTTACGCAAAGAGCAATGCGCCAGAAGTGCTGGAAAAAGAGCTCGCCGCGTGGAAGGGCGACACGATAGACCCCGTCATGGTGGCGTCTGCCACCGACGCGTACCAGCCGGCAGAGCTGAAATACGGCCTGACGAGAAAGTGCGTGCAAATCCTGCAAAAGTACAATGCGCCCTACTATGTGTTCACAAAGTCGTCGATTATAGAGCGCGACATTGAGCTGCATGCAAGGTACAGTCGCAATTGCCTGGTCGTGTGGTCGATAACTGCCTGCAGCGAAAAAGTGCGGAGGGTGGTGGAGCCTGGCACGCCGCCAGCTCGCAGGATATATCAAGCCATAAGGAAATTTGCAGACGCAGGCGTCCCGTGCGCGGTGAACGTCGACCCCATATTGCCCCTCGTCACCGACACGGAAGGCGAGCTGGACGCCATAGTAAGGGGCTGCAGGGACGCAGGCGTCAGTCACGTCTTTGGCGCGATGCTGAGGATGAGGGGCGACATATGGGAAAGGATGAAGGCAGTGCTGGCCCTCCTCGGCGTCGAGTCGGCAGCCGAGCGCTACAGGCAGCTCTACGGATTTAAAGAGCCGCTGAATGCGAGCTATGTCTCGTGCGACCGGCAGTACGCCAACAACATTCTCGACTGCCTGAAAGAAAAAGTCCGCAGGGCCGGCATGAGCACTGACTTTCCAGACCACATGGGGCCAAAAAAAATAGACAGGTCGTCCCTTGGCCAGACGACCATGCTCAGCTATACCTAATTCATGCTAGAGGTGTGCCGGCGACAACATCCGGGACTCAATTTTTCTTTGGTCTTGGATATTCTTCGGCGATGAAAAGAGCTTCGCAGTCGCAGTGGCCGTCTATTCTGACCTGCCTTCCGCACTTGGGGCAGATGCTCAGGGGGGCCGGCGCTTCGATGGCCTCAAAGATGGCAGACATATGACGAATAATAGCGTTCCATACTAATAAAATTTTAGTATATTTTCAGCATGGTATGAATGTTTTGCCATATCGGTAACATCTGCCATTATTTCTATACGATCACTCTAGATTCTTTGTATTTAATTGCAGGCATTGAACTGTTAATACCTGTGCCGCCTCAATACAGCCATGAGTTACCGCAACCCCACGCCCACCGTGGACGCCATCCTGCAGCAGGGCTCCAGTGTGCTCATGGTAAGGAGAAAAAAGGACCCGTTCAAGGGCCAGCTTGCACTCCCCGGGGGATTTATCAACGAGGGCGAGACTGCAGAGAATGCCGTCAGGAGGGAGGTGCGCGAGGAGGCCTCGCTTGAGGTCGAGCCCATCGACATCCTTGGCGTTTATTCCGACCCAAAACGCGACCCACGGAAGCACGTGATGAGCGTCACGTTTGTCTGCATAACGTTGAGCGGCGGGGAAAAGGCCGGCGACGACGCGGAGAGCATAGAGTGGGTAGAGCTCTCAGACCTTGAAAAAATAAAAGGGGAGATGGCGTTTGACCACGCACAGATACTTGCCGACTATTGCAAGTGGAAAGGTTCGCAGGGCACGTTCTGGTCGGGCAAGCGCCGCGGCTAGAAAAAATTATAGCCTGTCGAGGCTCTTGCAATCACAGTTGCGATCTGAAAGAGACATCAGGCTCAGGATAGACCTGCTCGAAGGCCAATCCGGCTCGATAGCAAAGATGCTCGCCAAGGCCATGCAGGAGCACAACGAGGAGGCGGTAAAGCAGTACTCGGAGAAGTTGGCGCAGGGCAAGGGCAGGGTCGAGGAGCTGATGTGGGTGCTCCAGATAAAGTCGGGCCAGGGCGTGCTTGACGCCAGGGTTGCAATTGGCCAGTCCAGGCAAGAGATGGCGGTTCGCGACGTGCTTGAAATGCTAAAGGAAGGCAGGCTAAAGATGGACGACATGCCGCAGGACGTGCAGGCGCTCGTGAGGAGAGGCGCGCTAGAAATGAAAAACGCCTTCAAGAACTCGGTTTAGAGGCCACAGGCATGGAGCGTCCAACGACTGCGCGGCTGTCGTGTTTTTTGACCTGCGGGCAATAGCTTGCCATCAGCGCAGGCGCTTCAAGGTCCTTGAAATTGAATACTTCGGCAAAGGCAAGAAAAAGGCTCAGAAATGCTGCAATCATTTCGCGGCGCATGGATTACAGGCGTGCAGGTGCGATTTAAGGCTGACGCGGCTGGTTAGCTTGTCCAAATTATGGAAAATTAGGCTGTACAAATTCACAAAACACCTCCGACAGAGTGCAAAATATATATAAAATAACACCGTTATAGCTACCAGTATGACTTCAGATCTTAACATGGATTATAGCAAGTACGACTTTAAGGATTCAACAGAGCTTTATGT
>NZ_JBOGQF010000057.1:0-11518 GCF_050748925.1 Nitrososphaera sp.
GAGTAGGCCTGGACTCCGAGGGGCCCGAGTGCGTCGAGTATCGGCTGCATCGGGCGCCTGCGGAGGCTCTCGTCGCCGGTCAGGACAGTGTAGCCTTTCTTTACGAGGCCCGAGATGGCAGTCATTATCCGGATCGTGGTGCCCGAGTTTTCGCAGTTTAGGACGTTCTCAGGCGGCTCAAAGCCCTGCCTCCCCTGAACCTGCACTGCCCTGCCTTCCCGCTTGCTCTCTATCTCTGCCCCAAGTGCCCTGCAGCAGGCAAGGGTGGCAAGCGTGTCGCGGGCAAGGAGCGCGTTTGTGATGGTGGACTGCCCCGGCGCAAGCGACGCTATTGCAAGCGCCCTGTGGGTATAGCTCTTGCTTGAAGGGCACCGCACGCTGCCCGCAATCCTTGACTTTTTTACCTGTATGCTGACCATTATCCAACCACCACCTCCGCCGTCGCTTTCTGGTTATTAACCTTGGACGCAAGGACCTTGCCGTTGAACTTGCCAAATGCGCTCCGGATGTCTTCAAGCTCGTCTTCGTACGCTATTGCGGCTATCGAAGGCCCGTTGCCAGAGATGCCAGCGGCAAGCGCGCCCTGCTCAAGGGCGGCAAGCACCGGCTTGTAGGTGGAGCCAAGTGCTGCAGAGGCCAGCACGCCGTTGAGCTTCATCGCCTTCCAGTACTCGCCACCCTCTGCAAGATGGTACGCGTCCATAAACAAGTCTGCAAGGCCGCCCAGCTTGCGGACGTCGCCCCGGGGGATGTTGTTTGGTAGAAATATCACGGCATAGAGGTTGTCCGGAGCTTCCTCCCTTTTTACCAGCTTGCGGGCGTAATTATCAGTCACCACGAACCCGCCATAATAGCACGCAGTCGCGTCGTCGTACGCCCCTGTTATTGTCACTTTGGCGTCAAGCGAGGCCCTCACGGCAGCGTCGAGCACCGCGACGTCGTCCACCTTTTCGCCGGCGATCCTGCTGCAGGCAAGTGCCACTGCGTTTGACACGGCGCTGGAGCTTTTCAGCCCAAAACCTATCGGGATCTCGGACCTGACGCTTATCGTCACCTGGTTCTTTTCAAGCACGCTTGCAGAAAGCGTGTTTTTTATAATGTTGTTGACCAGCCTGTCGTCGTTTTTTCCGGTGAGGAACCTGACGCCCTTGCCCTTTGACATTTCGACTTCGGCGACTACCTTGAGCGAAATACCCATCGCCGAGCCGTTGCCGGTGGCTATGGCGTTTACGATGGACACCGCGCCGTGCATAGTGGCCCGGACTTTCATGTTGGCTCTCCAAATATCCCAAGCAGGTTCTTTTTCATGGCGTCCCTGGGCGCCGGGAGGCCGGTCCATATCTCAAACGCCCTTGCGCCCTGCTCCAGCAGCATCTCATAGCCGTAGACGACATGGGCCCCAGCTGACTTGGCGTTTTCTATCAGGTCTGTGACCACCGGCCTGTACACAATGTCATAGACGATTCTGCCCTTTTTAATATTCTCGTAGCTTATCGGCGAAGGCTCGCCGCCTAGCCCGATTAAAGTCGAGTTGACTATCATGTCGGCGTCCTGCGAAATGCTTGCGGCTTTGTCAAACGCTATCGCCTCGCATTTCAGCCCCATGCCATTCCCGAGGCGGGCAAGCTCGGCGCCCCTCTTTTGGTCGCGGTTTGCAATGACGACTTTGCTGATGCCTTTTTCCTGAGCAAGCGCGGCAATTATGGCGCGCGCCGCGCCCCCTGCGCCCAGCAGCAATACCGTCATGCCGTCAAAGCTGACCTTTCTTTTGTGCAAAGGCTCGATAAAGCCATACATGTCCGTGTTGTAGCCGCGGAATATCCCCTCGATGCTGTTGACCGTGTTCACTGCGCCGGCCTGCCTTGCAGTGGCGTCCAGCTCGTCAAGGTACTTTATCACCTCCACTTTGTGCGGGATTGTGACGTTAAAGCCGGACATGTTGATTGCGCGCAGCGACTCTATCGACTCTTTCAGCTCGCCGGGAGGGACCCGAAACGCGATGTAGGTGGAATTGAGGCCAAGCGCCGAAAAGGCGGCGTTTTGCATCCCCGGCGACAGGGAATGGTGCACGGGGTCGCCTATGATGCAGTATGTCTTGGCAGGGGCCCTCTCCAATGCAACAGCCAGTTGCCCCACATCCGGTCATATAGGTTACTTTTATCTGAGTGATTGCAGCAAGTGGAGCCGGTTTTGATGGCATACATGTGTGCGCGTTTCCAGTATTTCCAGTGCATACAAAAACGCGGGTAGCTGTTAGTTCTTTTATGGCCGTCGGGTGCACATGCCTGCAAATTCGTTTTGATACTTGAAAGTTTGGTTAGCTGTTAGCAAGACAGACGTAAATCCCGTCCATGCTCGACTTTCAATTTCAAGAGCAGAAAAGAAAAGTCCTATTCTTGGAACATAATGCTTCTGATGAGGTAAACGCATTGCTCAATTATGCCTCACGATTTTTTGATAAATCGCCACAGGCTCTTCTGCCAGGTATAATCATGAAATTTTTTATCTTACTGCTAATAACCAGATACATTTTATTAAGAAATGTATTAGTGATGCTAGAATACATATTCCGGCACGACATTGCTTGTATATGCTAATACAAGCCACAAGCATACCGAATAATGGGAACGATTTTTAACCGAAATACTGCTGTTGTAGGGATTCTAAGCACAACCGCGCTTGCTTCTGTTCTGTTGTTTGTGGCTGCTATGTGGATTGTTACGCCACAAACTGCGTATGCTGCAACCGTTAATTGGGATGGAGGAGGAGACGGTTCGAGTTTTTCAGACCCGCTGAACTGGGACACTGACACTGTTCCTTCGACCTTCGACTCTATTAGAATTGACGGGGGAGCGGCGGCAAATTCTGTTGTTCACTTGGATGTCGACTTCACTGTCAGCGCAGATCTAGCGATCTCTAGCGGCGACGAGCTTGTTGTGGACCCCGGAATCGTATTAACCTTTGATGGCCCGGTTGACAACGATGGAAAGATTACGAACTTGGGGACCATTGGGAATGCTGTGTCTCTTGATAACTCTGGTACCATCAACAATTCCGGTACAATTAACAACCTCCCCGGCACTACCATTAACAACAGCGGTACCATAAACAATAACTCCGGCGGCACCATCAACAACAATCACGACATCATCAACCTTTCTGGCGCCACAATCAACAAGTGCGGAGGTACAATCAATGGGACAATTACCGGGAACCAACCGGTAAACGAGTCATGTGACACCTCACCTCCAGACACGCAAATCACTGGCGCGTTTGACGGCAAAGGCAAGCCAATTGCAACCAACGGCAAGACTACCAACACATCAGCCAAGTTCTTCTTCATAGGCTCTGACAACGTTGGAATCAGCAAATTCCAATGCAGCCTGGATGGCGGCGCATGGACAGACTGCACAAGTCCCACTGCACCGTACAGCAACCTTCAGACAAGCATAACGCACGTGTTCAAAGTCAAGGCATTTGATACCTCGGGGAATGAGGACCCGACACCTGCAACATGGACATGGAAGGTAAACCCGCCAAGACTAAAGTGAAGATAAGGTGAAAACGGGCGCGGGGCTACAATTGATTGTAGCCCTCTTGCCCTCTCTTCCAACATCTGTTTTTTCTTCTTCTTTTGCTTTATGATCTGAGCGATAGACAAATGATTACGATAGTCAATGTTAAACGTCTAAGGTGCGATATATGTTTGTCATAAGGTAACCCATAGTGTGCAGCAATAGCAGCAGCGATGGAGGCAATAATACTGGTCAAGCATCAGCATCCAAGGAAATTAAAAGTTGGCTCAAAGGAGCAAGATGTGGTTACAGACTCCAAGATAAAATCATCCTCTTCATACACATTACAAGTGCGATAATCATTGTCCTTCTCCTTGTCATACTCTTTGGAAAGAAAAGGGCGGCAAAACTCCTTTTGAGAAATGTTGAATGGCTTAACTGGATGCCAGTGGATTGCGTCATGGTAAGATTGGGAAACGGCGATAAAGGAGCACTGCTTTCTCTGCCGCTGCGAGTGGACTATACCATCCTTCTCAGTAGTACTTGGGAAGACGTTGAAAGAGCATTTGTATCCACGCTAGATCTAGAAGTGAAGCACGGGGTTGTGATTGACGTTGGAGCCAATATCGGCATCTATGCGGTTCTGCTGGCGCGCAGTCATCCAAAACTAGAGGTTATAGCAATTGAAGCTTCCCCTAAAATTTTTGACCGACTTGGCACAAACTGTAGATTGAACAACCTGTCCAATGTTACGCTGATAAATGCAGCGGTATTCAATCAAGACAACAGCACGGTAGAGCTTTACGAGAGAGACAGCATGTCTACAATATTGAAGGATTTTCTACTGGACTTTGGAATAAGCGACAAGAAAGAGAGGGGTAAGGATAAAGGCAGCAGCATCACCAAGAGAAAAATCAAGACGCGCACTTTGGACAGCATAATGGAAAGTATGGACGTGGATAAGGTCGCTCTTTTGAAGCTGGATATAGAGGGTGCAGAAATATTGGCATTAGAAGGCGCCGCTAAGGCTTTAAGCCAAAAGAAGGTGAAAAATATGCTGATTGAATACCACTCTATCCAAAACTATGATCAGCTGCTAAACACATTGAAGCAATATGGGTATGCATATTCAATTCATCAGCGCTCCCAGCTTTTTGATGACGACGAAGCACACGTTAATGGCCACGTGATGGCGACCCTGTCAAATAGCGATTCGTTGTCATGACCACAGAATCCAGGTAGCGATTGGCATCATCACTATCTCCAGAATTCGTATGTCACCAGTACTACAGCATCTTCGAAGTATTTCGGCAATCAACGTAAAACGTCAAATTTGAAGACCCTTATCTATACCCCCTACGGGCCGCGGGTCTGATCAAATTTGAACTGGCTTATTAGTAAAAACAAGCGTGAATCCCACTGCATGCACCCTTTACCAATGCGCGCGTTTCCGGTGGGAACTCGCTCCAGCCGCGCAGAGTGCAGCAGGGTTTGGGGCCTTATGCATTCAGAAATTCCCTGCCTGTTGGATATCAGTCCTCCTGCTTGTAGTTATTTCAACCCCGAAAGTCCCATTGCAAAAAGTGGACCTTCAAAGAGAAGCACTCCACTATCCATATCTAGCCCATTCCTTATTCGTTGCATACGTTTGAGGATTTCTAGCTCTGCAAGGTTTATCATAATAATTCCCCTTGTTTTGTCTGCATTTACCCACCTGTGGAACCCTGTCGGTTTTCCGGACCTGTTTTACGACGAAGGGGTGTACATGAGAAGGGCCATGCTCGTGGCTGACGGGCTGGGCCCACAGGAAGGGAACTATTACGATCATCCGCATTTTGGGCAGCTTTTCCTGGGAGGGGTGCTTGGCATTACTGGATATCCTGACGCGTTAAATCCTGACAACAGCATCCAGTCGATGCAAAACCTGTACCTTGTTCCCCGGCTCGTGATGGGCATGCTGTCGATAGTCGATACTTTTCTCATCTTCAAGATAGCCGAAAAGCGCTATGGCAAGAAAGTGGCAGTTGTCGCGTCGATACTCTTTGCAGTCATGCCGATGACCTGGCTTTTGAGGAGAATCCTGCTGGACTCGATCCTGCTCCCGTTCCTTCTCGGGTCGATACTGATGGCAGTATATGCCAAGGACTCGCGCCACGCTGGCGCGTTTGCATTGGCGTCAGGCGTCCTGCTCGGCCTTGCCATCTATACCAAGATACCGGCGTTTGTCATGATGTCACTGGTAGGGTACCTGATGTATGCAAGCATAAAGGCCAGCAAACGTAGGCGCGCACGGCTCCTGCTCTACTGGATATTGCCTGCCATCCTGATACCAATGTTCTGGCCTGCCCAGAGCATACTTGCCGGCCAGTTCGATTCGTGGAAAGAGGACGTGCTTTGGCAGACCCAGCGGGAAAGCGGAGGGCTGAATTCCCTTGCGCGATACTTTATCCAGTTCGACCCGGTCCTGATGATCCTGGGCATTGCAGGCATTGGATATTCAATATGGCGAAGAGATTTGCTCGTCGCGCTCTGGGCGCTGCCGTTCGTGTTTTTCCTTTCAGTCATTGGGTACGTCCAGTATTTTCACTGGATCCCAATCCTTCCAGCAATAGCTATAGCAGGGGCGAGGCTGATCGTAGAGCTGCCTTCAAGAATCTCGCATAGCGTGACGCAGAATGCAATAATCTTTGGCGTTGCCGGGGGAATAGCGATTTTTGGAATCGTATCGACCACGCTTTTGATAACTGCCAACGTATCGTCCGCCCAGTTTGAAGCGCTATCGTTTACTGCAAACTATCTGGACAAAGATGAGCAAGATGCCATGACCACGACATTGGCCAGCCCTGTCTACTCTTGGGTATTGAATTATGCCCTGAGATATGACAATGTGTTTATGGATTACCGCCATGCCCTGTTCCACCCAATCAGGACCGACCACGTCCTCATGATGTTTGACAGACACCTACAGAATGACCCAGGCATGGAAGGAAGGCTCGGAAAAATTTACAATAACACTGAAACCATCAAGATCTTTAACGAGACGGTTTCTGGCTATGGCCAAGATTATCCGTACTCTAGCATGCGCGTCAATCTAGAGGGCAGCTTTATAGACACAAGATCTAGTCGATAGGGTGCAAGTCCCGCCCGCATTCTTAACGCGCGGTTTTGGTAGAACAGAAAAATAAAAAGAAAAGGTCAGACGGGCACAAAGTTGTAGCTTGTGTCCAGCCCGCTTCCGCGCCGGTTGACCTTGATGTTCGTGTAGCCTGCCTTCAAAAGCTCGTTGAGGTTCAGCGCCCACGACAGCGAAAGGCTGAGTATTTTTTCCTGCCCGTCGTTGACGTTAAGCACCGTGTACTGCACCGCCTTTGACTTGCGGTTCTCTATCTCGCGGTCCACTAGCTGGATCTTGTTTGCGTCGAATTTCAGCACCATTGTCTGGCCTGGCTGTATTTTCAGGTATTTGGACTGCGCCTGCGCTGCTTGCTCGATCTGTTCGAATATCTGGTTTGGGGTTGATGTTGACATCAGTAATTGGACTCAAAACCGAGCTATATGCTTTGCGGCTTGACCATCCCGTACAGCCTCTTGATCTGCGCGACCGTCAGCTGGCCCGGCGCCACGGCGTTCTCCACCGCGGCATAGGCATAGGGAGCGCCATACATCGCCGACAATACCCGGGTCATTACACCCGCCTCGCCCATTGCAAATATTATCGGGTGCAGGCCGAGCGCGCTTTCGTACAGCTCCATCAGCCTGAGCGAGTCGCCTACGCTTCTGGCAGTAGTGACCAGCTTTACATAGTTGCTATAGATGCGCATCTCCATCAGTATCTTGGCCAGTTCGTCGTTTGTGGGCGTGCCTGCAAAGTCGTGCCACGAGACCAGCGTCGGGATGCTCGCTAGTTCGAGATAGTCGGCGAGGTTGTCGTTTGCCTGCAGAGTCGACAATTCAATGTCGACAAGCATCGGCCGCATTTCTGCCAGCTTTCTCAATAACTTTATGCGCTCCTCTTCCGTGCCGGCAAACTTGCCTCCTTGGTCCTTTGGGCGCAGTGTAAAGATCGCCCTGCCCTTGTCTATTGCTAGGGCGCCTGCCATCACCTGCTCTGGCGGCAAAAAATCGAGCCGCGCCTCTATAAAATCGGCGCCAAGCGCAAAAGCCTTTTCAGCTTGCGCTTTCAGCTCGTCAACACTTGCCGCCGCTATCGAAGCGCAGATCTTTGCCAATGGCAGCCATTGCCGCAAGGGTACTTATTTAGCTCACGCCTGCAGGCGGTGAGCTGTTACTGCTGTGGTCTACCTTCATGTGCGCTTCGAGCAAGCTGGTGCTGGCAAACGTCCTTCCGCAGATGTTGCACCGGACCTCTGCGGGCTTTTTTGGTGACGATGTCGCGGCCGCCATGTAATAATATCATGGTTCCGAATATTAAAGACAGCAGCAATACGGTTAATATTTCCCATCCGCAGCCTCCACCGTAAATGTCTGCCATAGATGACCACGTTCCCAGGCTGCAGGCGCTAGGGTTTGACGGCGCATCGATAGAGCAGTTTGCCAGGTTGTGGAAGCCCTTGCAGGACGACGGCTACGAGATGCACGCGATGTACAGGGGCGCCAGCGGCTCGGCCCTTGAGGAAAGGGCCGCATGCGTCATCTGCTCGAAAAACTCGTTCCCCCTGAGGTGGGAAAAAGTCTTAACGCCGAGCCAGGACAGCGCCGCCATCTATACCGTGTGCGGCAAGTGCGACTCTGAATACGTGGACACTGCGATAAGGCAAAAAGCGCTAGGGCGGTTGCTCAAAGAGCGCAACACGCGGCCAACCTAGCGCTTGTAATGCGACTGGACCTTTTTCCAGGTCGCTATCAGCGCTTCCTGCCGTATGTGGAGGGGCTCGTTTTCCAGCCGCGACCGGGCAAGGTCGATGTACTCCTTTACCATGTCGATGCCCAGGTATTTCCTGCCCGTGCCGTGGGCCACCTTTGTCGTCTGCCCGCTTCCGTTGAACGGGTCGAGCACCACGTCGCCTCTGTACGAATAGACCTGCATCAGCCGGTGCGGGATCTCCTCGGGGTACGGGCACGGGTGGTTGATGTAGCCGGGCGGGACGGGAGCTATGTGCCAGACAGAGTTGGCTATCTCCTTTGTCCATTCCTCGTGCGTGGCCGGCAGCTCGTCCGAGCGCCTTCTGCCGCTTGCGACGTCGCCCTTGCGCAGGACGAGTATGAACTCGTGCATGACGTTTGCGCGATAGTATTTTGGATATGGATTAAGCACGAACGAGCCGTAGCGGTTGGTGCCGCCGGTCACCTTGTGCCAGATTATCTCCTCGTGGAGCTGCCACTTGCCAAACGGCTGGACGAGCCTTGACAGCAGCATGTGGGGCAGCGGCAGTATCGTACCGTTGACCACTTCGTTGGCAATGACGATGCAGCAGTACCCGCCTTCCTTTGTCACGCGGTAGACGTGCTCGCCGAATATCTCGACCATCTCGTTCAGGTATTCGTTGGTGCCGACGCCGGCGTTCCCGCGGTAATATCCGCCATTGCCTGACGCGTGCATTTCGTAGTTGATGGCGTTGCGGTAAGGCGGCGACGTGATTGTAAGCTGAACCGAGTTCTCGGGAAGTTTCTGGAGGACTTCCTTGCAGTTGCCAAGGAGTATCTGGTCTGTCAGCTGTTCTTCCTGAGCAAGCATGGCGGTGCTCGCCTTGTTTCTCCATATCCCGCATACTCTAGAGTAATTCACCATGTGCTAAAAAGATGCTACGCGTTCAGCTCGCTTTTTTGAGCTAAAATGGGGTGCGTTTGATTCTGCAAAACAGGACAGCAGATCCTGAATACTTTATCACCAGTCTTTATATCATAGAAATTTCCCTAATGGATATTGACGGGCCCGCCAGAGCGGATTGTCGAAAAGACGCCGGGAAGGATTGGAGAGGGCGCGCCTTTTGAAAGGACGGAGGCGATAACCGACCCGGAGAGGACCTTTGCCGTTTCTGCGCAGATGGCGCAAAACGCCCGCAAGGGCGTAGATGTCATCATAGAGGCAGGCATGCCGAGAGTCGTGATGGACGCCGAGCCTTACGTAAAGTTGATTGCCGACATGGCGGCCAGGGGCTTGAAGCTAAGATGCATCACCGAGATCACCAGAGAAAACATTGACGCGTGCAGGCAGTACGGCAGGTACTTTGAGGTGCGCCACCTGGACGGCGTCAGGGCCAATTTTTCCGTGAGCGAGACCGAGTACATCGGCACGTCGTCAGACTCTGAAAATAACCTTTCTCACACCGTGTACAGCAACGCAAGGGGCCTGGTCAGGCAAAACCAGTACCTCTTTGAGACTCTGTGGAGCAGGGCGACTCGCGCAAAAGAGAGGTACAGGGAAATCGAAGAAGGCGCCGTGCGCAATGAGACAAGAATTGTCGACGGGCCCGAAGACGCGCTGCGAGAGATGAGGCGCATGCTGGGCAGCTCGCGCAAAATGTCGATTTGCGCCACGCCCGGCGGCATCCAGTTTGCGTACGAAAACTTTTTTGACGTCTTGCAAGAGCTGGCGAGCAGGCAGAGAGTGGGACAGCACGAGGAGACAAGGTACGTCACCTTTGTGGACGGCGGGAACGCGGAGTTGGTCCGCAAGTTTCTCGACGCAGGCATCCAGGTAAGGCACGTTGCAGGCGACTCGGCGATGAGTTTTGGAGTTTCCGACAAAGAGGTAGGCTCCACAATCAGCACGCCGGTCCTGGAAGGAAAGATGCACAGCCTGCTTGTCAGCAACGAGCCGCTTTACCGTGAGCACTATGAGCAGGTGTTTGAAGAGATGTGGAACAACGGCGTCGACGCCGAGGCAAGGATAAGGGACATCCAGTCAGGCGCGCTGTCAGTGACTGATGTAATACTCAATCCCGGCAAGACCCGAATCCTGTACAAAAAGATGGTCTCAAAGGCAGGGAGCGAGGTCCTGCTGATGATCCCGACGGCCAGCGCGTTTGAAAGGGCAAAAAAGATAGGAGTCATCGAAGCTCTTGAACAGGTGTCGGCAAACGGCGTCAGGGTGCGGATACTGGGCGTTGAAGACGGGATGCAGGTGCGCGACATTGCCCGGCTGGAATCCTATGGAATCGAGATCCGCCAGCTTGCCAGGCAGCAGCCTGGAAACGTCCCCAACATCACCATGGCCGTCATAGATGGCAGGGAGTCTCTCGTGATAGAGCTAAAGGACGACGGCGGCAGGGAATTTGAAGAGGCCGCAGGGCCGGCGGTGATGTCCGTCCGCGGCTCCATAGTCGTTTCGCACGCCAGGATATTTGAAAGCCTCTGGCGCGAGGCCGAGCTCATAGCCCGGCTGCAAGAGACTGACAGGTTGCAGAGGGAGTTTGTCAACGTCGCCGCGCACGAGCTAAAGACGCCCATCCAGCCGATACTGGTCACGGCATACCTCCTCGGCGCCGACGAGCCGGAAGGGGCGGACGAGGAAGAAGAGATCGCGGTAAAGCGAAAGTACCTGGCAATAATATTCCGCAACGCAAAGAGGCTACAGCAGCTGTCTTCAAACATCCTGGAAGTGGCCAGGCTTGAGAGCCGGTCTTTTCGGCTGAACAGGCAGAGGATCAACATCCGAGACGTCATACAGGAGGAGCTGCGCAGCGCCCGGAGCAAGAACGGTGCGGTGCAATGGCTGTACGAGCCGGGAGACTTTTTTGTCGAAGCAGACGAGGGGCGCCTCGCCGAGGTTCTGGCAAACCTGCTGAGCAACGCGGCCCGGTTCACCGAAAGAGGGGCGATTTCGGTGACCGTTGGCAGGCAGGGCAGCGAGATTATAGTCAGAGTCGCCGACACGGGCACCGGGATACACCCCGAAATAATGCCAAGGCTCTTTCAGAAATTTGCTTCAAAATCTGACGCAAACACGGGCACAGGCCTTGGCCTGTTCATCTCTAAAAGCATCATCGAAGCCCACGGGGGCAGGATTTGGGCGGAGAACAGCAGGAACGGCGGGGCGGCGT
>NZ_JBOGQF010000058.1:0-10982 GCF_050748925.1 Nitrososphaera sp.
CGTCAAGATAGCGCTGATAACCGCTTTTGCAGTCGAGAAAAAAGAGCTCGACTTTCTGCTCCCGACGCTGGGGGTTGACGCGTTCATCACAAAGCCGATATCGTTACCGAGGCTGGTCGAGCTCTTGCAGGGCCTGCTTGCAATAGGCGACACGATGGCCAAAAAAGAGGTCCGCGTCAAGCCTGCCCGGCAAGAGGACAAGCGCACGGTGCTGATATGCGACGAGGAAGAAGAGATACTGAGCATCTACAGCAAGGCATTCTACATAAAATACAACGTCGTCACGGCAAGGTCGGGCCATGAGTGCATTGAAAAGTACATAGAGCATGCGACAAAGGACCAAAAGATAGACCTGCTGCTGGTCGACTATGGCCTGGCGGACATGTCCGGGAGCCAGGTGGCAGAGAGGATAAAAGAGCTCGGCGGTGCGCCTGTCATCCTGATCAGCTCGTACGAGCTTGACCCGGGGCTGGTCAACGACCTGAAGGAGAGAAAGTGCATCGAGTTTGCGCTGAGAAAGCCGATAAGCATCAGCTCGCTCTTTAAAGAAATAGACTCGGCAATGTCGTGACTATTTTTCGACGATGTACTCGTCGACTTCCATCCCAAAGTGCCTGCCCGAAGCCGGCTTGGCAAACCCGAGCACCTCGTCGCCTGCCTGGACTTCAGTCACTGATAAGAGCTTGCCGTCCGGCTTTACCAGCCTTATCGTCTCGGCGTTCTGCAAGATTACAGTTCCTCGCTCGCCGCCAGCCTCTCCGCGCAAGAGCAGGAGGGGCCGGGTCTCTATCTTGGACCTGCCGACAGTCGCCCGGCGTGCCTGGCCCTCCCTGTTCACTATCCAGACCTCTGTCCCCGATTCGAGCTCTGACAGGTAGCGCGTGTTGCCGTCCGGCGTTATCGTGTAGCAGTATACTGCGCCGGCGTTCACCCGAAACGGCCTTGGCGACGTGAAAGACGAGCCTACCGACTCGTTATGGACAAGGAGCATGAAATTCGACCTGCTGCCGATGAGCATCCCCTCGCCCATCCCCATCATTGACGCAGTGTCGACGCATACTCGCTCGCCAGTGCCCACGTCTCTCACTTCGATTATCTTGACAGGCTTTATCGAAAAGTGCTGAGTGGACAGCTGCTGGCTCGCCTTTTCCACTTCTTCAATGCTGTCTGTCGACAGTATGACGCCGTCGACGCCAAGTTCCAGCACCGCAAACATGGTCGCTACCTCTTTTGAACTGGACGCAGTGGTGTAGACCTTGGTCTTTGACCTGTGCAGCTTGGCGATGATGTTTTCCAGCGGGATTATCTTCCAGTCGTTTGCGTCGACTATGATAAACGACGCGCCTGCCTGCGACGCCTTTTCGATCTCGTCGACGTCGGCGTTGCTCAGCACCTTTTTAAAGTAGCCAAACGGCTTGCCTGATTGCTTTGCAGCCTTCATCTGGTCAAACGTCTTGCAGATGACATAGTCTGCGTCGGGCGACTCGAATATGGTCTTGAACTTGCCTGCCGCCACCTTGGGCTCGACGTTCAGAATGGTCACGCCCTTTAGTTTTGAAATGAATTTTTCAAGGCCGGCCTTTGGCACCGTCGGCCTCACTATCAGGTCGCGGCTCTTTGGGTCAGTCAAGTTGCTTTGCAGCCTCTTTGGCGCTATTGCCTTCAAACATAACCTTGTGCAGCGCCCTGACCATCGCCGGCGGGTTCTTGTGCTGAAAGATGTTCCTGCCAAACGTCACGCCCTTGGCTCCCGCCTTCATGGCGCCCGCGCACATTTCAAGTATCTCAAGGTCCGTGGTCGCCTTTGGCCCGCCTGCGATGACAATCGGCACCGGGACGCTCTTTACGACTTTTCTAAACGATTCCACGTCGCCGGTATAAACTGCCTTGACAATGTCGGCGCCAGCCTCCGCCCCGATACGGGCAGCGTGCGCCACTATCTCCGGGTCGTGAGGGTTTTTGATCCCCTCTCCGCGAGGGTACATCATGGCGACTAGGGGAACGCTCCACTCGTCGCACTTGTCAGAGATCATGCCCAGCTTTTGCAGCATCTCCGGCTCCTCCTTGGCGCCAATGTTGATGTGCAGCGAAACGGCGTCCGCGCCGAGCCGGAGCGCCTCTTCGACGCTTCCCATAAGCATCTTTCTGTTGGGAGCCGGGCCAAGCGACGTGCTGCCGGAAAAATGTGCAATGAGGCCGACGCTGGTCGGCCTCGGCATAGTCTTGATTATCCCCTTGTTGACAAGGACGCATGTAAGGCCCGCGCCTTCGCACTGGTAGATCATCCCGTGGGCGTCTTCAAGCCCGCGGATGGGGCCGTTGCTGATGCCGTGGTCCATCGGTATGCACAGCATCTTGCCGTCCTTTAGTATCCTGCTGAGCCTTACATCTCTGCCAAACACCATTGGTATAAAGTTGAATCTTGGAGCCCTACTTAAAAGTGATACTGGGGGGCAGCCGATAGTAAAATGGCGCGCAAGTTTTTTAGACGCAGCGCCCAAGAATCATTGTGGGCTATGAGCCGGGCGGCGGGATGTTTGAAAAGACATCGGGCAAGACACTTGCCATCCTGTTCGGCCTCGCATTCTTTGGCGCGTTCATGGTGCTCCAGGTGATATGGGGCTTTCCAATCCTTGATCTTTTCGTGAAAAAGACGGTGACTGAAGACGCGAAAATAGCCATCAAGGACGGAAAAGTCTGCATAGTCGAAACCTCTGACCGCACGCCGCGCAGGATAGAGGATTGCCCCTACAGCGCCGGCGACCTTGTCACGGTGACTTATAACGAGGGCAGGGCGGGCATAGAGTCGCACCGGCCCCGCGAGTAACTCAGGTTGCGCGGTCGGCCAGGCGCGCCGCAGGCGGGTCGCTTACCAGCCCGAGGAACGCCTTCATGTTCTCAGCCTCGCCCCTCTTGTCCTCGATCGGCGTCTCCATTATTATCGGCAGGCCGGCTATGGCCTTGTGGCGCACAAACGCCGCCAGGCCGGGGGCGCCGATGCTGCCAAGGCCGATGTGCTCGTGCCGGTCGAGGTTTGAGCCAAGCGGGCCTTTCGAATCGTTGAGGTGCACGACCTTTAGCCGGCCAAGCCCTACCGCCCTGTCAAATGAGCCCAGCACCTTTTCGACCGATTCTGGCGTGCGCAGGTCGTGGCCAGCTGCGAACAGGTGGCAGGTGTCAAGGCAGACCTCCGCATTGCCTATCCTGTCAAGTATAGTCCCCATCTCTTCAAACTGCGACCCGACGCTGTTCTTTTGCCCCGCGCTGTTTTCTAGGAGTATCGTCACGCCGTTTTTCATCCGGTCCCTTGCAGTGTTGACCGCGCCGGCCAGCTGGTCGATGCCGCTCTTTGCACCCTTGCCCATGTGGCTCCCAAGGTGGATGACGAGGTATGGTATGCCAAGGTCGCCGCAGCGGCCGATCTCCCCTGCCAGAGTGTCAACAGACTTCTCATACGACTCGCCCGGCGGCCCGGACAGGTTCGGGAGGTACGGCATGTGCACCACCGTCGCGTTCCTGTCGATGCCGCTTGCCGCCATCTTGCCCTTGAAGAGCGATATGTCGTCTGCACTCAGCGGCTTGGCTGCCCAGCCGCGGGGGTTGCGGCTGAATATCTGGAACGCGCTGCAGCCTATGCCCTTTGCGTTGTCCACGGAATTTGAAATGCCGCCTGAAATCGAGACGTGAAAGCCCACCTTGTAGCCGGCGTTCATGGTGCAGAGCAAGCTGCGGCGGTTACTAAAAGTTATTGCGATGGCGTTTTATTGAAGTTCAGCGGACGTTACTTGCTTGCCCATACGACTGGGGACTGGCGACCTTGCCAGGTACCCCTTCCTCAACGAGGCCGGCGAGTACCTGCGCCAATCAGGATTTGGCTGGGAGGAGCTCGACAGGCCCGACATGAAGGACATCATCGAGCGCGCCGCAGACCGGATAAGGACCGGCGTCGACGGCAGGGTCTATGACAAGCTTGACCGATATGAAACGGAGATAATCACCTTTCTGGTCACGCTGATAATGGTAAAGTCGATAGGGATGGAGCCGGCCCTGAAAAAATACGCGTTAGCAGAGGCAAGGCGGGCGGAAAAGTTCCTGACAGAGGACCTGAAAAAGCAGAACGAGGCTCAGAAAAGGGCCCTGTTTGAAAAAATATTCTACGACCTTTTCGGCCTTGCGATAGACGTGACTGAGGACGGCAGGCTGTTCAAGGTCAAGGCCACAGACTACCTTATGCGCTCGTCGCATTTCCACGAGCAGGAATGGAAGATGATAAACCGGCTAGTCAGCAAGGGCCATGTCTATCTGGACGCCGACGAGACGGTCAGGCTCGTAAGGAGCGAGCTTGCGGTGCTCATCACAAGCCGCGTGCACGCCATGAGCCTGCCGGCGCTGCCGACGGCAATCAAGGATAAGGCAGAGGAGCTGCGCACCGCGCTCGCCCCGCGGTACGAGTACCGCGCGCATGCCGTGACTGAATACCCGCCGTGCATAAAGCACGCGCTTGAAGTCATGGGCAGGGGCGAGAACCTTCCCCACTCGGCGCGCCTGATGCTTGCCACCTACATGCTTGCGATAGGCAAGAGCAACGACGAGATAGTAGAGATGTTCAAGAGCGCGCCGGATTACAACGAGCGCATAACCCGCTACCAGGTCGAGCACCTGGCAGGGACAAAGGGCAGCAGGACGAAATATTCAGTGCCGTCGTGCGACAAGTTGCGCACTGAAAACCTCTGCTTTGCGACTTCCGACTGCGCCGGCATCATAAACCCAATCCAGTTTGGGAGGCGCAGAAAGTGAGCCGAAACGCCGAAGTGATCAGGTCCGCGTTCAGGGAATATTATTTCAAGCAAAAATCGATACATGCACCGGCTGCCATCGACCAGCGCGAGTTTGGCTATTCGCAGTTTGGGATGCACGGCATGGTGCGCCACCTTTCATTCAAGAGCATCGGCGAGCTGATCGCGACGCTGGTGAAAGAAGTTCCGTCTGACGTCTATTGCTCCAACGCGCTGTACCGCTTTCCGACCCTTCCAATGCAGGAAAAGCAGTGGCTAGGGGCGGACCTCATCTTTGACATCGACGGCAAGGACCTCGGCCTGCCATGCGTCCCGTTGCATTCCTATGCTGTCTGCGCAGCGTGCGGCCACGCGTCGCCGCCTGACGACGGAGAATATTCCTGCAGCGCGTGCGGCGGAAAAAAGGCCGACCATGTCTCCATACCGTGCAGCAAGTGCATCGACGGGTCGAAAAAAGAGGCAAAGCGGCTGATCGATTTTATGACCGAAGACCTGGGCGTCGAGCGGCAAAACATCGACGCATATTTTTCCGGCAACAACGGCTTTCACTTTCACGTGCGCGACGACTCGTACCGGCCCCTTGACTCGCAGGCAAGGTCCGACCTCGTCGGCTATATCGCCGGCGTCGGCCTCCTTGCAGAGAGCGTCGGCGTGCGCAAGGCCCAGGGAGGCGACGACGTGTTTGTCAAGTTCCCAAAGAGCGGCCTTGCCCTTGGGTGGAGGAAAAAAGTCGCCGACAAACTAAAGATCGACTCTGCGTCGATAATCAAGCTGGGCAACATTGCAAAAGAAAAGGGCGGCTATGCAGGGTTCAAGGCAGAGCTTGACAAGATGACAAGGGAGATGGGCGCAAGGATAGACCCGCAGGTGACGACAGACGTGCACAGGGTATTCAGGATGCCCGGAACGATAAACAGCAAGAGCGGCCTTGCCAAGATAAAGTGCGACGAACTGGACTCGTTTGACCCGTTCACGGACGCGTGCCTGCTCGGCTCTGCAAAGGTAAAGGTAAAGATGAAGACGCAAGTAAAGTTCAAGCTAAAGGGCGAGTCCTACAACCTGTCAAAAGAATCCGCCGAGCTCCCGGCGTACGCCGCTGTCTACCTGATCTGCAAGGGACTGGCAGATTCAGCATGATCTTAAATACTAGTGCGCCGCATGGCAGAATCGTGGCAACCACAAAAAAGTCAACCAAAACCGCAAAGAAAAAGTCGGCAAAGAAGAAGTCGAAATAAAAACATCCTGGCGCAGCATTCTGCGAAAACAGGATGCTGGCAGCCAGATGCAAAAACGCATTTTAAGAAATGTATCCCTGAAACGGGCTCTGCGTTATTTTGAAAGATAACTTCGCACTTTTTAATAACATATTAAGAGCTTCCGCGTAGCTCTTGTGATTGTGGGACAGCTATAGCGAGGACGGGGCACCCCGCTCAGACATTGGCAGGATAGTCAAGATAACAATCCTCGCTGCAATGGGCGTCGTAATCTTTGTAGTGGCGGGCAACCAGTCAGTCAACCTCCTCCTCAACGCCTCCGAGTTTGGTGGCGTCTATACAAAAACGCTCTATTACTCGGCCACCTCCGGCTTGATCCTGGCTGCAGTGTCCCTTGTGCGCGTCAACTTTATCTCGCGCCACTCTATCGTCTGGTACGGCATTTCAGTTGTCACGGGCTTTCTCCGAAGGGGAGACTTTGAGGCCCGCGCTAGGCCTGCCAGGTATTCCGAGTTCAAGATGAGCCCGACAAGCTTTGGGATGTGGCAGGTGACCAAAGTAGTGCTCCTGGCGCCCCTTTTCAGCAGCCTGGTGTTTGGCATGGCAATCCAGCACATGGCAGCCGGCGGCGACATTGGCATCGGCTCCATCGGCAGGGTCTTTGGCCTCCCGTTTGCAGAAGTTCCGGCAGACGGCGCGTTTGCGCAAGAAAACGTGATTCCTGCAATACCGGCCCTTTCAATCCTGGTCCCGCCCCTCCTTGGTGCCGTGAGCATCAGGCTCTTGCTGTACGTAGGCGTTTCCGGCGCGGTGAACATTGTGTCGCAGTACGTGCTTGACGCCGGCGAGCGCAAGCCGAAATTCCTGTCCTACATCTCTACGGTCGAGATAATCGTCGGCGCCGCCATATTCTGGGCGGGCTTTACGATATTCTTTAGCTCTGCAATCGACTTTAACACGAAATACCTGATTGCAGGGGCGCTAGTCCTTGGCGCGGCGTTTGTGGGCTATGGCTTTTTTGACAAGAGGCGCGCCAGGGTGATAATCTATCCCACCCGGCGCCACATGTACGCCCGGCTCGTCACGGCAGTCGCCGTGGTCGCAATCGTCGGCTCGCTTGTAGTCATCAACGCCAGCATTGCGGAGGCAAAAAAGGTCGAATACAAGGGCCCGTACAACTCGCAGGAAATCGCGGTCAACCGCGACATGGCCGAGCTTGACAGGATAAAGATAGTCAACTATGACGTCAAGCCGCCGTCAATCTCGCCCTCGGCCATACGCGGCATCGTGGACGAAAACCGCGAGACGCTTGGCAACATCCGGCTCTGGGACCAGGAGACGTCAACTCAGAAACTAAAGCCCGAGCTAGGGCAGCGAAACGACATCAGCTTTTCAGACACCGACACGCTGAGGTTCGGAGGCACGATGTACTGGACTGGCAGCACCGCGCCCATGCTCCCGGATAGCCTTGCCAGGGGCAACGAGTGGTTCAACCAGCACCTCGTCTACACCCACGCAAACCCGGGTTTCAAGATGCTCGAAGCCGACACTGGCAACATCGTCGACGAGGGCAAGTTCTTTGCGCAAAAGAGGATCTATTACGGCGAGAGCACGGACAACAGCCTGTTTTCCAGTTACTGGTCCGCGTACCCGGTCGGGAGAGAGACGAGCGACGAGATAGACCAGTTCTTTTACAACGGCACTGGCGGCATCGACGTCGCCCCGCCCGTGAGCTGGATGTTCGAGCCCACCTTCATGCTTTCATATCCGGATACGCCGATACACGTCATGCGCTACAAGGACATCCACGACAGGATGGACCTCCTCTACCCGTATTTCGTGTACGACTTTGCCATAACCGACGCCAGTACTCCAACGTTCCACAAGACCGGCGTCATACCGGTAAGCGACGGCAAGAACACGTACTGGCTGATGCCCCTGATAGTCGCCCTTGACACCTCCCACGTGCCGTGGGGCGCGCCTTTCATGCTGAAGCTAGTCGGCTATTCGCTCATCGACACGTACAACGGCGACGTGCAGGTGATAGTGACTGGGGACGACCCGTTCTCCGAGATGTTTTACAGCCAGTACAGCGAGCTAGGCGCCACGAGGAAGGTGCCAGAGTGGCTCTCTGAGCAGATCCGCTATCCCGAAGAGATGCTCATCTGGAAGATTGCAAAGTTCAACAAGTACCACGTGACTGACCCCAAGACGTTCATCGAGGCGCGCCAGTTCTACGACATACCACAGGACTCGGCAAAGGACATCGCTCCTTACTACATCATAACAAAGCCGCAGGGCTTTTCCGAGCCGGCCTTTGTCGGGTTCCAGTCCCTCGAGCTTGCCGGCTCGCAGACGCGCAACCTAGTGGGATACATGATAGTTGAAAACGACCAGGAAAACCTCGGCGAGATGACGTTCTATTCTGTCCCGCTGGACTCGCCGACAAAACTGATAGGCCCTACTGCCGCAAGGGAGGCGCTTGAAAAGGACAGGGAATACAAGAACATCAAGACGCTCCTGCAGGGCACCCCCAAGGTGGGCGAGAACATACTCTACAAGATAGGCGACCAGGAAGTCTACTTTATCCCGGTATACACGTCGGGCAATTCAGGAGGCGTCGTGTCGCAGATAGGCACGATAGCGGCCGTGGGCGCGTCGGTCACCGGCACGTTCTACGTCGGCCTCGGAGACACACCTGTCGACGCGTTTGAGAACTATTTAGCCAAGTCTGCCGGCGAGGAGCCGACAAGCCCGCCCACCGGCGAGCCCCAGGGCAGTTTTGACGTCCAGGACAGGATAGACGCGATAGAGAAGGTGTTTGCAGATGCAGGGCTGCAGGTCGTAAAGCCTACCGCGATATCGGCGCCGGTCGAGTTCAAGGAAGCAGATGCAAAGTACGTCTCTGAAGCTGATTTCGAGGCTGCGCAGCAAGCCGTAAGCGAGTTTGCGGCAGAGTTTGCGCCGGACGGAGGCAGAGTGTTTGAGTGGCAAAAGGACAACAGGGTGAACTTTGGCGTGCTGGTGTCAGTCGACGGCGTGGTCGAGAACCACTATTTGTCGATAGAGGTCAGCTGACCGTTGGCCCTAGTGATTGACAACCTCTCGCCTTTCACGCCGGACATACTCGCCTGCCTCGACAAGCTGCAAGTCCCTTACACATACAGGAAATATTCCGACTTTACGCGCTCAGACCTTGACAGTTGCGACAGAGTCATTCTGTCTGGCAGGAAAAGAAACGACCCGGCGATAAACGCGGCCAACTCGAATGCGATAAGGCACTGCCACGACCGGGGTGTCCCCCTGCTCGGGATATGCTACGGCGCCGAGATAATCGCGCTGACACTGGGAGGCTCTATACGCAGGATGCCCCGGCCTGTGCAGGGCCAGATATCGATATCGCAGGTAAAGCCAAACCCGCTCACCGACGGCAAGGAAGCGATCTCTGTCTACGAGAGCCACGGCTTTTGCGTCGCAAGGCTCCCGCCTGATTTTGAAAGGCTCGCAGGGTCGCAGTATTCAGAATACGAGATATTTGCCCACAATGAGAAAAAGATCTTTGGCACCCAGTTCCACCCTGAAAGGAGCGGCAGGGACGGGCTGGACCTCATTGCAAGTTTCTCGAGATTGTAAGATTTATTTGCCCTCGCAGGCGCAGCAGGGCAGTTGGAGTCGTCCCAGCCGGATCATTTCGTCACGCTGCCGCTCGTAAGCAAGAGCGACGAGAGCGCGCGCCTTCCGCTTGCCATCAACGTCGTGGCCAAGTACTGGGGCGAGGACCTTAAGGATCAGGGCCCGGCTTCAAGGGCAACGGTGCTCATTGACGGAATAGAGCTTGCAGAAAAGCGCGGCCTTGCATGCTACATCTACAAAGGATCGCTCAAAGACCTGAAAAAGAGGATTGATCAGGGAATCCCGCCGATAGTGATAACGCCCGGAATACAGGACGTCGCGCAGCACGCGACTGTCGTGTCAGGATACGACGTCGAGGAGCGCAGGATACTGACGTACGTGCCGGAGCCGGACACGGTCGGCGCGGTGCCGGAGCAAAAGTTCGAGCAGGACTGGGAGCAGGACGACATGACGACGATCGTGCTGATGCCGGCAGACATGAAGGACCTGCTGAAAAACGACGAGCTGAAATTTGTAAAGTCAAACAGGATCTGCTTTGAGGCAGAGCGCCTGCGGCAGGGGGGCAAGGCAGGCGAGGCGACGGAGAAATTGTACGAAGCCACAGAACTGGACCCGGAAAACGCGAGTGCGTGGTCGCAGCTGGGCGGCATCTACAACGAGCACGGCTCGGATAAGGCAGTCGCGTGCTACGAAAAGGCGATAAAACTGAACCCAAAATACTACCTTGCATACCGGGGCCTTGGCAACTATTACCTCAAAAAGAAGGACCACTCACTTGCCGAGGCGTATTATACAAAGGCAGTCGGGATCAACGCCGCGCGCTTTGGGCCGATATACAAAAACCGCGCCGTGGCAAGGATGCAACTTGGCAACGACGCCGGCGCCAGGGAAGACCTGGTAAAATACCTGGAGCAGACGCCCGGCGCGCAGGACAAAAAAGCAATAGAGGACGCTATTTCCCAGCTGTGACTTCGGAGTAGATCTCCACCCGCGGCGGCCCCTGCGCCAGGTCCTTAATCCGGGCCGGCAGCGACTCGATGTGGGGTGTCTTCAGGTGCTCGTCGAGCGCGCTTTTCGAGACCCAGATCTCGTCAAACATAAAGACGCCGGGGTTGCCGTCCATCCTGTGCAACACGTATGAAATGTTGCCCGGCTCGCCCCGGGTCGGGCCGACGAGGCCAAGCAGCACTTTTTCAAGATCGCCGGCGCGCCCCGGCGCTGCCTTGAAAAAGGCAAGCACGCGTATGGCGTCGACGGTCCTTGCCTTGAATTTTTCAACGTCGGTAGTTTCCACGCCACTCACGCTGCCATCGGCCTGTTCATCAGGGCAGAGACTGCC
>NZ_JBOGQF010000059.1:0-10951 GCF_050748925.1 Nitrososphaera sp.
TGAGCAGCATGGCGATGAGGACGCCGACATAGATCATCTTGGCGCCCGAGCCCGTCGGCAGCACGGCTTTTTGTACCTTCTTGCCCTTTTGCGACGACGAAGCCTCCCTGCCCTCCATAAAGCTCCTAGTCACCTCTGCAAGGCCGATGCTTGCAAGCACGATGATGCCCACCGACGCAAAGACGAGCAGCCTGGCAAACGTGGCGCTGACGTAGATGCCGGTGATGCCGATTATCAGCGCAAACACCAGCCCGTCGTTGCGCTTTTTGAACGCCATCCATGCTCCAAAGCCGGCAAACATCAGCAGGATGGAATAATCAAGGAAATAGTCCACGATGGTGGGCGTCAGGTGCTCTGCCACAGACTCGACGAGCGCGTTCTCGGATTTCAAAAATGGGTTGACGGCGTTGAGGTACCTGAAGCTGGGCGAGATGTATGCGCCGGCCGCAATCAGGCCTATGCCTGCCGCCACAAAGGCGATGAGCAGAAACGCCGTGTTGCGCGCCCTGGCATTCGGAGCAAAGCGCTTCAGCAAAGTCGCCGCGACTAGAAAGGCAGTGGCGCCTGCCATTGCGATTCCGGGCAGCCCCGCGACAAACGAGATGCCCGGCCTCGGGAAGGCGATGGCCGCGATCAGCGTAAAGGCCGTGAACGCGATGGCGACGTACATCGGGACGGTGGTGTCGCGCCTGAAAAACGGCAGGGCGAGGAAGAACAGCGCTATCGGGATGCCGAAATACTGTATGCCTCCCCACGACGCGTTGGCGAGGCCGAGCAACAGGCCGCCCAGCACCGCCTTTGGTATGGCGTATTTTATCTCCCTGTGCTTTATGGCCGAGATAAAGAGGTATATCGCAATGAGCGCCAGGAACAGGCCGAGGGGCTCTGACTTAAACCAGCCCAGGTTGCCTCTCAGTATGATGGGGGTGCTGAAGGCAAACATGAGCGACGCAAAGAGGCCTGCGGTGGTGCCGGCAAGGACGCGCACGAGGGCAAACACCACGATGACTGTGAGCGACCCGATGACCACCGGGAACATTATCGTAAAGTCCATGAGGGGCGTCCCTGCGCCAAATATCTGGTACATTATGGCGGCAGTGACGTGCAGGCCCGACTGCGAAGTGGCTGCAATGTCGCGGCCTTCTGGGTACCACGACATCGTGTCGTGCCACTGCCAGTAGGCGTCAAGGCCGTTGTCCAGAATGAATTTCACCGCCCTGTAGTCAAAATATGGGTCAAACTCGTTGAGGTAAAAGCCGTACTTTACCGGGTACGCCCTCATTATCATGGCTACGGAAAACGCCATGGCGAGGACGGCAATCAGGATGAGGTGCCTTGTCTTGAATTCAAAAGATCCTGCCTTAAACAGCGTAGCGCCGGCCTGTAACATCGCAGTTCTGGAGTTGTTGCCGCTTTTTTAAGTTACTCTTTGGCCAGTATCTCCACGGGGCACGCCTTTACAAGCTCTTTAAAGCGGGCCGCGTCCTTTTCGCTCCCGACGATGGCCGCATAGTGCATCGGGATTGCGAGCATCCTGGGCCTTATCTTTTCGTCCACTGCCTTTGCCGCCTCGTCTGCCGTCATTACATATGTCCCCGATACAGGCACGAGCGCGACGTCCGGCTTTATTTCAGACATCTCTGGTATCTCGTCAGTGTCGCCGGCGTGATAGACGCGCAGGCCGTTGAGGGTGACGACAAAGCCTACCTTGCCGTCTTGCTTGGGGTGGAATGTCTTGTTGGTATTGTATGCCGCAACTATCTCGATCTTGATCCCTTTGACCGTTGCCCTGTCACCCGGCGCAACTTCTGTCACCAAAAGCCCAAGCGGCTTTAGCTGCTCGGCGCATTCCCTGGCCGCCACTATCGCAGTATCCTTGGACACGACTTTTTTCAGGTCCTCTATGCTGAGGTGGTCGAAATGGTTGTGCGAAATGAGCACAATGTCGGCGTCGTTTTTCCCCTGCGTCAACTGGTACGGGTCGATATAGACGATGGTCTTGCCTGCAACCAGCTTGAAGCCGTCGTGGCCTGTCCTGTGGAACTCTACGCCCTTGAAGTCGAGCATAAAGAGTGGCAGCAGAAATTTATTTTAAAGTTTATCGCTTTCAGGCATCCAGGTTCGGGTTTGCAACCGTGAGCCTGTCACGGCTCAGCGTGATTACCAGCACCTCGTTTGCTATCAGGCGCCTGCGCAGGTTGGTGTCAATTGTCGCCACCGCGCACTTTTCCTTGGTTGAATATTCGACTATCGAGTCGTCGACGTGCACGGCTCTTGGGACCTTTACCGTCTTGAATTTCGCGCCTGCAAGCGCGAGCGCCGTTTTTGCAAGCGTCGCCCTCTTGGGGCCGGCCTTGCCCTCGAGCCTCTTTAATTCGTCGATGACAACGTCCGGGACGATAAATTCAAGATGGCCAAGCTCGTGCTCCACCCTTTCGATGTTCTTTATCGGCTTGGCGACAAGCACCATCAAAAAGCTGGTGTCGCACAGGACTTTCATTTATACCGCTATTCCAGACCCAATAAGGCGCCAGCGCTCGGCAATCCTGCGGCTGATTGCGACCCTGCTCTTTGGCAAAAGGCACACCGGCTTTTTGAGCTTGATTTCCATCCTGCCGTCGCGCACACTCGTCACGGTGCCGACCGACGCGGCCGTGCCGATGTTGAGGCGCAAGGGCTCCTTTACCTTGATGGGCTCTACCTTGACCATCTCTGCAGTCCCGACAGCGGTGTCAAAGAGGTGCGTCTCGATGGTAATGTCCTCGACGTCCTTTGGCAGCGTGCCGGGCTTGCCGATGATGGAGCCTATGAGTGAATCGCTCTTTGTGAACGTCGGGTCCAGTTTCGTGCCAATGGCAACGAGGCCGCCGGGCTTGACGTTCTCTACCAGCCCCGCGCCCGTGCCAAGCGTCGCTACCGTCGATATTATCGGCTCGTACCTTCCCTTCTTTTCGTCAACGAGGCCCGGCCTTATCTCGACCTCGTCGCCGACTGAAAACTCGCCCTGCACGAGCGCGCCTCCCAGTATGCCTCCCTTTACCTGCTTTATCGGCGTGCCGGGCTTGTTGATGTCAAACGAGCGCAGGACGTGCATGATGGCCGGGACGTTTCTGACCCTTGCCGGGGTCTTGATGTTGTTTTCCATGGCCTCTATCAGCGCGTCGACGTTGAGCCTGTGCTGCGCCGAAACCGGGACTATGGGCGCTTTGTCGGCGATGCTCCCCTTGACGAAATCCTTGATCTGGTTGTAATTGTCCATCGCCTCCTCGACCGTCGCAAGGTCTGCCTTGTTCTGCACCAGCACCAGCTGCTGGATGCCAAGCACGGATAGCGCAAGGAGGTGCTCGCGGGTCTGCGGCTGCGGGACCTTTTCGTTTGCGGCCATCACCAGAATCGCGCCGTCCATCAGCGCCGACCCGGACAGCATGTTTGCCATCAGGCTTTCGTGCCCCGGCGAGTCGACAAAGCTGACCACGCGCAAGAGCTCGGCCTTGCCGCCGCAGCCTTCGCACGTCGGCTGCGTGCCATAGCACTGCGGGGGCTCGCACCCTGAACACTTGTAAAACGCCGCGTCGGCATAGCCGACCTTGATTGTAATTCCGCGCCTCAGCTCCTCGCTGTGAGCGCTCGTCCACACCCCTGTAATGGCCTCGACCAGCGTTGTCTTGCCGTGGTCTACGTGGCCGGAGGTGCCAATGTTGACGCTAGGCTGGTATCCATATTCCTTGATGTACCAGTCCGGCAAAGTCTCTTTCCAGTGCAACTAGTAACCGTGAAATTCTTCGGAATATTAAGGTAGAGGGTAAAAAATTACTTTTTCTTCTTTTCTTCTTTTGCCGGAGCTGCCTCTGCTGCCGGGGCCTCTTCCTTTGGCTTTTCCGGGAGCTTGCCTTCGACCAGCCTCAGGTTCAGCTGGTAAATCTCTTCAGTCACCATGTTGCCCCTGACGAGCTTGCGGATCCTGCCGCCTTCGAGGTTCCTGGCGCCGACGCCTTCTGACATCAGCACGTACTTTTTCACGCCGCCGTGCACGTCAGAGCGCATGGGTGTGCCGGACTTGTCAGAGCCGCCAGTGATCTTTACCTTGCCGCCTGCGATGCCGATAACGGAAGAATCGATAACCGAGCCAATCCTCGAGCCGACCAGCGGCTGGGCGGCCTTGTCCTTGAGCTCCTGCGACATGCTCCTGCCTGTCGCGTCTGAGACGACGAGTTTAAACTGTGCCAATGCAAGGGTGAAAACGCATTTTGGATTTAATTAACCTTTGTTTCCGGCTGGCTGGGCAGACTGAACGCGCATAGTTTGAGCGTGGTTGCGCATGACTCGCAGCGGAATGCCTGTTTGCTTTGCCGCTCAACGGCTGCGATAAAAGAGCTGTTTTGCGTTTCACCCTAAATCTAGACTTGACGGCCCGGCAAGCTCACCACCTACTTAAGTGGGATATGACATCCAATTAGTGAGGTAAAAGACAATTGTATATCATCAAAATGGTGGGCGGCCTGACGACGTACGAGACGCCGAGCCGGCAATGATAAAGACGGCGCCATTGACAACCGCATTGTCCGTCTTGACGACATTGACGCGCTTGACAATAAGATGCTTGAACTGATGCTTGCAGGTTTTTCAAGCGCAGAGATGGCCGGCAAACTGGCAAAGCCCCTGAGCACTGTACAGAGAAGATCAAGAAATCTCATTCAAAGCGGCCTGATAGAACACAGGTACGAGCTAAATTACAAAAAACTGGGCTACAGGGTGGCCTATTTGCATGTCTATGTGAATGGTGCCGACGTTAACGTAATTTCTCACAAGGTGCGCCAGGTTGACGGCGCCAAATCAGTCTCGGTTCACATCGGCAATTCCGATATTGTAGCAAAATATGCCTGCAAGACCAACCAGGAGCTCATGGAAATCATCGGCCGCGTAAGGAAGATTGACGGCGTGCAAAGAGTAGTGTGGTCAGAAGAGGTGTACGCGCTGCCGCCAAAGTGACCCCGGATATGGACTGCAGAAAAGCAGCAAAATCTAACCTGCCATCGTCGTGACGGTTGCAGGCCAAAACCGCCCCTTCATCCGCTGTGCCTCATCGACTGGCACTTGCGGCAAATCTCGTCGCGCAGAGGTTCCCCGTCTGCCAATGAATACTCGTGGCTCTTGTAATAGCGGAGGCATTTTGTGCTGGCATTTCCGACAGAATCCGGGTTGGACGTTTCGCCCTGGCCGATGATCTTTGCGATATGGTATTCCGGGCGCTTGCCGCCGCGCGCCAGGATGTACACATTCTCCTTTTCATACGGCGGCTTTTTCTCTTTCAACGCTTTTGTTCGCCCAATCGTGTTCTATAAAAGCTCCGAGATGCCGCCAATGCCCAGCAGATGCAAGTCGCCGAATCAGCTATTCATAAATATCGCGCCGCTCTACACAGACCATGGAAGCGGGTCCTTCTGGCTTCCCCCTCAGCATCCCTGAACTACTGTCCTCTCCAATTGGCATTGTTCTTGACTACGACGCTATTTTCCTTGAAAGCGACGAGTACGCCCGCCGGGCCGTTGAACTCATGAAAGAAAGGAACCAGAATTGCGTGCTTGTGTCTCACAAAGGTGAGGTTGTTGGAATAGTGAGTGAAACTGACATACTCGACAAGATGACCCGCGCAAAGGAAATGGAAAAAATACGCCTCCGGGAAATCATGACAAGCCCCGTGATTGCTGTCGCCCCCGGCACAACCGTTCAGGAAGCAATTACCGTCATGAAGAACCGCAAGATAAAGCAGGTGATGGTCCACGCCTACTCTGCTCCAATCG
Organism: Nitrososphaera sp.; assembly: GCF_050748925.1. Taxonomy (GTDB): domain Archaea; phylum Thermoproteota; class Nitrososphaeria; order Nitrososphaerales; family Nitrososphaeraceae; genus Nitrososphaera. The sequence continues at coordinate 5,802 of NZ_JBOGQF010000059.1, forward strand.
GGATCGTTTCAATGAAGGACATTCATGAAATGATGGGAAAAATAGCTAAAACAACTATTATTTGATCGTTATCTTGTCATTCATGCATAAAGAATACCCTCTGCGAAAAAAATAAGTAAAACATGCACCTATGGAAAGCCATGGGACCAAAAGCGGGGGACGGCAAGTGACCATCGACATTCCTATCATTGCGACCGCCTTTGTCCTCGGGCTGATCATCCTAGTCGTGATTGTCATTATGGCCATGGTGGGCAGCTTTCGCATCTTTGATTAGGCGCTGAACACCAGGTTTGCCATTATCTTGTCAGCATGAATCCTCTGTTCTACGCCAGTCACCACTGCCGCAAGGTTCCTTATCTCCAGCATCAAGAGCTTTAGCGAAGCCAGCATGTTGCCAAGGGAAAAGACCGTCCTGTACGCTCCCATGGTCAGGCGCAACGCGACCTGTTCAAATCCTTTCTCTAGCTGCAGGATCGCCTCGATGTCGGTGGCAGAGCTGTCCGGGACGATTTCCTTATAGGCTGTGTTGGTCAGCTCGCCGACGGCGTCACGGATCTTTTCTGCGCTCATCATGTTTTCCAGAACGCTCTCTGGGATCTTTGTCGTGGTCGCGACTATCAAGTCCTTCATGTCATCCGGGCCCAGTCCCCAGAACTTGCCTCTCAATACGGCTAGCGCATTGTAGGCGTCGACATCGACGCCGACAATCTTTTGGACGTCATGCAGCCTGGACTCGAAATAGAGCGACCTGTCCAGTGTCCTGAAGAAGGCGTGGTCAAGATATGTGTCAAACACCCGTATGTCCTTCTTTGCCTTGTAGGCTTCGTACGCCTTGGAGGCATCCTCGCCAAACGCGCTCGCCGCCAGCGAATTGACCGCCTCGTCAAAGTCCTTGGCTACCAGTGCCCTGACAACGATGTCGCGCCTTCCCGTCAACTCTTCCGCCCTGAGATTGATTTTTGGCAGCAGGTCGTCATAACTCTTGCCTAGCGCCTTGCCCTTGAGGATTATCTTTAGATTCCATGTGATGTACTTCAAGAAATAGGCGTCAAGCACCTCTGCCCCTTCTGCTATGCGCATCATTTTTGCATGGACGTTGATGAGGTGTTCTCTCAGCGAATTATCCACTTTTTCAGCCGTCAGAGGCTCGCCAAGCCTGGCAAGCGTATCGACGTACCTTGTGTTTTTCATCCTCGTGACCAGCTCCTGGAGGTCCCTGGATTCCGCAAGAGTCTGGAACTCGGTCCTTGAAAGCATCTTGCCTCTCATGCTGTGAGCAATTACAGTACCAAAGACCTTGTTTGGCATGCTGGTGCCGCTCATAGGCTATGACTGCCTCTGCTCCTTGTACGCCCTCCGCTCTTATTAACAGGATGTCGCGCGGCTCCGATAGTTCTGCCCTGCTGTTTCCAAAAATATGTGGGAAAAAAAGTCTGCCGTTGCATGCCCGGCCTGCCGGCGGCCTGTGGAAGCAAAATTCATCCTCAGGATTTATGCTGCCAATGCCAGTCGGAAAGTAACCTGTGATAAACGCGCGCCTCTTTTTAGTTCCGCCGTGCATTGTACATGATGGCTCAGAGAAGCAAGGCCCGGGCAAAGCAGGCCGCGAGGTTTTCCAAAGCCGAAAAAAGGTTTCTAGAGCGAAATGAACTGTGCAAAGTAGCCACGTCCCACAACGACATCCCGCACATCACGCCGGTCAACTTTATTTTTAATGAAGGCGCATTTTATTTTGCGACAGATTACGATTCGAGAAAGTACAGGAATCTTGAAAAGAACAAGAAGGTCGGCCTGGTGGTCGACATCTACAAGTCCCCTATGGACAAGGCAGTCGTGATTCAGGGAACGGCGGAAATAATTGAAAAAGGCAACGAGTTCCAAAAACTGTATGGCGCTTTTTACAAAAAGTTTGAATGGGTCAGGGAAGATCCATGGGAGGAAGAGGAAGCGCCATTTATCAAAGTCAAGCCGCTGTACAAGGCAAGCTGGGGATTAAAGTAATGCTGGTCAGGCCCGGGACCTGACGGTCATTCAAAAAGGGCAAAACTATCAGGCCGTCATCCCGTGCCCTACCTCCTTGTCCCGCCTGACTTCTGGCAACACCACCTTGTCCAGGTATTGCTTCACGTCGCTTTCCTCAAGCGACGGGCGGACACCTGTCTCTGAAAGCAGCTTGGCCGTATGCTGCTTTGATGCTTTCAGCACCATCTGCTCAAGCTCTTCGTACATTTCGGCCGTGCCTGCGCTTTCCAGCAGGTCTGCTGACGCACCGTGCGCAGACCGCCTGATCTCCTTGCGCAGCGCAGAGTCGTGCGACACAGAAACGGCGCAATAGTAGAGCCCTATGGCAAACATGTAGGACGAGAGAAGGACCAGGGAATGGCCCGCGATTCCAAACGTCTGCTGCATGTTGGTGATGCCAAACGCGATCGTTAGTATCATGACGCCTACGGCCGCAACAGTAAGGTAGTCCTTTACTGGAGAACCTTTCCTTGCCATTGCCAGGAATGCGAGGCCGAAAAGCACCCCTATTGCAATGTTGCCGCCCCTGAAGAGCGGACGGGTCCACGGCTCCGGCGTGATGCCGAGCAGGTTGGGCGACTGTCCCAGGACAAAAATCGCTATTGGGAGTACAATCAGTATCAAAAATATCACTCCGTTTACACGTTTCCGCTGCCTGTTGTAGAGGTTCAGCGTGTATGACGTCGCGCCCCACCGCAAGAGGAGCGATGCAAGGCCCGGATAGTTGTTGAGAATCATAAAGGCGGGCATGGAAGCGAGGGGAACGATGTATGACACAGTGTAATCCGGCTCGATGTCCTTCTTGACCAGCTGCCCTCCCTCAAAGTTCCTGTACAGGAACTCTTCGCGGGAAATCTCGCCGGGCGCGGATTCCTGCACGCTGTATGTTATCAGGAACTTTGCGGCAAGGTCCGACGCAAGCATCACCGCAATCGACGCGGCCGTAAAGAAATACAACAGGATTATGAGCTTCCTGCTGTACTTTCTGTACCATCTCAGGATCTTGAATGCAAACGCCCCCATTATCAATATGGCAAAACCTGACGTTATACCATTGACATAGGGCATCATGTATTCGCTGCTCCTGTCAAATATCACAAACAGCATGACTGCAAGCAGCGAAAATTGCGTCACGACCACGGCAAGGTGAAGAGCGGAGACAAACGCCCCCCTGCGCGTCCCGGAGCTGGTGGTCGCCTGCTTGACGTAGCCCAGCAGGAACCACGAGCCGATGCCCCACGCGATTGCAACTGTCAATATGAAGTAGAGCGTCTCTAGCGTGTTGTCGTAGGTCAGGATGTTCTGCCGGACCGAGAATATCAAAAGCGACAGCAGCGCCACGATTGCTGCCGATAATATGACAGACGCCCTTCTGCTGGTGACGGGAAAAATGGCATCGTCGATGCGGGACACCAGCAAAGGTATTTTCACGGCAAACAACTCCGGAGGGTTGCTTTCGCAGGGCGCCCTTTCTGGCCTTTTTTCATAGGCCGGCCCGCCGCATGGCCACTCTGCCAATAAGCCATTTCTGAAAGAAGGCTCACCTTTGATATAACTACAGCGTGCGCGTCCTTCTAGTGGATTCCGTTCCGTTCCGCTTCCGGAACATGCCATGCACGCGATCCTGCACTTGAGGGCGCATGCTTGTTGCTAATTCCTCAAGCTATTGCAGAGTAAATCCTAAATACAAAAGTAATGAAATAGCTGTGATGGCCCGGTGCATCGCTTTTCATTCCTACAAGGGCGGGACCGGCAAGACGACTCTGGCGTCAAACCTTGCGGCATTGCTGGCAAAAAAGGGGCACAGGGTTTTTCTTCTCGACCTTGACGTTTATGCCCCGAGCATCCAGGCATACTTTGACACGACCCCTGAATTCTGGGTCAATGACTACCTGAATAACGAGGCCGAAGTGGACGACGTCATGAACGATTTTACGCACCTTATTTCCGAGTCCGATCCATCCAAGGCCCCTGGAAAATTATGGGTCGGCTTCTCCAATCCCAAAAAGGAAGAGATATACAAACTGGAAGGGATCACGCAGAAAAACCTAAAGTCGCAGCTTTTCAGGAGGTTCGTGCAGCTGCGCGAAAAACTGATCTCCGACTATGACGTGGACTATATCATCATCGACACGAGCCCCGGCATCCGGTTCTGGTCGATAAGCGCCCTGGCAATCTCTGACACCTATTTTCTTGCCCTAAAGATGGGCGACATGGACATCAGCGGCACGAAAAGCATGGCGACTGAACTATACGACTCGCTGACAAGATACGGCGCAAAGCCTTTCCTCCTCCTGAACAAGACTGCCGGTTACTGCATGCCGGATTCCGGCCTTATCGCGCCCAGTTCTCGCGTCGTCCTGGCCTCGAGGCAAGAGCTGGATGTCGCCAGCGCGCTTTCGAGGCAGCTTGGAATTGAAGTGATCTCTTCAATCCCCTGCTACTGCGACATACAATTCAGCAAAAAAGAGTTTCTTACCGTCCTGAAATATCCTGATCACCCTTTTGCAAGGCAGATTGACGAGCTGGCAGAATCGAGCCGGATTAAACTCTGAGCGCCCCGGGCTCTCAAAAAACCCGCTGCCTGTCACGCGGCAGGAGGGCGACGCTCTTTCTCGTAAATCGCGGGTCCTACGCAACGGCCTCGTCAAACACTTCGACTACTTTGGCAATGCATGTTGCCCCTGCCGGCGGGTTGTCAGGGTCGTCGACCTGGAGTTCGAGCCTGACCGTCTGCACCTTTTGTATCTGCCCTGCCCCTGTTTCGGTTATGACGACGCGGTCCCCGTCAAGGTGGGCCTTGCTCTTGAAGCCGTCCACTTCTTCTATGCAGCCCTGCGAGTCGAGCACTATCAGGTGCCCGTGCCATGAAAGGTTGGCAGTGACTTCGTTGTCTGCGTGCTGCGCCTCGTGAGAGTCTGACGCGTAGGTCCCGTTGTCAGTCTGTATGACGTAGGCAAAGATCGTCTTTTCCCCCGACGGCAGGGTCCTGCCTGCCTTGCCATACACCTCTACAAATGCCTCGCCGTTTTCGTCAATGCCATAGTTCTTGATGTCAAAGTCCTGAAATGCGCTGTCGCCCTTCTGGTCCTTTGACCCCGGCTCTTCGCAGTTAAAGAGTACGTTGG
>NZ_JBOGQF010000060.1:0-10862 GCF_050748925.1 Nitrososphaera sp.
AGCTCCCAGTGCTTCTTGTGCTCCGGGGGCGCCTCAAGAGAGTAGGCGCGCCAGATTATCTTGCCCACGCTTGGCACGTTGGTTCCGATGGTGAGGAACTGGCCTGCCTTAAAGTCCGGGATCTGGCCGCTCTCGGGAGTGATCTTGAATACGGCAAGGTCCTCCTTGATTACCTGGAGGTAGGTTATCTTGCCTTTATTGTCAACTACCATTATTGGCAAAGCTCGGGCTGTATCATATATACATTATTACACTCTATTCAGTAGGAATCAGCACAATACGCGCCGCAATTGTAAAATGATCCAGCCTTCATTATTGTTCCATGGCAGCAGGGTGGTTCAAGGGCGGAAGCGAAGACGACGTTGACGAGCTCAACACCGCGATAAACGAGCAGAGCGGAGAAGAGCGCAGGCTGGCAGGAAGGTTTCAGAAAGCTATGAACGAGTTTGCCACCGAGCGCTCGCTAGAGACCTGCCTCGATGCCCTCAACCTGTCGATACAGCTTGCAAACATACGGGCCAAGACGGCCAAGTCGTGGGAGCACTATGCCAGGATGATGGAAGGAGAGGTGACCCGGCTGTCGCGCCCGGAAAAGAAATAGTCACACCGGTATCGGCGCCGTCAACTGCTTAAAGTCGTCAAAGAGCGCGTGCGCAGACCTGCCGTTCAGGAACAGGAGGTACATGCCCTCGCCCATCAGGTTTTCAAGCGCTACGCTCACGTCCACTATCTTGGTCATGGGAAGATAGGAAAGCGAGTCTGCCACCAGCATCACCGCCGCCCTTTCGTGGTTGTCGACGACGTCAAACAGTATGGACTCGAGCGAGCCAAAAAACGCCATGTCGAACCTGTCGATTCTGGGCCGCATCACGGTTGCGATGGTCTGGAGCTCGTTGGAGCCGACCAGGGGCGACACGAAATTATGGCTGCCGGCAAACGCGACGTTGCGCTCTATGCTGCTGTATTCGTTTGACTGGAAAAACTCTTCGCATCCCTTTACAAGCTGGCCCTCGTCAAGCCAGGTCGACCTGCCCTCGTTCATGCGGGAAAAGAACGTCCTTGCGGCAATCATGTGCGGCTTGTTCAAGCGGCTTCACTTGCACGGCACTACTGAAAAACTATGCGGTTGCGGATGGTGCCGAGCTTTTCGATTGTTATCTCTACGATGTCGCCATCTTTTAGATAGCGCGGCTCCTTCATCGACATGGCGACGCCTGCCGGCGTTCCTGTGGATATGATGTCTCCTGCCTCTAGCGTCATGGTCCTGCTCAGCGCCGATATTATCCTCCTTATTGAAAGCACCATGTTGCTTGAAGGCGAGTTCTGCCGTATCTCGCCGTTGACCTTTGTGGTGATCAGGAGGTTCTGCGGGTCTGCAACTTCGTCCTTGGTCGTTATCCACGGCCCGCACGGCGCAAAGGTGTCTATGCCCTTGCCGCGGGTAAACTGCTTGTCCTTGAACTGGATGTCGCGAGCAGAGACGTCGTGCAGTATCATGTAGCCAAAGACGTTGTCCAGCGCGTCCTCCTCAGAGACCTTTTTCGTGTCCTTGCCGATGATGACTGCAAGCTCGGCTTCATAGTCCAGCCTCGTCACAAACGACGGGCAGATGACCTCCCGAAACGGCCTGTTGAGCGCGGTCCGGGGCTTCATGAATATCACCGGCTCGTCTGACGGGGTGAGGCCGGCGTCGCGGGCGTGGTCGTAATAGTTGAATGCAAGGCAGACGATTTTGGGCGGGTTTGGTATTGGAACCAACAATTCCACGTCTTCAATTCTGCGCTTGAAGGCCAGCCTGTCCTTTTGCTGCCTTACCTCGTCGAGCCAGCCGTGGAACATGAAATCCTTTATGCTGGGCGGCACCGGTATGCCGGTCTGCTCCTGGATCTCCTGGCGAATGACCAGGCGCCTGCCGTCGTCAGAAACAAGGGCATAGGTCTCTTTTACTTTGGCATCATTTATTCTCGCTATCTTCATTTTCCTTACCTGTGCGTCAGTATTGCAGTATTACTGCCATCTATCCTGCAGAACCCAAACCTTACGAACTGCACCCTTGCGTCCGGCTTTAGCGTAGACACGAATGATTCTGCGCAGCCCAAAGCTATCTCCAGGCTGTTCGTGTTGTACTTGTCGCCTATGTACAGTTCCTTCGGAATCATAACCTTGAAATCAACTATATCATCTTTTGCAATCCACTGGATCTTTTGCATCGACTGGCGGATTTCGGCGCCCCCCATCGACGCGTGGACGGACTTTACCCGGCCGTCACCGCGCTCTACGCGCTGTACCTTGATGTTGTAGAGCTCTATGAGGCGGACCTCGTCGCCTTCCTTCATGTTGCCGGCGTCGTCGCCTGCGATGTAGAAACGGCCTCCTGCCCTGACGCTCCTCGTGCCTAGCGACGCGTCGGTGGGATGGTTCTTTAGGGTCACCTGCCGCTCATCCGCGCCTTCCACGACCAGCTCTACAGGGTCGCGCACAAAGAAAAGGCGCATTGAAATAGGGTCGATAACCTTGCGGTTGAACGCCTCCAGCGACTCGAACGGCGGCTTTGTCTCTGCCAGCGTGATGCCAAGCGAGAGCACGAACCTGCGTATCGCCTCCGGCACAAAGCCGCGCCTGCGAAACGCCGACAGCGTCGGAAGGCGCGGGTCGTCCCACTCTTTTATGATGCCGTCGTCGATGAGCGGGCGGATCTTTCTCTTTGACACAGGCACGCCCTCAAATTCCAGCCGGGAAAACTCGATCATGGCCGGCTTGCGCAGGCCTAGCCTGTCAAGCACTGCAAAGTAGAGCGCGTTGCGCAGCTCGTATTCCTTGGTCCTCATGGCGTGCGTCACGCCGTCGAGGCTGTCTTCCACAGGAGCTGCAAAGTCGTACGTGGGCCAGACCCTTATCCTGCTTCCGAGTTTCGGGTGGTCGCCTTCGAGTATGCGGAAGAGCGCGGGGTCGCGCATGGCAGTGTTCTGGTCGGCCATGTCGCCTTTGAACCGGATTATGGCCTCGTTCTGCCCGTACGAGCCGTCGAACATCCGGGCAAGCCGGTCAAGCGAGGTAGCAGGGTCGCGCCTGCACTCGCACGGCAGGCCCTTGCCCCGCAGGTCGCGCACCGTCTCCTGGCGGCAGGTGCAGACGTACGCCCCGCCGGTCTGGACCAGCTTTTTCCCATAGTCGTGCAAGAGCGCCATGTCGTCTGACGTGTTTTTTGTCATGTCCTGCTTTACCCCGAGCCACTCCAGCCCCTCGCGGATGGCGTCATAGTATTCCAGCTTTTCCTTGAGCGGGTTGGTATCGTCAAAGCGCAGTATCAGTTTTCCATTATACATCCGGGCGTATTCCTCGTCGATTATCGCGGCCTTGGCATGCCCGATGTGAGGATAGCCGTTTGGCTCCGGCGGAAACCGGGTCACCACCTGCCCCATCACCGCGCCTTCAAGGGGAGGAAAGTGCTGCTGCTCGGCCGTTGCCTGCTTTTTTGCTTCAAGCTCGCCGGGCGCAATCTCTTCCAGCATCGCCTTTTGCGCGTCAAGTGGCATGGCGTTTATGGCCTGCACGGCCGTCTTGATTTCCGGTATGACCGCCTTTATCGAAGCGCGCATGTCGGGCCGGGAGCCGGCCACCTTTGAAATTATCGCGTCAAACTGCGCCTTGCCCTGGTGCTCGATCGCGTTTTTCAGCGCAAGCGTCTTGACCAGCTTTTCAATGTCTGGCGCAAGGGGCAAGCTACAGACTCCTGCCCACGATAAAGTCTGCCGCAAACTTGAGCGAGCTCTTGGCCGGGCCGTCATAGCCTGCGAGCGATTCAAGCGCCCTGCTCATGTGCTGCCTGGCCGCATTCCTCACGTCCTCGCCGACGCCCACGTCGGACACGACCCGGACCGCGTCGCGAATCTCCGACGCAGATGCCCCTTTAGAGCCAAAGACCTTTAGCAGCCTGTCCCTGTCGTCGCCTTTTGCCTTGCGCAGCGCAAGCAGTATCGGCAGCGTCTTTTTGCCTTCCCGGATGTCGTTGCCTGCCGCCTTGCCGGTCAGCTTGGGGTCGCCGATTGCGCCTATCAGGTCGTCGACCAGCTGGAACGCGACGCCGACGTGCCTCCCAAACGACGACAGGTTTTCTACGTCGCGCTCGGCCGGGTCCGGCGACGACAGGGCCCCCAGCGCGCACGACACTTCAAACAGCGCAGCGGTCTTTTTGCCAATCATGTCGACGTACTGCGCCTCGCTAGGGAACTTGCTATTTGACGCAAAGTCAATGTCGGTAACCTGGCCTTCGCATATCACGGTGCACGCATTTGCGAGCCGGCCCGTCATCTCTGTAATGGCGCGGTCAGATATCCCGGCCTTTCTGCCGTTGTACGATAAAAGCTCAAACGACTTTGAAAAGAGCACGTCGCCGCCAAGTATCGCAAGCGGCAGGCCAAAGTGCTTGTGCACCGTCGGCACGCCGTGGCGCATCTCGTCGTTGTCCATGATGTCGTCGTGGACGAGGGTGAAATTATGGACAAGCTCCACCGCGCCGGCGGCAGGCAATGCCCGCTTCAGGTTGCCGCCTAGGAGCTCGCAGCCCTTGACCACCATGAACGGGCGCAGGCGCTTGCCACCTGAGCGGATGTAGTGCGACGATGCCTGGTAGAGCGCCTTTGGCTTGCCCTCAAGGCTTGAAACGAGAAAATCATTCACCAAAGAGGCGCATGACTCTAGTTCGCCCTTTATGCTGCTGGCCTTCATGCGCGGTTGACCTCCTCTGCTAAAGCTCCTGTCAATATATACCTAGAGCTGGCAAGCGACGGGACGTTGCCGGCGCCCACAAGGAACATCGTGCTCTTTAATTCCGCCAGAACGGTGTCGGCAAACGCAAAGAGCGACTCCCTTGACTGCGACGCGGCGCGCAGGAACGGGTAGGCCATTGCCGCCATGCTTGCGCCTAGAGCCACGCACTTTGCGACTTCAAGGCCGTTGCGGAGCCCTCCTGACGCGATTAATGGGAGTTTCACCGCCCTCCTCGCCTGCACGAGGCTTGCGGCTGTCGGTATGCCCCAGTCCCAGAAGAGCTCGCCAAGGTGCTTTTTGATGTCGTTTTTCATCATCTCTGCGCGCACCTTTTCCACGCCAGCCCAGCTCGTGCCTCCGGCGCCGGCGACGTTGACGGCAGAGACGCCGGCCATCTCCAGTTTCGCGGCCACCTCTCGAGAGATGCCGGCCCCCACTTCCTTGACGATCACGGGGACGTCCATGTTCTTTACCAGTTCAGAGATCCTTGCAAGCACGCCGGCGTATTTTGGCTCGCCTTCCGGCTGCACCAGTTCCTGCAAAGGATTAAGGTGGACGACGAGCGCGTCGGCGCGTATCATCTTTACTATCTTTCTGGCGTCGTCGACGGTCAGGCCCTTGGCCAGCTGCGCGCCGCCAATGTTTGCTATCAGAAAAGCATTTGGGGCGTTCTTTCTCGCTATCGCATAGGTGGACGCCAGCTCTTCGCTTTTCAGGCCGGCGCGCTGGCTCCCAAGCCCCATGCCAAAGCCGTACTTTTCTGCCAGCTCGCCCAGCCTGCCGTTTATGACAGTTGCCTCGTCAGTCCCGCCGGTCATCGAGTCGATAATGAGGGGCGCAGAGAACCTGTGGCCGAGAAATGTGGTTGAAAGGTCGATGCTATCATAATCGATTTCTGGCAGTGCGTTGTGGACCAGCTTCACGTGTTCAAGGTACGTCGACGTCGTCCTGGCCTGCACGTTCTTTTGCAGCGGGATGTCGATGCCGTCTTTTTTGCGCTGCTTTATTATCTCAATGTCGGACGCAGAATCTGAAGGGTCTGGCAACTATTTCTTCCCCTTTACCAGCGTGCCTACGTCTCTCCTGCCGCCTGCCGCCTGGGCGATGCGCTCCGGTACTAGCCCGTTGACCAGCATGACGTCCATACCAAGTGATGCAATCTTAAATGCTTCCATTACCTTGCGCTTCATGCCGCCCGTGACATCAGCTGACACTTTGGCAAACTCGACACCGCTCTTTGGCCTCAAGACGGGCACGATTTCCTTGCTCGCCATGTCCTTATAGATGCCGTTGACGTTTGTGGCAAATATCACCCGCGACGGCCTCAGCGCCCTTGCGAGTATCGACATCAGCGAGTCGCCTGACAAAATAGAGTATTTGTTGCCGCCCATGTGGACCACGTCGCCAAACGTGACAGGCACGATTTTGTTCTGAGCCATCACTGAAACGCCTTTTATCTTTGACGCGATGGGTTTGTGTCCTGCCGTGTAAACTGGCGGCGGAATGGCATAAGGGTTAGAGCCTGCCTTTACCATCGCGTTTACGATTATCTGATTGAGCGCGACCATCGACTCGTGCACCACCGCCACGCCGCGCGGGTCGTAGGGCGCTGGCTTTGTATGCATGTCGTATTTCACGGACCAGTGGTGGCCAAACGAGCCCCCGCCGTGCACGACTATGAGGGGCATGTCAAGCCCCGCCAGCACCTTTGCGATGGCGTCGATGCCGCCGGCGTTGGCTGCAAGCGGCCTATCCTTGTGTGTGATCACCGAGCCGCCCAGCTTGACGAGTGCAAGCTTCATTTAGAACCGTACTTTTTGGATTGGATTTAAAGGTTAAGTGATGTGGCTTGGCTGCCTGTCCGGCGGGGCGTTGCCGGCAACCTGGCTTTTTGGCATCGTGAACTTTTTGTCGCTTGGGATGACATAGACCTTGACCGCGGTGTTGACGGCATAGTGCGCCGTGCCGTCCGGGTTGCGGTAGTTGGTCGCAATGCCGACGCGCTCTAGCGTGACCTTGACCTTAACCGTCGTGCCGTCTTCGAGCCGAAACGACACGGTGTCGTCGCCCACGCTTGCGTGGTCGAGCATCCGAAACTCTATCCTGTCGCCGTCTGCCATGGCCTCTCAAGCGCAGCATGGCTATAAAAGTCAGCGCCGGCGACGAATTTCGGCTTATCCATTTGGAACTATTTTCTTGCCCCATAGAAGAAAGCTACTGCATGTTAAAGTATGGTGAACCAGCGCTCTTTCTTCAATGGCCTCAAAAGGCAGAATAATATCCATAATCGCAGGAGTTAGCTTGGTTGCTGTATCAACACGATTGTTAATTCAATGGGCAAACCTGTCCTTTCAAGACTCGGCGCCTAGCCCTGCTTTAACCAGTATGAATGTCTCTCTTGAGCCAAGGCAAACACAGGATCTAAACCATCCTCTGATGGCAGGTCAGGTAATGGAGCTTCGCATAGAGCCCAACACGGGAAATGAGCCGATTCCAGAATATGAATTGCTGGTCACTCTTGTCGATCCTTCTGGTGGCATGGTGTTTACCAAATTCATCACCGAACCCTATTATCAAGAATTCAGGCCATTGTATCCCGGCTGGCACGCTATCATAATCACAAATGTCGGAGAGACGACCGTTGCATCTGGGGCGTGGATTAAGTCCCGCGCCTTTGAGGTGGATGATGATCAAGATGTGCCATTTGCTAATCATTGCAACATCCCACCATCATTCGAAAAAGGAAGAGACTTATCCTATCCTTGGTGCTGACAGCCGTGAAAGGAACCGAAAGCCATCCTCTGTCCATTTTCTGCTGAATGCACATCTCTCTATAAAATCGGGCCCGCGTTTCCCCATATCATAATCTATTTACGCTACAATTAACACTCTGATAGCCTTATCTTAGCCATGAGAAAGCGTCAAACGGCGGCTGAAATACCTCGAATGTAATACGGCCATGTAATACAGGCCATTTCCAATTTTAAAATGTAATAATCAAGGTCGGGACGAGCCATCTAATCGAACATCGGTTGCAGAGTAGGAGGTCTTTTTATTTTAGACAAAGAATCATGCAGAATCTATTATCGAAAGATCAGTGTCTTTTTTCTCTCCAAGCACTGCGATTGATTCAAACCAAGTAACAGTTCTCACACCCTTAATGGCCTTTATCTGCTCAGCAAGGTCTGCAATTTCTCTATTGGTTTTTACTACAGCATCAATCTGTAAATCGACGGCATTACTCAACGTTTGTACTGCCCTAGTGATACCGACAAGTGTAAGAACTTGTTTACTTACTGATGCGCCACTGTGTCCTTCCGTTGTCAAGAGAAAGGTAATTTGCCTCACTGCAAATTCCTGATACTTCAGAGAAAATGTGCGGACCAGTAAATCTTCTATTCTTTTTCGTCGACGCTGAAGTGTAGTAAGAGGAACCTGCAGAGTCCTCGACAATGCAACCATTGATACATCGCCTTTGGATACTACCAGTTCTTTTAGAAGTTTTTTATCGATTGACGACAGCAAACTTGCAGTATCTGTTCCAGAATTGCTTTTAGCTGCAGAACTACATCGCTTGTTTAGAATGGTCAGCTTGTTCATTCCATATAATAAATCAGAAAGTTGAGCGTTAGTTAAGGGACTAAGCACATCGGTGTTAATGCCTAGTTTCTTCATCTCTGCTATTATTAGTGGCCTCAATTCCTCGTCTAATTTTGCGGATGGCGCATCAAGGTTAGATTCAGTGATTTCCATATCCGACAGCCTATGGACTCCTCTGCCTAGGATTTAAATCTATCTTTAAATTGCTAAACAGTTTGCCCTTTTTCGGACATTCATGTTAGTATTACCGTCTTTCTTCCAGATCCTACTTCAGTAGGTAATAGGGAGCCTAGATTAGTCGCAAGCTTTCTGCCCACTATCACTTCCTTGAAGAAGCTCAATTTTTTGTTAATATGCCTCAGCCGAAACACCCTTTTCCGCATTCTAAAGTCAGGGCAAGGCCAGATGGAGTGACCTTATCTGCGTCGATTCCCAAGGAGATTGTTCATGCAATGCGACTGACTCCTGGCGAATCGATAGAATGGATATGGATAACGGAAGGCTTTACGTCATACTGTAAGGTAGTAAAGGTCCGAACTATCTAAGCTATATATGCAGTCATGCAAACGAACCAAAGGAAAGTATTGAATGATCATTTCTTGTCCTTATTATAAGGACCTAAGAATCGCTCGCCGTTAAAATGTATCATGTGTGATGGAGAATCAGCCGTTCAAACCTCGGTCTCCCACGAAATTTCTTTAAGATAATTACCCATCGTCGCTCTGTCAAGAAAAGCAGTTACGTACACTAGACCTGATTTTGCATTCTTAAAAATTTCCTGAAGCTCTTCAATTCTCTTTCCGCTGATAGGTCCATGACTAGTGACTGCTTCTATCAGGAAAAGCCAATTATTCTTAGTATCGTGGATGATGACATCGGGGATTTTGCCACGAGGCTCGATTTTGATGCCTAAGCGTCCGAGCGCTTCTTCTTCAAGAACTAAAGTCTTGTTTCCAGTATCTCCAAGATACAAGACTTTGCCGTCCTTTGTAAATCTTGGGGCAAATTCTTCAATAATTTTCTTTATGAGAGTATTTTGGCCTCCGCTAGAAAGTGTGACAGGCCTGCCGTCTGGTAGAGTCACAGGGATTTTTTCCATCTGTCTCTCTTTTGCATATTTCTCATTCAGACTCTTGAGCGTTAGTCTGTATGCATGTCCTGGCACCTAAAATTCCCGCATGCATAACAACACATGCCTGGATACACGCGATAAGCCCGTTCTTGAAACCGACCTCTGATTCGAATAATCCAGGACTAGTATTTAGTCACCTATTGGGCTCCATATTCTTGCCCAACCATGTAGATGCTAAGAATGTAGCCCTACTGGAAAGAATCATAGGCGACATGTCTCTCGAAGTTGATGAAGTTACACAAATCATTGGTAACCGTTACTTCAATCAATGCATCGTCAAGGCAAAGGATGCCATTAAGGAAGGCAAAGATAGTCAACTCCCGGAGATAATGCGACCTATCCTTGATCAAATACTTAAGATGAATGATGTTAAGATTAGAAATGAGGTTTACTCAGAACTTCAGAAAGGAGTCGAACGAGTAAAAGATCTATCGGAAGAGCTCACAAGAGCAAAAATTACGCAAGGCGAGTACGCCCAAAGGATTACTCTCCTGAATGCCCAAATTAACGGTCTCTTATCACAAATAAGTAAACTCAATGAGGGCACATCTCCGTCTAAAGAGGGGCTTCTGGAGATAATAATTCAAAAAATACGCGAATTTCTCTCAGAAAATCCGGGGAAAACCGAGAGCGAGGATGAAGATGAGCTGAAGTGATTACTAAGAGGAAGAGAAGTTCCATATTGGTTTCCTTCCATTTCAATTAATTTCTAGCCTACTTAGAGGCGACAAAATAGGTCTTCGTAGACAAGTATGGATTTGGAGCAATTTCCAAGGTGGTCATAAAGCGATCGGAGTAAAGATTAATGAATTTCGAAGTGCGAAATAGCTTTTGACGAACAAGTTTGAGAATCTTTTTAGCATTGAAAATACCTTCGGAGTTTATCGCGCAAGTATTCATAACATCATCGACCCCGGAAGTCATCTCCTTGCAATATTTAGTGTAGTAGGTCGAAGAGACATTTTCGACCAGTAATTGTATCGGTCATTTTTCGTTCAAAAATTCGTTTAGCGGTCCTACCTTTGCGGCTTCAATATACTGATTTAGTGAATCTTCTCAAAGGCTATTTTTTCGGTTCTTTGATGGTAACTTTCGTGATTTTGCGATTGTCAGAATCGGCCAATGTTACTGTGTCCATGTCCTGCTTGCCATCTAAGGGAAGCGGAAGCTCGGTCATTGCTTCAGATTTTCTATCTTTCATGATTTGACACTGACTGAAATTGGCTGCTCTTCCTGCATGGATAGATGTAGTGCCTTGGTAAAGGCTTTCAGTTCAGGCTCGCTGAACGGATCACTTTCCATTCGCGATACGCAGAGATCCTTGATGTTAGGATTTTCGATACCGATGCTGGTGAGATAG
>NZ_JBOGQF010000061.1:0-10714 GCF_050748925.1 Nitrososphaera sp.
GGCATGTTCCTGGAAGACCAGATCTGGCCCAAGAGGTGCGGCCACATGGTTGGCAAGGACGTGATACCACGGGACGACTACCTTCCCAAGCTAAAGGCTGCGGTCGAGGCGAGAAAGAGCAAGGACTTTATCATCGTGGCTAGGACCGACGCGCGGGCACCGATGGGCCTTGACGAGGCGATAGAGCGGGGCAAGGCGTACAAAAAAGCCGGCGCGGACGTGATATTTGTGGAGGCGCCGAGGACCATCGAGGAGCTGAAAAAGGTCGCCGACGAGATAGACGCGCCGCTTGTCGCAAACATGATCGAAGACGGAGTGACGCCCACCATGCCGGCAAAGCAGCTGCTAAAGCTTGGCTACCGCATAGCCGTCTTTCCGCTGTCGGGTCTGTACAGCGCCACATTTGCGATGCAGGAGGTCTTTACAGAGCTGAAAAAGACGGGCGGAACGGACAAGACCCGCAAGATGATGGTCACGTTCAAGGACTTTAACAAGTTTGTAGACCTGCAAAAGTACATGGGCCTCGAAAAAAAATACAGCTAGACCTTAATTATGCCGGCCTGCCACCAAAAACACGTTGGCAAAAAAGGCACCAGCCAGGCAGGACGAGCAGACGGCATTGTTGCGAGAGATACTCGCCGAGCTTCGCAGGCTCAACGCAAACCTCGAAAGGAAAAGCGCGGTCCGGGCCCCGCAGGGCGTGGGCGACAGCGACCGGGACGAGGATTCAGAGGAACTGGAATACTTTGAGTGACTAGGCCTTGCCCGCCTCGCGCAGGCGCGTCATCATTCGCCTTTTTCCTTCAGAAAACCTCTTTTTCTCCTCGTCTGTTTCCAGGAGCAACTGGGGCACTTCAGTCGCCCTGCCGTCCTTGTCAAGCGCGACCATCGTGACAAACGCAGTCCCGGTCCTCACCCTTGCCCCGGCGTCAAAATCCTCAGAGTCGATGTCGACTTCGACTTCCATCGACGACCTGCGGACGTAATTTATCCTTGCAGAGAGCACTAGTGCGTTGCCGATGAACACGGGGCGCAGAAAAGTGACCCGGTCGATGCTTGCAGTCACGAGGTTGGCGTGCCCCGCGTGCCTCTTTGCCACGATGCCGGCGACAAGGTCGACGTGCTTCATTATCACGCCGCCAAAGACGTTACCCATAGGGTTTGCGTCCGGCGGCATCATCAGGACCGCCGTTTCTGCCCTCGACTCTTGCGGGCTCTTGGGTTTCAACATAGCAAGCGCGCCCGCTCTTCTATAAAGCGTTTACCAGCCGGTTCATCTTTTCAAGGCTTATCTCGAACCCAAAGCGCCTTTCCTCCTTTTTCATGTGCCGGTACATGCTCATGAGCAGGTTGGCGTGCCGGATGGTCGACAGCTTGCCGTCCATCTTTAACCGCACAATCCGGTAGACGTCGTCGTAATAGTCGAAGTAATTGAGCACCTTTTTGCGGTATTGCTTGGAATCAAACTCTTGCCCGAGCGCGTCGAGAAAGATGTCGCAGCAGATGAGCGACGGGATGATGCCCTCGCCAAGCATCGGAAAGACGGTTCCTATTGACTCGCCAACGCCTACCACGTTGCCCTGAAAAAAGGGCTCCATCTTTTTTGGCGGCGCGAGTCGTATCGGCCTGCCTATTTTCTTTACGACCTGGGCCTCCGGGTGCCTCTCAAAGAACTCGTCTACGCCCTGATACCGCTTTAGCACGTCGCCGGCGCCCATGTAGCCCCGCCCGTCGCCAAGCGGGAAATACCAAAAGTATCCCTTGGCCCCCTCGTACCCAATAGTGTAGAATTCTTCTTCGCCCTTTACCCCCTCTAGCAGGTACTCGTAAGCCGGGATTAGGAAATCGTCTTTTGACCTCGGCAGCAGCGTCCGGTGGAGGCCGGTGCAGTCAAGGACATAGTCATAGTCGTCAAACGGGAACGTCTCTTTAGAGACTCTGGAGCCGTATTTTATCTCGGCCCCCTTCATCAAGTCGTGCTCCCACCGGTGCTTGTCATAAGTGACCAGCCCCCTTAGTTCGAGGTACTCGACCTTGCCTTTTGGCAGGTCCATGCGGAGGCTTTTTCCCACGTGGAGTATGTACTGCTCAAAGTCAAGGCCGGCCTTTTCGGAGAATTTTTCAAGCATGTGCCGCGACGCGCCCCAGGCGCAGACTGGCCAATGGCTTTGTGGAGTGGACGACTCAAAGATCTCGACTTCATGGCCGCGCCGTACGAGCATGTTGGCAAGGTAACTCCCTGCAACTCCTGCGCCGGCGATAGCGAATTTCAACGCGGTCAGCTCAAAATTGACCTAGTTTCATTTATAATCCTTGTCGCCTTCGGCGTAGCGCTCTGCGACGCGGTAGCGCACGTACTTGTCGTCAGGCGAGTACCGGGGCGGGTGCGGGTCGATGGTGGCTGCGTTGCACTTGGGGCACTCGTGAGAAAGGCTGTAGGCGCCACATGCAGGGCATTTGCGGATTAGGTGTTTCATGTCCTTAATCCCTGGTGCGATTTTGTCGACTCTTCGCGTGTAAAGTTGAACGTCCCGTTCTGCTTTTCCAGCGCGCCGCGCACCTTTTCGACGGCGTTGTTCATGGATTTTTCTGCGACTTTGAAATTCTCGGCCGTGACGATAATCCTGTAGCGCGGGGCGCCCGCGTAAGTAACATCTGTCCTGGCGCCGGTTTTGCTGCTCTGGACTCCGGCAAGGGTCGCCTTGATTGCCTCGATGCCGTCCGGCCTCTTTGACGATATCTCCATGATGCCCCGGACCTCGACTACGGGCACCTGGATCTTGCTGCTCTCCTCTTCAATCGCCTTTTTGATCTCGTCTGACAGGTCGAGCTTTTGCATGACCTCCGGACCCCTCCTTGCCACGTCCTCAAAAACGTCGTAAATGTAATCGTATTTCTGCAGGACCTTTTCCTCTACTTCGGCCACCTGCGCGCCAGACAGTTTCAGTTTCGCCTTGATGAAATCCATAAAGGCTGTCGCCTTCTCGCTCTTTTTTGCCTCGATGAGCTTGGACTTGCGCTCCTCGCCGGACACCTGCTTTAGCGAGCAGTCCACCTCGCCCCTTGCATTGTTGACGCGGATAACCTTTAGTACTGTTTTTTGCTTTGGCCGGACGTAGCGCTCGACGCTGCGTATCCATCCAGTCGCGATTTCCGAGATGTGCAAAAAGCCGGTCATGTTGCCGTACTCGTCAAGGTTCACATAGGCGCCGTGCCCGCTGACCTCCCTTACCGTGGCGATGACAATCTCGCCGTCTTCCGGGAGTTTCTGAGCCTCCTGAGGGGCAGGCATTTTGCATTTTACGCCGGGCGCGCACCATACTTTAAGGTTGCCATCAAAAGTCGATGCCCTTTTTCGCCTTTATGCCCGATTGGTACGGGTGCTTTACTTCCTTCATTTCAGTCACCAGGTCTGCGGCCTCTATCACCTTTTCAGGCGCATAGTTGCCCGTCAGCACTACAGTGGTTTTTTGCGGCCTTGCCGCTATCAGGTCAAGCACGTCCTGCTCGGATATCAGGTTCAGCTTTACCGCATAGTTTATTTCGTCAAGTATCAGGACGTCATAGGCGCCGGACGCCAGCTTTTCCCTTGCTATCGCCATCGCCTGGCCGGCGGCCTTTTGGTGGTCTTCTATCGGGTGGTCGTCGTCGATTATCCCGACAAAGCCCTTCCCGGCGGCGATCATCTCAAACTCGGGCTCCAGCCTCTTGGAGCTCGTCAGCTCGCCGTAATACCACTCGCCCTTGATGAACTGGATCATGCCCACCTTGTAACCGTGCCCGACTGCGCGAAGCACGATTCCGAGCGCGGCGGTGGTCTTGCCCTTGCCCCTGCCGGTGTACACGATGACAAGCCCCCTGTCAGCCAATGGCGGCATGTCAACCGCGTTGGGATAAAAATCTACCCAGAAGAATCATAGATAGTCCAAATGCATAGCGTATTAAAGCAAAAGGGCGGTGGATACATTACGTGATGCTGGAGAAGGTAGACCCCGAGATAGCGGGCATGCTGATGTCTGATGAGCAGGTATTGCTCGTGGCGTCGCAGTCCAAGACTGCCCCGGGCGGTGCCCTTTCGTCACAGAACAGGATCTACATCACAAGCAACCGGGTGCTCTTCAAAAAGCCCGGCATGTTCGGCCTAAAGGCCAAGATAATCGACGTCAGCTTTGACGACATTTCAACCATCATGCTAAAGCGCGGCCTGTTTTCCACAGAGATATACCTGAAGCCCCGGTCGTCGCCCCACAAGATAGAGCTTCCCGCCGTCGACAAAAAAGTCGCCATCCACGCCAGCATGCTGATACAGAGGGGCATGAGGGGCGAGCTAGGGCAGCCAAAGAGAAAGGTGTATGCGCCGCAGAAAAGGATGGAGACGAGAAGGCAAGAGCCGGTACAGTTTTCGGCCGGCGACCCAGCCGAAAAGATTGAAAAGATTGCCGCCATGAAGGCGCAAGGCATCATCTCGGAACAAGAGTTCCAGGTGCTGAAAGAAGAGCTGATGTTCAGCATCAAGCCGGAGGTGAGCAGGGAAGTGCTGGCGCAGCCTGCGGCCGAGCCAAAGCCGCCGGGATGCCGCTACTGCAACGCGACGGTGCCGGACAAGTCCAAGTTCTGCCCCCAGTGCGGCAAGGACCTGCTGGCCGAGTCCAACATCTGGAAGATGTGCCCTGCGTGCGACACCCTGACGACGTCTGACGCGGTCTTTTGCGTGGCGTGCAAGACCAAGTTCCCAGAGACACTAAGTTAATAAAAATACCACGGCAAGCTATCACCGTGCAGGGCATACCAAGGGTAGTCGTGGCAGGCGTCACCAGCGGCGTCGGCAAGACCACAGTCGCAGTCGCAGTCATGCACGCGCTGCGCAAAAGAGGTTTCAGGGTCCAGCCGTTCAAGGTCGGACCTGACTTTATCGACCCTTCCTACCACACGCTTGTGACCGGCAGGCAGTCGCGCAACCTTGACGCGTGGCTCATGAAAAAGGGCGGCGTGCTCGAATCTTTCAGCAACGCGGTGCAGGGCGCGGACATTGCAGTCATTGAAGGCGTCATGGGGCTCTATGACGGCATGTCAGGCAGGGACAACTATGCCAGCACGGCGCACGTGGCCAGGATGCTAGACGCGCCTGTGGTGCTGGTCGTGGACGCGGGCAAGGCCACAAGGTCTATAGCCGCAGTCGTGCTTGGTTTTACGCGCTTTGACAGGAGCACAAGGATAGCGGGCGTCGTTCTCAACAACGTCGCCGGCGACAGGCACGCCGGCTATCTCCAAGATGCACTTGCAAAGATAAAGGTGCCCATAGTCGGGATGGTGAAGCGCAACAAAGAGATCAGGATGGAAGAGCGCCACCTCGGCCTCGTGCCGGCGCAGGAACTGCACAAGAGCAAGCGTGCCGCGATTGTGAAAGCAGCAAGATACGTCGCCGACCAGCTAGATGTTGACGCAGTGGTCGCGCTGTGCGGCAGGTCACCCCTTCCACGCACGGTACATACAGAAAAGGAAAAGGAGAAGGTCCGCATCGCAGTCGCGCTTGACGAGTCGTTCAACTTTTACTATTCAGACAACCTCGACGCCCTGCGCAGGCACGGCGCCCGGCTCGTATTCTTTAGCCCAGTTCACGACAGGCGGCTGCCAGACGCGGAAGGCGCGATTCTTGGTGGAGGGTTTCCCGAAGTGCTTGCAGACCAGCTTGAAGGCAACGGTCAGATGATAAAGTCGGTGGCAAAAGCTGTAGGAGAAGGCATGCCGGTCTATGGCGAATGCGGCGGGCTCATGTACCTTACGCGCTCTATCAGCGGCTACAAAGGCGAGAAAAAGCGCAGAAAGATGGTGGGTGTGGTCGACGCTGACACGGCCATGACGGCGCGCCTCACGCTCAACTATACCGAGGCACACTGCGACGGCCCCATCTTTGGCAGGGCATCGCTGCACGGCCACGAGTTTCACTACTCGGCCATGCAAGATATCGCCCCTGACAGCAGGTTTGCATACACGATGAAAAAAGGCAACGGCGTTGCAGGCGGCAGGGACGGCTTTATCGTCGGAAACAGCCTTGCCGCATACATGCACCTGCACTTTTCAAACGACAGGCTGCCGAGAACGCTTGTGAAAAGCTGCGCCTCGCACTCACGCAGGTGAGTTGTTTTTGTACAGGAGCAAGATCGCGTTCATTATCGACGACGCTGCGGGGCTTCCGCCCTTTCTCCCGACGTTTGTGATGAAAGGCACGTCGGTCTTGGCAAGCTCCTCCTTGGACTCTGGCGCAGAGACAAAGCCGACCGGTATCCCGACGACAAGCGCTGGCCTTGTCGCCCCTTCCTTTACCATCGCAATCACTTCATAGAGCGCGGTAGGCGCGTTGCCAATCACCACGATGCCGCCGTCCATCTCTTTTGCGGCTTTTCTCATAGCCATCTCTGACCGGGTCTTGCCAAGCCACTTTGATTCCTCTGCCAGCTTCTGGTCGGCGATGTAGCACGCCGTCTTTAATTGGAGATCGGCAAGCGACTTTTTGTTGATGGCCGCAAGCACCATGTCTACGTCTGTCACGATTGTGCATTTTTTTCCTATTGCTTCAAACGCCGACGCTATCGCCCGCTCGTGGAACAGGATCTTTGCATTGCTGGCAAAGTCAAAGTCGGCCGTCGCGTGTATCACCCGGCGGACTATGGGCCACTGCATCTTGTCGTAGCCGTGCGGCCCCACTTCCTCGTCAATCATTTCAAAGCTGCGCTTTTCAATGTCAAATGCCCGCTCTGCCATGTCGCGGCTGTCAGCCGTCCCAAAGCTGGTGTCAGCCACGCCTCTTTTCGACCTCCGCCGCCCTTTCAACTATCAGCCTGACGAGCGTCTCGTCGACGCCCAGGTGGCGCGCCATGTGGGCATTTTGGAACTTTGCTTTTTCAAGCGCGGCGTTGACGTCGTTGACGACGTCGCGCTTGATGTGCGCGCCCTTGTGCAAAAAGTACGGCATCATCAAGATCACCTTTGGGCTTTTTGCAACGATCCGCGCAATGCCTTCTTCGATGTTTGGCCTGTCAAGCTCTAAAAAGCATGGCTGGACGTTTCGATACTGCGGTGTAATCGTTTCGGCAAGGTGCATGAACGCATCGTGAGCGTTTTTGTCGCTGCTGCCGTGCCCTATCAGGAGCACGTCGGACTCGCTGTCGGCAAGGCCTATTCCCTTTTCGCGTTTTAGCTCTTTTATCCGCTCTGCTACCAGCAGGGGCATCGACGGGTGATAGCTGAGCGGCCTAGTTATCGCCATTTTCAGCTTTTTGTCCCGGCCAATCCTTGCGCTCTGCTTTACAGTGTCTTTAAGTTTCATGCCGGGGTAGAGAAAGTATGGCATGACGGTTATCTCCTCAGCCCCGTCGGCGACGCATCGGCTGATGCCTTCGTCGATGAACGGCGGCAGCACTTCTAAAAAGCAATAGTTTGCATAGTCGTATCCGGCCCTGCTCTTGGCAAGGGCGCAAATGTCCTGCAGCTCTTGCCGGACCTCCGGCTCCCTGCTGCCCCTGTCAACTATCAAAAGCGCCCTTTTCAACCGGGCAGAGCTAGGCCTGCGGGCTATAATAGTTAATCCTGCACACGGCCACCGTCAGGTTTGGCGGGAACTTTTGCTTTGGAACTATCAGTTCGCCTTTAGAGCTCAGTAGCGACGCGGCTTCAGAGACGCTTGCCGTGCCCTCAAACCTAGCCACCGCCTCTGACGGGTTTGGCACCTCCACTTTTGCCAAATCGGCCTTTTCGTAAATCTCTACGGGAATGCCGTGCTGTGCAGAAAACTCGTCGAGGCCCTTTACTGGTGTCCCCCTGTTCACGCTTGCAATGTTGCGCAGGCTTGCGAGTGCAAAGCCTTTTTCCTGAAACACCGTCGCTACTCCGGATTCAATTGTGTCTCTGCTCGTGTCCCAGTGCAGGCCGATGCCGACTACCAGGCACTTTGGCCTGTAGACGACAGATTTTGCCATGACGTCTGCATCGACGATTTTGTCCGTGATGACAAGGGCGGCCTTGAACTCGGGCGCCTTGATTTCGTCGATACTGTTTACAGTCGTGACGTTCTTGGGCATCTGGCCGGCCCACCAGCTGCGCTCGCCGGCGTCCTGGTAAAGCGCAATCTTTTCCTCGTTAACCATCAGCGCGCTGACCCGCGTCACGTTTTCAAAATTCTCTATCGTCCAGCCAATCTCCCTGCCGACGAGGTCCACCGCTATCGTCTCGTTGACGTCTGCCGCCGTCGTGATGACCGGCTTGGCTCCCAGTATCGACGCGAGGAGCCGGGCAAGCGCGTTGGCACCCCCCAGATGGCCGGAGAGAGCGCTGATGACATAGTTTGCCCTGTCGTCTATCGCGACCACTGCAGGGTCGCTTTTCTTGTCGACGAGGTAGGGCGCAACCATCCTGATTGCTGCGCCAAGTGAAAATATGCAGACAAGCGCGTCGTGCGACTTGAACAGGCCGGCGACCAGCTGCGTGCTCTGCTCTGAAAACCAGTTGATGTCGGCGCCAGAGTCGCTGTGCTTTGCCGGCACGTATATCTCTGCTTCTGGCAGGCGCGCCTTTATCCTGCGCGCAATTTCTATGCCGTTTTTGGTGATGGCGACGACGGCAGTGCGTGTCACCGGCTTGCAATGCAGGCCAGCTCATTAATGTCTTGCTGGAAAGCGCGCCAGTATGCGCCCGTCAAACTCGAACATGATTATTTCCAGGTCCAGCTTGCCCTTTGAATGATCGCGCATCTGCTCAAAGACTTTTTTGCAAAGGAGGTCAAAATACCCTGCCACGTTATGCCTGACGACCATCTCTCCGGCGTGCCGGGCCGTGTTGGCCTGTTTTATTTCTGAAATGACGCTTGCGGGCGCGCCGCACTGCTCTGCAAGCTGCGCCATGAACTCCATGTTGACGTGCGAGCCCCTGACGTGCGTCTGCTTGACCCCCATCGCCATCTTTGTCAGCTTGCCGATAAAGCCAGCAATGATTACCCTGCGCATGTTCTTGTCGGCGCACTGCTTTACAGAGTAGCCGGAAAAGTCGCCCATCTGCACAAAGCTGTGCTCCGGCAAGTCGCGGAAAAGCGCCTTGGCAAAGTCTTCGCTCCGGCCGCCGGTGGTCAGGACTGCCGTGTCTGCCCCCATCGCTATCGCGACGTCGAGGCTCTGCCGTATAGAGGCGGCAAACGACGCGGTAGAATACGGCAGGACGATGCCGGTCGTGCCGAGTATCGAGATGCCTCCCATTATCCCAAGGCGAGGGTTGTCCGTCTTTTTGGCAAGCTCCTCCCCCTTTGGAACAGATATGACGACCTGTATCCCCCGCGTCTTCAATTGTTCCGGCGCAGCCTCTTCGACGGCCTGCACGAGCATAGACATCGGCGTACTGTTGATTGCCGCCCTGCCGATCTCCAGGCCTAGGCCCGGCTTGGTCACCCTGCCGACCCCTCTGCCCCCGTCGACGCTTATCTGGCCGGCGCTGCCGCTGAATGACACGGTAGAGCAGATCTCGGCACCGTGCGTCACGTCCGGGTCGTCGCCACCGTCCTTGATTGCCGCGCACGTCACGCCGGCGCCTTCCGGCCGGGTCCATGCTACCGCAAGCGTCGCGGTCTTGTTCTTTGGCAGGCTCACCGTGACCCTGTCTGCAGGCTTGCCGGTGATGAGCGCCAAAAGCGCCGCCTTGGTGGCCGCAGTCGCAGTCGTGCCGGTCGTATAGCCGGTCCTTAGCGTGCCTTTCTTTTTCTTTTCTGCTATCTCTTCAGGGAGCTCTTGCTCCTGCTCGGCAAGCTCGATGTCGTCAGTCACAAAAACACCGCTCCGCCGTCGACCACGATGGTGTTGCCAGTGGCAAAGGAAAAGTCGTCGCCGGCGACGCTTGCGGCCACCCTTGCGACTTCCCGGGGGGCGCCCCATCGCTTCATCGCGTTTTCCTGCGCGGCAGCCATGCGCTCCTTTTCTGTCATCGAGTGAAAAGTCGCGTCCGTAGCAATGTTGCCAAGCGCAAGCGTATAGGCGCGGACGTTGTCCCGGCCGTATTCAAGCGCGACGTGCTTGGTCATCGCGATTATCCCCGCCTTGGCAAGGGTATATGGCGCGCCTTCGGTGTGGCCTGCAATGGCAGGGGTCGACGAGATGCTGATGATGACGCCGCCCTTTTTCTTTACCATTATTGGAATGACTGCGCGCGTCATCCGGAAGGTGCCCTTGAGGTCGACTTCGATGACGGCGTTTGCCTCCTCGTCTGTCGTTTCATGAAACTGCTTGTACCATGCCTTGCGGTCAAACGGATAGCCGGCGTTGTTGACAAGGATGTCTATGGCGCCAAAATCCTTGACCGCCTTTTTCACAAAGTCGCGGACACTTGCAGTACTTGAAATGTCCACGGCGCCGGCATGGGCGTTCTTGCCAATCTTGCCGGCGGCTTTTTCCGCGCTGGCAAGATGGCGCGAGCAGGCCATGACCGTGGCACCCCTTGCGGCAAGCTCGCCTGCAATCTCAAAACCGATGCCCCTGGTGGCGCCGGTCACTACCGCTACCCTGCCTTTCAATCCTGAATGGTAGGTAGTGGACATTACATTAGCATTACTTTAGGAGCGGCGCCTTGTCGGTCTTTTCCCACGTAAAGCCCGGCTCATCCCTTCCAAAGTGGCCGTATGCCGCGGTCTTTCTGTATATGGGGCGCTTTAGGTCCAGCGTCTTGACGATCCCTGCAG
>NZ_JBOGQF010000062.1:0-10553 GCF_050748925.1 Nitrososphaera sp.
CCCTGGTCTATACCCCGTGCTCGTTGGCCTGCCTGGCAATGTCTGCGGCGCGCGACATGTCCTCGTACGAAGAGTTGGTGCAGCTGCCAATGAGCGCGACTGAAATGCCGTCGAGGTAGTTGTTCTTTTTTACCTCCTCCGCTAGCTTTGATATCGGCCTCGCAAGGTCTGGCGTGTGGGGGCCAACGACGTGCGGCTCTAATTTTGAAAGGTCGATCTCGATCACCTGGTCAAAGTATTTCGACGGGTCGCTCACTACCTCCGGGTCCTGCGTCAAGACCGGCTTGTGCGCGTTGGCAAGCCTGGCCAGCTCGCCCCTGCCGGTCGACTGCAGATACGCCTCCATCCGCTCGTCGTATTCAAATACCGAGCAGGTAGCGCCAATCTCGGCGCCCATGTTTGTTATGGTGGCCTTGCCCGTGCAACTTATTGATTTTGCGCCGGGGCCGAAATATTCCACGATGGCGTTCGTGCCGCCCGACACGGTAAGTTTCGACGCGACATAGAGTATGATGTCTTTTGGCGCGGCCCAGCCGGTCAGCTCGCCTTTCAGGTAGACGCCTATGCGCCTTGGGTACAGCAGCTCCCACGGCATTCCTGCCATCACCTCTGCCGCGTCGAGCCCGCCGACGCCTATGGCCAGCATGCCAAGGCCGCCGGCGTTTGGCGTGTGCGAATCCGTCCCGATCATGAGGCCGCCGGGGAAAGCGTAATTTTCAAGCACCACCTGGTGGATAATCCCGGCGCCCGGCTTCCAAAAGCCGATGCCGTATTTCCTGCACGCAGACTCTAGAAACGTAAAGACTTCGTTATTCTGCACTATTGCAAACCGCGTGTCAGTCGCGCCGTCGACCTTGGCCTGTATCAGGTGGTCGCAGTGGACCGTCGTCGGCGCCTTTACGCGTTTCAATCCTGCCTGAGCAAACTGGAGTATAGTCATCTGACCCGTGACGTCCTGCAGCGCGACCCTGTCCGGGTCCAGAAATACATAGCTCTTGCCTGCCTCCGGGGCGTAAACGTCGCCGTCAAGGTGGCCTATCAATATCTTTTCTGAAAGCGTCAGTGGCCTGCCGGCGACCTTTCTGAACTTGGCGACGTTGGCCTCGAGCTTGGCATAGACCCTGCCTGCGAGCCCGGGCGTCGTCTCTATCTCGACTGACATGCAATGAAAATTCGCCTCCTGTGCCTATATCTCTTTTTCTTATCTTTTAATACAGGGCCAGCGGCAAAAGCAGGGTTGAACAAGTTCGCCCTTGTCATCATCGGCATAGTCGCCGCGATGGCAGTATTGATAGCGCTGCCAAGCGCCACGCAGCAGCCTGTTGCCGGCGACCTTGAAATCGACTATTCCAAGCAGCGCCTTTCAAAAATAGGGAACGACTTTGTGGCGACAAAGGTCGAGCTTTTGAGCATTTCAAATGACGGCTCGGCGACATATTCCGAGACTGACCCGCGACTAAAGATCCTGCCGGTCGAGGAGCGATTCACGGTGAGCGGCGACGACTACCGCAAGTTAAGGGACCTGATACTTGAGACTGGCTTTATAGAGATACCGCGCACCGATTACCTCGAGGTTGCAGGCGGCATCGACGAGTACACGAAATACAGGCTCACAGTGCGCTCTGGCGACAGCCAAAAGACCTTCAACTGGGTCGACGCATACGAGGGGACGGTGCCGTACCTGATAGAGACTGCAGGGTCGAGCCTTGACGCCATTGCGGAGCACAGGCCGTAGAACAATATCTATATAGAGCGTTTCGACGTTCCGGCTTGCATGACCATATCGCTTGTCGCCAGCGAAGAGGGGGCAAAGGGCATCAGGGTTGAGCAGGATGCCCAGAGGGTTCGCGGCACTACTCTGCTAAAGCGCGGATTTGCGCACATGCAAAAGCACGGCGTAGTCATGGACGTCACGAGCGTCGAGCAGGCCAGGATTGCGGAAGAGGCTGGCGCAGTAGCAGTGATGGTCCTTGACAAGCTCCCGTACGACGTGAGAAAGGCAGGCGGCGTGGCAAGGACTGCCAGCATAAAGGTAATCGAGGAGATAATGGACGCGGTCACAATTCCACTGATGGCCAAGTGCAGGATCGGACACATCGACGAGGCGCGGGTGCTCGAAATCACCGGCGCGGACATGATAGACGAGAGCGAAGTGCTTACACCAGCGGACGAGGAGCGCCACATATGGAAATGGGACTTTACCACGCCGTTTGTCAACGGCGCCAAGAACCTCGGCGAGGCGCTGAGGAGGGTAGAGGAAGGCGCAGCGATGATCCGCACAAAAGGCGAGCCGGGCACCGGCAACGTCGCAGAGGCGGTAACGCACATACGCATGGTCAACAACGAGATACGGAGGATCCGGTCGCACTACCAGGATAACGACAAGCAGGAATTGATGAAAGCCGCGAGAGAGATGAAGGTCTCGTTTGCCATAGTAGAAGAGACGGCGCGCCTTGGGCGCCTGCCGGTCGTCAACTTTGCGGCAGGGGGCATAACTACCCCGGCAGACGCGGCGTTTCTGATGAATCTCGGGTGCGACGGAGTGTTCGTCGGCTCGGGGATATTCAAGTCAGACGACCCCGCGCAGCGCGCAAGGGCCGTCGTGCTTGCCACCACGTTCCACGACGACGCCAGGATAGTCATGGAGGCACAAAAGATGGTCGACGAGAAAAAGTCGCTTCTGGGCCTTGACACCAAGAACCTAGAGCTCCGCATGCAGGAGAGGGGGCAGTCGGCTTGAAGAAAATTACAATAGGCGTACTTGGCTTTCAGGGCGACATTGAGGAAAACGTCGCGGCCGCAAAACAGGCGATGGACGAGCTGGGCGTAAAAGGCAGCGTGGAACTCGTGCGATACCCGGACGAGATAGAGCGCGTCGACGGCATTGTGCTGCCAGGAGGCGAGAGCACCGTGCAGAGCTCCCTTGCAGCCATCCAGAGCTCGCTGCCCGCGCTGAAAAAGCGCATCGCAGACGGCATGCCGGTGCTCGGCACCTGCGCGGGCATGATAATGCTTTCAAAGAGGGCGTTTGACCGTGTCGTGGGCGAGACAAAGCAAAAGACGATAGGCAACCTCGACGTCACAGTCGAGCGCAACGCCTTTGGCAGGCAGAACGACTCGTTTGAGGCGGACTTGACGATAGACGCCCTCGGCAAGGCCCCCTTCAAGGGCGTGTTCATCAGGGCGCCGGCCGTGAGCGAGGCGGGCAAGGACGTCGAAGTAATTGCAAGGCACGCCAACAAGATAGTGGCAGTCAGGCAAAAGAACATCATCGGGACCGCCTTCCACCCCGAGCTTGCAGGTGACGCCAGAATGCACAGGCAGTTTGTCAAGATGGTTCTGGACTACAAGCGCGCCGGCGACTAGCTTGCAGGCACTATCCTGTATACCTGCCCGCCAAACGTGAGGACGTAGACGTACCCGTCAGGCCCGGTCTCGATGTCTGTTATCCCGTTTGGAAATGCGCCCAGCCGGACCAACAGCGACTCGCCATAGCTGTCGGCAACGAGGTCCGCAAGATCTGACTGCCCCGTCTCGACGCCGTTCCTGTTGCCGTCGACGGTAAAGTAGTAGAGGTTGCCGGCGTTATAGTCGCCCACAAAGACGTTGTTGCGGTACTTTTCGCCCAGCTTGTCCGTTGATATGAACTCGATGTCGGTGACGCCTATCGAGCTCTTCCAGCTGAACACGGGGTCCCTGTACACGGCACCTTCCAGGTATGTCAGGTCGCTTTCCGCTACGTCTGACCTGTCGATTGGGCCAGTGAGCTTTTTCCAGCCGCTGTTCATGCCGGGCTGCACCACGTTTATCTCGTCGTACTGGTCGGGGCCGTTCTCGGTGGCCCACAGCACGCCGGTAACTGGGTCGACGTCCATCCCAAAGCTGTTCCTGACGCCGTATGCGTAGTAGTAGCTGAGGGACCTTTTGCCATAGCTCGTAAACGGATTGTCGGCAAGCGGCTCGCCGTCCAGGTCCATGCGCACGATAACAGACGTGTCGTCTATCTCGCCTGCCTGCTCGTTTGTAAGGGGACCCTCAACCTGCCTGTTGACGTCGCCGATGACTGCAAACAGCTCGCCCTTGCTGCTGACTGCAAGCTTGCCCCCGTTGTGTATCGGGCCCGGCGCCGCCGGCAACTCCAGCACGAGCGTCTGGTCAGTAAGGGCCTTTCCGTCCCAGTTGTAGCGATAGATCCTGTTGCCAAGCGCGTTACCGCTCGAGTCTGACTCGGTGAGGTAGAGGAAAACGTATTTCGATCCGCCTGGCGCGCCGGTGACGGCGACCCCCAAAAGCCCCTGCTCGGCACCCTTGCTCACGCTCATCTTTAGCACCTGCGTCTTTGTGCCGGCAGACATCAGGTACAGCGCGCCAGTCTCTTTTTCTGTCACCAGCAGCGCGTCGTTGCCCACAAACGCCATGCTAGTCGGGAACGCAAAGCCGTCTGCGACCGGCTCGGCCTTTATGCTCGCGTCGGCAAATTCTGGCATGTCTTCCGGCGACGACACTGACACGGGCGATGGTAACGGCTCCGGCCCGGCAGGTCGGGCAGGGAAGACAAAAAAGACGACGAGTGAAATTATAGCCGCTACAGACACCGCCGCGGCCGCCAGGGCAACAATCTTGTTCATGCTCCAGCTTGGGACAGGGGGGTATTTTATGGCTATGTAGTCAGGTTCTAATGCGAAGATGCCGGCAGTCTTGAAGTGCGCCTGCGAAAAGCAGCATCAGAAACGGGCATCGCGGCCAGAAATGCTTGAAAAATGAAAGAAAAGGAGAGGCGCCGCTAGACGATTCGCTGTTCGGCAACCTGGCGTGGGGTGTTGAGCAGCTGGTGTATGACTTCGTACGCCCGGAGGTAGGCGATGCCCTTTTCTGTAATGACCCACTTTCCCGAGTCTTCGCGTATAAGGCCCTTGTCCAGCAGCAGCCTGTGGTAGAACTTTAGCTGGGAGTAGCTCAGCTTTGACTTGTACATGATCATGGTCTTGATCTGCGGTTCAAGCAGCGTCGTGAGTATCTCGGCGATTATCTCCTCCCTGCTCCTGTTTCCTATTTCTTCTTTAAGCAATAGTTCCTATAATAGAATCTGAATAGGTAAGCAGTACGGTCAGAATTGTTATTAAAAATCGCCAACGCGCAACACGTAGCTGTTACATAATGGTTTTAACAAGCAAGAATCGGGAGATACTTTGAATGTGGGTGGCCTTGCGGCGGCGCTCACATTTTGTCGATTATCGACTCAAAGCACTGGTCGTTCTTGCCCAGCGTCGACACGAGCTCTATCCAAGAGATGTTTGTGACGCCCTTGATGGCCTTGACGCGCTCGATAATGTCCATGAGGTCCTTGTTCTCCTTGAATATCGCCTCGGTTATGATGTCGGTGGTCTCGGCGCCTATCGCCCTCCACACCCGGACAGTCGAGTCCTTCCATGAGAGTATCTCCTTGCCGACCCCTATCGTGTTGCCCTTTTCGGTGTGGACAAACAGCATCGCAACCCTCCAGCCCAGCTTTTCAAGCTTGGGAGAATATGACGCCTCGAGAAAGTCAGCCTCCAGCCTCTTTCTCCGGCGCTGCACGGTTGAAAGCGGTATGTCGAGTTCTCGCGAAAGCGTCAATGAAGATATCTCGCCGGTCGACGACAGCAGCGTCTTTAGTATCTTTTTGTCCACTGGCGACAGTACGGGGGTCTGCTCCTTGTCGCCGCGCTTGGCGTTTCTCTTCCTCTGCTTGGAGTCGTTGACCATCTGCATGACCGTCTTAAGCAGGTCCTGCAGCTCGTTTATCGACAGCTGGTGGAAGGATGAAGCGTTGATTCCCAGCGTTTCAAGTTCTTTGATGATTTCCTGGCGTGAAACAGATTTCGTGTCCAACTTGCCGTGTTGCTCCTCTATCAGCATGTTAGGACATCCCTGCATGCTATTGTACTTGGTGGCATCATATTACCTGACTATCTTCTATAATTTTCAATAAAAGAAACATGCCCAGCCCATTGCTGGCTGGCTTAATGCGGTAAGTCATTTTTGGATTTGCGCGTGGTTAATCCGGTCAACGTTGCAGAATTATTTCGGGGACACGCAAAACGAGAAGCTGGTTCAGGATTGCCCGGCCTGCCTTCCAGTCATGAGGTACAGCTCGCCGGTCGTGACCTTTTGCTTTATAGACTTGGCAGGGACGCCGGCGACGACGTCGTCGTCAGCAACGTCGCCTATGACGCAGGCCCCTGCGGCTACCAGGACCCTGCTGCCCACCTTGATGGTGTTTTTCAAAGTAGAGTTGAGGCCAGTCCAGCACGAGTCGCCTACCTGCGTGCTTCCCCCTATGATGGTGCCAGCCGCGAGCTGGCAGCGGGTGCCGATGCGGACGTTGTGCGCAATATGCACCAGCGCATCGAGCTTTGTCCCATCGCCGATGAGCGTATCGGTAAGCGAGCCTCTTGCAATAGAGACGTTAGCAGATATCTCGACTTCGTTGCCTATTATGACGCCTGCCAGGTGCGGAAAGCGCTCGAGCCGGCCGCCAGGGTCGCGCTCGTATGCAAAGCCTTCAGAGCCTATCGCGACCCCGCTCTGCACCACGCAGTTGTCGCCTATCGAGCAGTTCTTCAGGGTGACCCTGTCCTCGATGACGGCGTTGTTCCCGATGGTGCAGCCGTCCCCTATCGTGACAAAGGACCCCACCTGGCAGTTGTCCCCCATCTTGGCAGACCGCGATATCACCGCGCTTGAAGATATGGACCGTGCGGCTGCCATGTTGCGCGCCCTGTTTACGAAATGCACGAACACAAAGCGGGGGTTGTCAAGAAAGACCAGTTGCGAGCGCGGGTTTGTGGCCCTGCCTTTCAGGGTGCTCTTGCACAGTATTATCCCGGCTTTGGAGCTGGAGATCGACGAGATGCCTTTTTCATCGTCCCATGCGCAAAAGGCGAGGTCGTCTTCTCCTGCGTCGAGGATTGATGATACGCCCGTCACCGCGCGCTGCGGCCCCTCGGTGTGGTAGCCCCGCTCAAGGTCCGACACGATGGATGAGGCGTCCCACTCTTTGCCCATCCTCCACGTGCCGCGCATTGTCACTCGCCATGCCTGTGAAGCAGGCTGTCATACTGCATGCCAAGGCCATTTTCGGCGATTGTCTGCTTGGCTTCCTTGCCGCTGTGCTCGATGATGTCGTCCAGCTCTACGTTGCGCGAAATGGTTTCAGGCAGAGGCTGCTGCGGGAGCTTGACCGGCTCAAAGTCCTTGCCGAGGCACATCTTGGCAACTTCAAACGACTCTACAGCGGTGAGCTGGGTGTTGAGCCGGCTCTGGAACGTCCGGTACTCGGCAAGGCCCTTTACCGCGTTGGTCCTTGTGAACAGCTTGTTGCGCTGCGACCAGAACACCTTGATGAGCTCCAGCTTGTCTTCCATCACGTCTGAAATGTCATAGTACACCTGCGGGTTGAACGTCTTTGTTATCGGTACTTCGTATGCCAGGACGTTCTGGCTGAACCTGCTAGCCTCCATGGTCGCCTCGGCGATTGCGCGGTGGTCGTGGTGATAGTCCTGGGCGGAATGCGTGAATATGATGTCAGGGTTTGACTTGTGGATAAAGTATTCCAGGTGGTTTATCAGCTTGTTTGACACGGTTATCTTGGTGTCCTCAAAGTTGTCGACCCACAGCTTTTCCGCGCCGACAAAGTTGGCAGAGGTTATCAGCTCGTGCGTCCGCTCTACAGGGTCGCCGGAGGCGCCGCCTCTCGTCAGGACGTACATGAACACGTTGTGGCCTTCCCTTGCGGCCTTTATCAGGGTCCCGCCGCATCCAAGTTCGATGTCGTCAGGATGGGCGCCTATGCTCAGAATGTTCAAAATGATTCACTCCGTGTTAATGTAAAAAACGCGGCCGATTTTGCATCCGGTATTTCAAATCCGTGATTAAACAAATGTTCCATTTTCGCTTCCTTAACATGCATTTTTTTATTATGAAAGGCTACTGACCAGTAATGAGCGGTTATTTGGAAAATGTATGTCACTTAAATTGGCTTTGTGCTCGGTCTGTTGCGCACTTTTCCCGCACGGAGTGGCTTTTTTTCTTCATTTAATTGGCAACTTGTGGCTCGCGCTGGTCTGGCTATATAGAAATTTTTTAGAAGATTAAAACGAAAAAATTAAGGGCTAAAAAAGCGCCCACGTGCTAGTCGAGTTCGGCTACCATTTCGTCAAAGTAGTGCGGCACCGTGAACCATCTTCCGTTAGAGTCGTTGCCGGTGTGGATGTACATAAGGCCGACCCAGTTTGCCGAGTTGTTGACAAACGACGTGTCAAGCCAGCTTATGTCGTACCGGATGTACGCAAAGTTGCGCTTGTCATAGTCGTCGTGCCAGCCGCTGCCCGAGCAGCCGATGCAGTACTGCAGCCACGAGATCGGCATGTAGCCCCTCCCTTCGGTGATGTTGATGACGTCGACAGTCCCAATGTAGCTCCTTGGCACGTCAGTCCCCGGGTTGCCCATGGTCATCTTCATGCCTACCGACTTGGCATAGTTGGTCACGTCGCGGTAGTGGCTCTCGTAGCCCACCTTGTTGGTGAACTCGTCGATGAACACGCCGTCGGCGTTGTACCAGTTCTTGTACTTGTCAACATCTGCCCTGAGCGAGGACAATGACCGCGTCCCATAGTCGTCGTATGTGTAGCCCAGCATGATGACGCCTGCGCTCCGGAGCTTGTCGACCCAGTTTGAAATGGTGCTGCTGTCAGACCAGCCCGGCCCGCTTGACGGGTTAAAGACCGCCACTATCGGCACTGACGGGTGCGCCCTCTTGACATCATAGACCTTTTGCCAGTGATCGTCACCCGTGCTTCCAGGGTACATATAGAGCGCCACAAACGCCCCGGTCTTTGGTATGAGTGTCTGTATGCTGGTGGGTGAAGTAGTGGGTGAAGTAGTTGTAGAGCCGGTCTTGTAAAGCGCCGTTGCAGTTGTGTCGCCAGAGAGGGTCACCCATCTCGGGTTGCCGGTGCTGCCGTTTCCCCAGTGGTCAAATGCATAGCTGCCATAGTTGCTCACGCTGACTACGTATGTTGCGCCGGTGGTACCAGTTATGGTCAAGGGTGTGAACCCTGTCTTGATTGTAGTTCCGCCAGACTGGATGGTCGCCCACATGCTGAGCGGCGCTCCACCTGACATGGAATAGGCGTTCACGGTTAATCTGTTTGACGACTGGGCGTCAGCCATAAGCGGCTGCGCCACAGAGCCTGCCAACAGCACCATCAACGCAATCCCCATTATTGCGGTTGCTGTTGAATTGAGTCCCATTTTCAATTCGGAGCTGCCAGAGAAGAATGATTTAAAGAGCTTCTGGAGCGGCGCTTTCTAAGATACTTGCAAAAGAAAATACTATGACATATCTACACGCCAAGATACGTTTAACCGTGTTGCTGCGCCGGGTCAAGCACGGCCATCATCTTTTCAAGGTGGCTGCTGAGCGAGTCGTAAGGGTTGGGCAGCCCGTCGTCAGTCACGTATAGCAGCCCAAGGTGTTTTGAAGCCCCCCTTATTGCTTTTTCGTCAAGCCCGTCGACGCCGTAAGAGCAGCAGGACCAGTTTTTCCGGTCGTGGCCCGCGTGCCACCCGCCGAGCCACTTGGCGTCTGGCAGGCCGGCGTTTTCATATATGATAAAGTTGTCAGCCGCCCCGATGTACTGCGGAGGTATGTCCGTGCCGGGGTTGCCCATCACAAAGGCCATGCCAAGCGATCTTGCGTACAGCCGCAGCTTGCGGTAATAGCCTACCATCTTGACGTCTGTCGAGAACTCGTCTATCATTATCCCGTCGGCTCCGTACCACGAGGCATACCTGCCGACCTCTGAGGCGACCTCGCCTATGCTCCTGCGGCCCCACGAAGTGTAGACGTAGCCAAGGACGGTTATGCCGGCGCCACGCAGCATGCCTGCAGCCCTTTCGTAATTGGCGTCTCTGGAGCCGCCGGCGCCACTGGACGGGTTTATCGCCACGACCACGGGGACGCCGGGGTGCGCCAGCTTTGCCCTGACGACCCTCTCGTACTCGCCCATGCCGGCCCCGGACGGATAGACATAGAGCGGGACATAGACGCCGGTCGCGTGCGAGCACGATAGCCCAGGCTGGAAAAACTGCGCGAGCCTCTCCATCATGTCAGCTGTACCTTGCAAGCAGGTTTGCCACGGGGGTGCCCTTCAGTATCTTTTGGACCCCGGCAAATGAAAGGCCCGCGGCGGCCGCGCACGCTGTCGCGTAGCCAAGGGCGATGTCCTCGAACCCTTCCTGAGCCAGGAACGCCCCAAGCGCCATCGTGAGCACTGCGCCGGCTATGGCCAGGATCGCAGGAATCTTTGCCCTGTTGAGGAACATCATGACGAGCGCGTTTGCGGTAAAGAGAGACAGGGCAACGTTGCCTATTGACGCGTAGCGCATCACCTCCAGGCTGTCTTCGGTGCCGTTGAAATAGTTTATCACCTCTGGCCCAAACAGGTTGAGGATGCCGACAGAGCCGGCCGCAGACACTAAGACGAGCAGGATCATGCGCCTGTATGTGG
>NZ_JBOGQF010000063.1:0-10153 GCF_050748925.1 Nitrososphaera sp.
ATACTCTACTACGACATCGTGGGCAGCGAGGCCCACTCGGTAATGCTTCACGAGAAGGGCCACATCACGCTGCAAGAGCTGAAAAAGATTCTCTCTGCGCTTGAAGGGGCGAAAAAGAATCCCGGCGCAATAGACGCCGAGGGCGCGGAGGACATACACGAGGCGCTTGAAGCTTTTGTGATAAAGACTGCCGGCATGGACGCAGGAGGCAAGATGCACACTGCCCGGTCCAGAAACGACCAGGTGGTCCTTGACATACGCATGAAGGTGCGCGACGACATTAACGAATTGTGCTCCTCTATAATTGACCTCATAGGCGGCCTGCTAAAGAGGGCTGCAGAGAACAAGGACGCCATAATGCCGCTCTATACACACCTGCAGCAGGGCCAGCTGGGGACGTTCTCCCACTTCCTCATTGCATACGCGGACGCGCTTTCCCGGGACCTTGAGCGCATCTACAATACGTTTGGCCGGATAAACCAGTCGCCTCTCGGTGCCTGCGCCATCGGCGGCACCAGCATCGACATTGACCGCAAGCGCACCGCGGTCCTTCTGGGCTTTGACGGCCTTGTGAAAAACTCTCTAGACGCCACAACGTCTCGGGACTCTTTTCTCGAATACATGGCGGCGCTTGCAATACTGACCGGCACGCTTGCGCGCATGGCGGAAGATTTCATCCTCTGGTCCACCACCGAGTTTGGCTTTATCGAGCTTGCAGACCGGTATAGCTCTACGTCAAGCGCGATGCCCCAGAAAAAGAACCCCGACCCGCTAGAGCTGACGCGCGCCAAAGCCGCCATGGTGGCCGGCAAGCTGGTGGCCGTGCTCGGCATTACAAAGGGTCTGCCGTCCGGCTATAGCCGCGACCTGCAGGACTTGAAGCCGCAGCTATTCGAGGCGTCGTCCATAGCCATTGACACAGTCCGGGTCATGGACGGAGTCGTCAGGACTCTCCATGTCCGCAAGGAAAGGATGTTTGAAGTGTCGAAAAACAGCTATGCCATCGCGCTCGACGTTGCCGAGCAGCTGGTGATAAAAGGCACGCCCTTTCGCAGCGCGCACAAAATAGTGGGCGCGCTCGTCGGCAAGGCAGCCGAGAAAAACATTCCTCTGTCAAAACTAGACGCCAAGGAAATAGCAGCCGTGCTAAAGCAGGCCAAGGCAAAAGTGACCGGCGCAGAACTGGCACAAGTTGTAAAGGAAATGACGCCTGAAAGGTCGATAGAGCTCCGCAGGTCCGCAGGCTCGCCAAACCCGAAAGAGCAGGATGAGATGATAAAGGCAGGAAGGTCAAAACTTGCCGGGTATGAGCTGGGCGTCAAAAAGAGAGCGAAATTCGTGCAAGGCTCCTTCGACGGCCTGGCGAAAACCGTCAACAGCTATCTGTCTTCATAATTACGCGACCGTTGTCGCACCTTTTTGCTCTGCTGCAGATGTTTTTCGTGGCCAAGTGGTCTGAAATTAGCGATTCTTGCTAATCTAGGCTACGAAAGTCGCTGTTTTAGTTGCGATAAAGTTTATATCGTGTGCGAATAATGCTATGAATAACAGAAATGTCGCTAAAATCAGACGACCCGAATCATTATGCACACCTGTATAACAGGATGGGGGGCCAGGACGCCGCGACGTCCGGCAGAAAGGTGAGGATACTTGACAGCACGCTCAGGGAGGGCGAGCAGCACCCCGGCGTCGCATTCACGATAAAGCAGAGGATCCAGATAGCGTGGATGCTCGACTCTTTTGGCGTTGACCAGATCGAGATAAGCCCTGTCGTTTCGCCGGATCATGTAGAGGCGACAAAGACAATAATCAAGCAAGGATTAAGGGCAGATATCGTAGCTCACGTACGGGCGATCAAGTCGGATGTCGACATTGCCATAGATTGCGGCGCGACGTGGGTTGCAACCTACATGGGCATTTCTGACATACACCTGGCGGCCAAACTAAAGATAAGCCGGGAGGAGGCCAAGATCCGCGCCCTCGAAGTTGCAGACTATATCAAGGCGCACGGGCTAAAGTCTCGTTTTACGATGGAAGACGCGAGCAGGACAGAGCCGGAATTCCTGATAGAGATGTGCAAGGAGATGAACAAGCGCGG
Organism: Nitrososphaera sp.; assembly: GCF_050748925.1. Taxonomy (GTDB): domain Archaea; phylum Thermoproteota; class Nitrososphaeria; order Nitrososphaerales; family Nitrososphaeraceae; genus Nitrososphaera. The sequence goes on from NZ_JBOGQF010000063.1 coordinate 2,099, forward strand.
CATTGAAAGGATAAGCATTCCGGATACTGTCGGGATAATGCGCCCCAGGGGAATGTACCAGCTGGTAAAGATGGTGCACGACCACATCGACAATTCAAGATCCGCGCTTGACGTCCACTGCCATAACGACGTGGGGCTTGCTCTGGCAAACGCGCTGGCAGGCTGCGAGGCCGGCGCCGACCAGATTCATACCACGATAGACGGCTTTGGCGAGCGCACCGGCATTCCGTCGCTTTCAGAGACGGCAGTCGCGCTGTCGCTCATCTACAAGTCAAACAACGAGCTGCGCCTCCACATGCTGCGCGACCTGTCAAGGACGATATCTCAATACACCGACCTGCCTATACCAGAGTCAAAACCGATAGTGGGCGACAGCGCCTACAAGCACAAGGCCGGCACGCACCTTGCCGCCATACTGCGCAACCCCGCCGCGTACGAGATCCTGGAGCCAAAGGCCGTGGGCAACCGCAGAAAGATAGTGTTTGGCGAACTTGCCGGCAAGAATGGCGCCGCCTACCTGCTCTCTCTGCTCGGCCTGGAGACAGGCAAGCGCGAAGCAGAGCAGCTGGCCAAGGGACTGAAGGAGTTGCGCATGGGCGACATACTTGAGCTATACCTTGACGACAGGCTGGAGAGAAAGATACTTAATGACGCGCCAATGAAGGTAGGGTCGAAGGAATAATGGTCAACTGTCCAGAATGCGATGCGGAAATCAAGGTGCCTGCAGACTCGATAGAAGGCGAGATAGTGACTTGCCCGGACTGCGGTGCAAGCTACGAGCTGACCAAGGCCGAAAACGGTTTTGGCATAAAACCGGCAGAGGTTGTCGGCGAAGACTGGGGTCAGTGAGCTGGCACGGGGAGCTCCCTCACCATCCTCTATGATACCATACGGTGGGAAGAAAAGTCTCTGTACGAGGCTGCCAAGAAAAAGGGCGTAGACATTGAAAACATCGACATAAAGAACCTCCACATCAGCCTGAATGGCGAAAAAAGCTATGAAGGGAAAATAGTGCTGCAGCGCTCTGTCTCCTATTTCAAGAGCCTTCACGCCACGGCGGCTCTCGAGGGTCTCGGCGCGCATGTCATAAACCCACTGCAGGCGGCAAGCATGACCGGCAACAAGCTGTTTGCGCACATGATACTTGAAAAGGCCGGAGTCAGGACGCCCAAAGCGGTGGCCGCGTTTTCAGAAGATTCGGCCATAGCTGCACTTGAAGAGTTTGGCTATCCCGCAGTGATAAAGCCCGTGGTCGGGAGCTGGGGCCGGATGATAGGCCTGCTCCGGGAAAAAGACGCCGCGCGTGCAGTGATAGAGGACCGCGAGCACATGTTCCCGCTTTACCACGTCTATTATTTTGAAGAGTTTGTACAGCGCCCGCCCCGGGACATACGCGCCATCGTCGTCGGTGATAATGTGGTAGCTGCCATCTACCGCTACTCTGGCGACGGCGAGTGGAAGACCAACATGGCACTCGGTGGCAGGGCGGAGGTCTGCCCCGTGACAAAGGATCTTGAAGACATTTGCATAAAGGCAACAAAGGCAGTCGGCGGCCAGATAGTGGGCGTCGACCTGATGGAGAGTAACAAGGACGGCCTGATGGTGCACGAGGTGAATAACACTACCGAATTCAAGAATACCGTCCGGGTAACCGGCGTGGACGTCCCGGGGATAATGGTTGATTATGCCTTTGCTCTGAATAAAGGGTAACCGAATTGGTATCGCCAAACTATGCGGTCGAGCTTTTGCAAAAGGCGCTAGAGATGTATACGCCGTCAAGGTCGGAAGCCGCCCTTGCCAACATGATAAAGGACAAGTGCACAAACGAGCTCGGATTTGAGCAGGTCAACATCGACAGCGTGGGCAACGTCATCGCCACAAAAGGCACGGGCGAGCCGCGCATACTGCTTTGCGGCCACATGGACACGGTGCCGGGCCAAGTGCCGGTGCGCATCGAAGACGGCTACCTGTACGGCCGCGGGGCATCTGACGCCAAGGCGCCGCTGATAGCCATGCTCCTCGCGGCGTCCGAGTTCCCAAAGCAGGCAGGCACCGTGATATTTGCAGGCGTGGTCGACGAAGAGGGCAACGCCGCCGGAGTCAAGCAACTGGTAAAGAGCAAGATTGGCGTCGATTATGCCATGTTTGGCGAGCCTTCCGGCATCGACAATATCACAATTGCCTACAAGGGCAGGCTTGCAATTCGGCTCACCTGCGACGTGGGCGACAGCGCGCACGCAAGCGCTCCATGGCTTGCCCGCAACTCTGTAGAGGAAATGTATGATTTCTGGAAGGCGATAAAATCAGAGATCGAGCGAGTGGGGACTGCCGAGAGCAAGGCAAACTCGATCAGCTGCACCCTCACAGAGATAAGCGGTGGATCGAGCCACAACGTGACGCCGCAAAAATGCAAGATAACGATAGACATGCGAATCCCGACGATAACCACGTGTCAGAACGTCCTTGATACCGTCGACGGCGTGATAACCCGGACTGCCAAGGAGAAGGGGATGAAAGCAACGTATCGCATAGAGGACAGGACCGATCCGTTTGAGGCCGACCACTCGTCGCCCCTGGTGCGCGCCCTGTCGCTTGGCATACTGGACGTGCGCAAACAGCGCCCGACGCTGCTGAGAAAGACCGGCACCGGCGACATGAACGTCCTTGGCAACACCTTCAAGATACCGGTTGTCACGTACGGCCCTGGCGACCCGCACGCCTCGCACACTGCTGACGAGCGCGTCAACGTGGACGAGTACGTGTCGAGCATCGAGGTATTCGGCAGGGCGCTCTTCCACATGTCGCGCATACACCACATCCGCAAGCAGAACAAAAAGTAACATCATATAGGCGCAGACCGCGTCCATGCTCATGCTCTGGTTTGTGGGTACTGGCATCAACGGCTACCGCGGGCTGAGCCTTGCTGCCGTAGACATCCTGAAAAAGTGCGACGTCATCTACGTGGAGAGGTTCACGAGCCTGCTTTCTGACGGCGACATTTCCGGCCTCAACTCTGCCACCGGCAGGCAGGCGATACCTGTGCAGAGGTGGTTCGTAGAGGACGGCAGGGAGATACTCGAAGCGTCAAAGGAAAAGCAGATAGCACTGGTGACGTACGGCGATCCGCTCATCGCGACCACACACAGCGAGCTGCGGGCGCGGGCCGCGAAAAATTCGATAAAAACTGCCGTACTGCATGGCGCGTCCGGCATCGCGTCGATAATGGGCGAGTGCGGACTTCACATTTACAAGTTTGGCCGGACTGTGACTATGATGTCAGAACCCAAGTCGGCGATTTCAGTCTACAACACGGTGTTTGACAATCTGCTGGCAGGCGCCCACACGCTCGTGCTGACCGAGTACAGCCACGACGACAAGGGGGCGTTCTTTCTGGAACCTGGGCAGGTATTCCGGATGCTCCTTGATGTCGAGCGCGACCAGCGGCACCACGTCTTTTCCGAAGAGACTTTTGTAGTAGTGGCGTCGAGGGTTGGCGATGACGACCAGCGCATCGTTTCAGGCAAGATAAAGTCGCTTGCCGGCGTCGGGTTTGGCCCGGGGCCGCACTCTGTCATCATCACCGGCATGCTCCACTTTACGGAAGAGGAGGCGCTAGAGGCGCTGACAGTCAGCCTTGACGGCCCTGCCGACAACGCCAAGAGCATCAAGAGGATATCGGCGCAGATGGTAGAGCGATATGCGCCAAAGGCAAAGGAGGCGGTGAAACAGATGCGCAACGTGCTGCGCGATGACGACAAGGGAGATAAAAAGGGCATGTACGAAGTACTCGACAATGCCGAATACTACATCTCTGACTCTGAGCGGTTCCTGATGCAGGGGCGCCATGACCTGGCAGTGCTGAGCATCGGCTACGCAGAAGGGCTCATCGACGCGCTGAGGTTCCAAAAGGGCATCAACCCCTGGAATCCCTGAAATTATATATGAGGTTGCATGTGGACAGAAAGCCATGTCCGGCGAAGCGCTAAAAATGCTGCAGGAAGGCAAGGTGCAGGAATTCAACGAGTGGAGGATGAAGAACCTTACAGTCAAGCTTGATTTTGCAGGCGCTGATCTGTCAGGCAGGGACCTTGCGGGCGCGTACCTGAACGGCATCGTTGCCACAAACGCCAGCTTTGCCCGCGCAAACCTGTCTGGCGCCAATTTCGTGCAGGCCGACCTGAACGGCGCCAACTTTGAAGGTGCAAACTGCGGAAGCACGCTGTTCATGTATGCCGAGATGAAGAACGCAAACCTCGCCGGCGCGGACGCGCAAAAAACGAATTTCATGTGGGCCAACCTGCAGGGCGCAGACATGTCCAACATGCGCATGCTGCAGACCGTGTTTGTAGAGGCAAACATGCAGAACGCAAAAGTGGCAGGCGCCGACAAAGCTGCTGCCTACTTGAAGTACGCCCGGCTGGAAGGCACGCCCTGGACCGACAAGCGCTGACCTCTTGCGCACATTGGGACAAACATTTATTAATTAAATTCTAGCGTATTTTCTTGTATGGCGCAGAGCCCTCCAGCTACAGGAGGTAAGGTGTCCCGGCGTGACTTTCTCAAGCTTATGGCGGCTGCCGGCACTGTGATGACGTTTACGCCTTTTGTCGAATGGGGCAAGTTCCTTCCAAACCCCGCCGGCAACCAGGGCGAGAGGCAGCCGGTGAAGCTGCCTGACGGAAGCCAGGCCAACGTTAAAACTTTTAAAATTAACCACTCCGAGGCAATCATCTACCCTGAAAGCGAAGACCCCGTCCTGAACAAGGAGGCCTTTCGCACGTGGCAGTTCATCAGGCTCCCGCCAGAGTTGGGCGGCGACAAGACCGACGCCAGCGCGTTCAGGGTATACAGCATGGTCTGCCTGCACCTCTGGTGCCTGTGGAAATACTTTCCCGGAGAAGGCCGCAAGAGGGGAGAATGTCCCTGTCATGGCAGCCTGTATGATCCGATGACCGGCAAGGCATTTGCCGGCCCGGCATCGCTGCAGGGTCCTCCTTCAAATGTGCTTCCCAGGCTCGACCTCGAAGTCGACGGCAGCGGCAACATCTGGATACTGCCTCCGGTCTGGACTCCTGATAGGAACGGTATAGTTGGATATGGGCGCTTCCTTAACATATGAAAACAGTCTGACGAGATTCTTCCGGTGGGTGTACGCCGGGGTAGAGCGAACTATATTCATGGGGATGAAGTTCACGTTCCCCGGAAGGTTCGTAAGCCCGCTTGGCTTCCTTGGCATGCTCACCTTCGTCGTATTCATTATACTGGGTATCACCGGGGCGTTGCTTATGCTGTGGTACGAGCCCATCCTTGACCGGGCTTGGAACAGCGTCAAGAACATCAACGACACCATCCCGTACGGATTCCACATACGCAACATCCACTACCACGCGTCAAACGGCATGGTCATGCTTGCCATCCTCCACATGTACTACCAGTACTTCTCTGGCAGGTACAAGATCAGAAACGAGATACTGTGGGTGACAGGCATCATTCTAGGCGTGCTCTCGATCCTGGAGGCTTTCACTGGTTATGACATCATATTCTCAGAGCGGGCCGAGCTTGCAATTTCGATTGCGGCGTCGCTTACCAATTCCATTCCTATCCTGGGGCCGCAGATGCGCGAAGCGTTCTTTGGTGCCGGATTCCACGACTTTATCCTGCGCTTTTACACGTTCCACGTCTTTATGCTCCCTATAGCCCTGCTTGGCCTCATGGTAGTCCACTTTCCGCGCTTTCTGGTATTTGACGTCCCAATGGTCATGGCAGTATCCGGGGCCATCATGCTTACGGGCGGCGTGTTCCCTGTTGGCATGGGGCTGCCTTTCGACCCGTACGTGCCGCCCGGCATTACGGTGCCCGAGTGGTATCTGACGGGGCTATACGCATTCTTGCGCACAATGTACGACAAGTTCGTCACTGGCGTCGCGTGGCCCGGGCTGTTTATCGGTGCATTACTGCTCGTCCCCTTCGTCGACAGGTATAAGAAATTCTCGTGGAAGGACCGGCCCATCGTCACAGCCGTGGGTATCACCAGCCTCGCACAGATCATTGTCACCACATACTGGGGGTTCTACATCGATCCGGACCGCACCAAGGCGCTGCTCGAACGCCTTGTCATTGACCCGATATTCTTTTACTTGGTCATGATACTGCTGGTGCCGCTGTCGTTTGGGTTCACCTACATGATGATCAAGCTGGCCAAGCACGCAGAGGCCAACGCCAAGGCGCAGCCTAAGAAGGCGGGCAAGTCGTCCATCGAGTTCTCGCAAAAGTGGCTCTATGCGCTCCTTGTCGTGCTCCTTGGCTTCCAGGTCTACCTAAACATCGCCGCATACTATGCAATGCTCGACGGCATGAAGAACTACTCCCTGTTCCTGATAGGGATAATGATGCTGGTGTTTGCAGGCATGTTCCACCTGTACAGGTATGGCAAGGCACAGGCCAAGGTGCCACCGCCCAAGCCGACGCCGCCGTCAGCCAAGCCCGCGCAGGCGCCACCAAAGCCTGCTCCTGCAATACCTGCAGAAAAGCCGCTGACCGCTCCGCCTTCGCAGGCGCCTGCGGCAAAGCCTGCACCGCAGCCCGCGCAACTGCCGCCGCAAAAGGCAGCAGCCACAAGCACTCCACCTGGAAGCAAGACGGCCGCCGCGGGGCCAGAGACGGATGTCAAAGGACCTGCAGGGCCTTGACATCTGAAAATTTATATGTGAAAATCCGGGAGTTTAGATCAGTTCCATGACAAGTCACGCCGGCGGCATCAGCTTTATTGCATTTGTGGTAGCCGTTGCGGTGAGCCTTGGATACTATCAGGGTGTCTACATCCCTCAGGTAAACGCCAAGCCCATACTGCCTGAAGACGTCCTGAACCCTGAATCAAGTTTTGAAATCCTGATTATCGAAGGCGCCTCACTAGAGTCCAACGGCAGGTTCTTTGAGCCCAAGGATGCGCGCACGACGATAGGCATAGACAGCCGGGTGGTCTGGAAGAACAACGACACCGTCCCGCACACTGTCACCACCGACGATGGGTATGTCGATGCAATCAACGGCAAATTTGACTCGCTTGCAAACGAGGAAGAGCCGTTTGTCATGCCCGGCTCTGAATTCACGTTTACCTTCACCAAGATAGGCGAATACCCCTATCACTGCGAGCCGCATCCATTCATGCAGGGCAAGATCGAAGTAATAGAGAACTTTGCCTAGTTCTTTACTACTACCTTGATGTAGGCAATGTCAGAGTAGATCTCTTTGTGCTCCTGAATGAGCGTCACCCTGAACTTTACGCTTGACGACTCGGCCGGGACATGCTTGGTGCTTGCCACAAAGTCGATGGCCGTTGACCCTTTAAGCTCGGCCTTGAATATCGAGAGCCTGGCATAGGGGTGGTTCACTTTCTTGCCGTTGAGGAAACTGTAGGAAAACACGTCGCTTGAATTCTCGATCTGCGAGTTTATGACGACGCTGTCCCACCTCCCTGCATAGTTTATCGCCACCTTGCCGTGGAGCTCTTGGCCGGCAGCCACCTCATTTTCCTGAAGAGATAATGTCACTTCGTTGCTCAAGTGAGGTAAAAGACTCGACGGCATGATTTAAACTAATTCTACCAAATGATTTAAAATCGTTGAGCAGCGAAGTAGAAAAGGCTTCCGGAAAACAGTGTCATGGACGCATGCCCTGAATGCCCCGGCCGGGTATACCGGTACAGGGACGGGAACTGGACGGAGTGGATATGCTGGCGCTGCGGACACTACCGTGCCGACACGCCTGCCTTCCAGATGCAGCCTGACCTGTTCAGGAACGTGGTGCGCCAGAACGGCGAGTTTTTCATGAAAAAATATGCCAAATCGCGATGGCTTGTCTCACATAGTTGAACGGCTGGTAAACATTTTGTGAGCAATGAGGGCTTTAATGTGGTGGGCGTTAATAACATACGGATTGCGTCTCTCAAGCATCACGATAGATGCAGACGGCTCGCCTTCCGGTTATATAGCATGGTACAACCACTCGGCCAACCTTAGCAGGATACGCGCGCTCCGCCCTTCTCTCAAAAACGAC
>NZ_JBOGQF010000064.1:0-9994 GCF_050748925.1 Nitrososphaera sp.
ACATAAAGCACGGGGTTGACAAAGACCAGGTCATTTTCTTCCTTGAAAAAGTCAGGTGCCACTCCTCCTTTTCGGATATCAGAAATAGCGACAGTTCGTTAGGCCGGCTGGATGAAATAAAACAGCACTTTTCGCCAGCGGCAAAGGCATTTCGCTGGTAGCTCCTAAGACGCAGGTCGGCTCGAAACGTGCCAATTTTGAAGATTCTTATGCAAGCTGGGTACAATATATCCGTGGGAAATTCTTCTATCCTGCGAGATGATGCTAAATGCCAATGCTGATGCTAAAGTGCAAGACCTGCGGAGAAGTATTCCCCGGCCTTTACGTCCCCGAAGGGAGCACCGTCAGTTTCAAGTCAACTGCCACAAACAACGATCCCTCCCACGCCTGCTCGCGGGGACACAAGAACGAATACATCACAGAAGATTATCTGGACTGGTCCTGACTCGTTGAACAAGAAAATAATACTTGTAACCTACCCTGACAGCTTTACTTTGGCAGAGGCAAAAAGCCTGGTAGATTCTGCCGACCGCGAAACCGTCAAAATCTTTACCCAAAAGTACCTGAACCATTCCCAGTACGGCATGGGCGCAGGCAAGGCAGAGGAGGTAAAGGAATCTGTCAAGGAATCCGGCGCGGAGCAAATAGTCGTCGACGAGCGCCTTACTTCGAGGCAGATACACAACCTTGAAAAACTGGCCGGCGTGCCTGTAATCGACAGGGAGCGGCTAATACTTGACATCTTTTATTCCCGGGCCACGACGACGGAGGCAAAACTGCAGATCGAGCTGGCCGAAATAAAGTACGGGATGCCTCGCGTGCGGGAAAACGCGAAACTGACCTCCGGCAACGAGCGGGCCGGAAAGGGTGGCATGGGCGAGTACGTGGTCGACGTAAAGTTCCGCGACTTGAAAAGGCGCATGTCGTTTATCAAAGAAAAGCTGGACGAAGCCAAAAAGAAGCGCCAGCTCTACCATGTCCAACGAGTAAAGACCGGGATGCCCGTCTTTTCCCTCGTTGGCTATACCAGCTCTGGCAAGACCACCCTGTTTAACGTCCTTACGCAGGAGCAGAAAGAGACCTCCAGCAGCCTGTTTACGACGCTCTCGACGACCACCAGGGCACTGCAACTTAACGACAAAGAGGCGCTGCTTACAGACACCGTCGGTTTCATCAGCCGGCTGCCGACATACATGATAGACGCGTTCAAGTCCACGCTGGAAGAATCGCTTGCGGCCGATATTATCCTGCTCCTGATCGACGCCTCTGAAGACCTGCAGGACATCAGGATAAAGTACACGGCGTGCTGGCAGGTACTTGAGGAGCTAAAAGTGGACAGGTCAAAGGTAATCGTGGTTTTCACAAAGTACGACATGTTGGGTTCGGAAGAAGTGGTCGGGCGGATCGCCCAGGACCTGGCTATACCGCATCCTCTGGCCATATCGTCAAAGACAGGCTATGGCCTGCACAAGCTAAAGACGCTGCTCAACTCGCCCACTGGCAAAAAGGTTCCTATGTGATATACGCGCCTTTTTGCTGCACTGCAATAACTGCCTTATTAAGAGGCGCCGGTCATCCTAAAATGATCTTTTTTGGTCGGCTGGAGTTATATCATTGTCTGCAGGAACTGCGGGTACATCTCGACGGAAAAGCTGCCGGAAAAAGAGGCGAAGGCGCAGTTGCACGCGCATGTGGCAGGGGGCAAGGGCTGCACTACGGGGCACATTGACCTGATGAAAGTAAGGACCTGAATCTAGATCTCGGCCTTTTTATACAGCATCTTTACGCACTCTGAATACGTCCTGTACTTGAACTTGATCTCCTGCACGGGGCTGTCTGCCTTTAGCAAATCCTTGCTCGTATCGATCTTGTATTTCATGCCAATATCCCTTAGAATTTCATTTACCGTTGAATTTTGGTACGACTCGACAATCAGTTCCGCCATGATATATCCGTGATACTGGGTTGCTTATCAAACTATGCAGTCCGCGCCTCTGCAAGCTGGGAAAGAACTATAGAAACCTGCCAAAGCCCTTTGTATAAAGGAGGAGCGTCAGTATCGATGGCGGAACCAAGCCAAGCATCAGGTAGCTGGGCCCATCTCCGCCGGGCACGTCCATGTTGTTGACGAGCACTATCATTACGAAAAGTGAGCCAAGGAGCGTCACTCCAAAAAACACCGCGGTGGCCACCAACAGCCCGAGCACGCGCAGGTTCCCTCCTTTGTTCATGAAACAAGTTTGCCGGCTCCCTTATTATAACATATTTTGGAGAAAAACGGCCCCGCCCAAATGGGCGGGGTAGGCAGATTGCAGAAGTATATGGGACACCTTCTGCACACCTAATGCATTGGATAATGTCTTTTCAGGCTATAAGCTGCAGGTTTGCAGGCACAAAATATTATGAATATTATTGCAAAATATTAACGTGCATGCAACCGAGCCCTGTCCTTGTGACACGCTTCATCTGCTGTCGAACATCATCCAAAAGAGACTGGCAGGATAACCTTCAATCAAGCATCCTTCTGATGACGTCATAGTGCGTAATGTACAGCCTTCCCTTACTTGTGACGACTAGCCACTCGCCTGCTTCCCTGAGCAGGCCATAGGCAAGCAGAACGCCGACATAGCGGTCTATGTCAAACTCGGCGCGGCAGGCAAGGCGTTCCTTTGTGTTGCCTTCCAGGCAGAGCATGAGCATGTTCGCCAGAACTTCGTACGCGGATCTTATGTTTCTAGTGTTCCCAATTCTTGGGAGAGAGTAACAGAATGGCAAGAGCATGACATTATAGGCCATAATCTTGCCTTATTTTAAACATTATGTCAAAATATTATGTTCTTCAAATGTAGGATTGACCTACGAAATTCGCAGCTTGCTATTATGGCAAGCAGAAGCATTGCAGGTTTATTCTTTACCGGATAGGCATATAGAACTAGGCGCAAACATCTTACTGTGGCAATGTCGCCTGTCATAGCCTGTATGGTAATTGCCACCCTTGCTGGCCCGTGGGGACACGCCTTTGCGAGTCGTGGCGGCCCAGTCCCTTGCCGTGACTGACATGGCCGGCAACAGCCTGGCGCTGATAAAGCCGGGGTCGCAGTTCATCATGTCAGTCGGAGTCACAAACACTGGAGACGCGCTGAGCGAATACGTGGCGGTGCTTGAAGCCCGTGACTCTGGCGGCATCACCCGGTGGCTGGTCACGGGCAGCGGCCTGCTCGGGCCGGGGCAGTCGACAAGGGTGAGCACAGTCCTTTCACTTGACGACCCTGGCCGCTATACGTTTCGCGCTTTTGTCGTTGGCAGCTTTGAGAGGCCCCTGTCCTTTTCGCCCGTTGCCTTTGCGTCAGCGTCCGTCATTGACTACCCGGGCATCTATGTCCCGCTCTACAAGTATCCTGACCTGTGGAAGCCGGACGGCGTCTGGAACACGCTCTTCAAGGCAAAGCAGGTCCATCCGTCGGTATTGTTTGTGGTCACGGTAAACCCGTCGTCGGGTCCCGGCGACAGGCAAAACTCAGCCCACGCCCACGCCATTTCAGAGCTGCAAAAAAGCGGGGTCGAATACATCCTTGGGTACGTGCCGACAAACTATGCTCAGCAGAACCCCGGCCGGACCCTTGACGATTTGAAGGCAATGGTCAACAGGTACAGGTCATGGTACCCGCAGGTGAACGGAATAATGCTGGACCAGGCAGGCTCGGGGGATGGCCAGCTGCCGTTCTACAGGGAGCTCGCAGATTACTCACGGTCGCAGGGATTGGAGTTTGTCCGGGCAAACCCCGGCGCAAAGGCCGCCGAGGCGTACGTTGGCGTCTTTGACAACCTTGCCATCTATGAAGGCGACGCGCTGTCCACCGCCTTGCAGCTGCAGGAAAACACCTACTTTCCAGCGCATCCTACTGAAGGCTTTTCTTTTATTTCAAAGAACGTCGCCTCGCTTGATCCTGCATACGTCGCCGAGATCAAGGGCTACGTCGGCCTGTTCTACATAACCGACGATGTCGAAAGGGAAGGCGACCGCAACCCGTACAACTCGCTTCCGGGCTATTTTAGAGATCTTGTCGATCTACTCGACGGCCAGCCTGTTCAGCATTTCCAATAGAGCGATCCTTATCGTCGAGATGCCCGTCCTGAAGGGGTAGGCCCCGCTCCCCTGGTTGGTTATGGGGTTCACCCATTCGTAGAACGCGCGCACCTTGGACTGGCTGTCGCTTGAAGCCAGCATCGAGAAAAGGGTCTGGCATTCGTCAATCCTGCCATGGCGGCTTCGGGCGAGCATTTCAATCCCCGTTATCCAGGGCCAAAAAGTGTGGTTGTGGTACTGGTTTGGGTGGAGGACCCAGGGGCCGGTCTTTTTCAGAGCCGACTCTGTCACCAGGGGCCACCTGTCCTTCCATATCCTGTTCCTGACGGTGTCAAGCGTGCTCTTGGCCCGGCCGGTCGCGGCTCTGTTGTTTTCGGTGACGGCAATAAGGTAGAGCACGACGTCCTGGGTGAGGGCCATGTGCGGGCTTTCGTCATGCAGGTCGACGTACACGCCGTCCTGCTCTGACCACAGTTTCTGCTCGACCGCGTCCTTTGTCCGCCCCGCCATTGCGGCCAGCCTGCCTGCTTCGCCTCCCATGCCAAGCTCTGACGTGAGTGACGAGAGGTTTTCAAGCGCGAGTATCCAGCACGCCTGGCTGTACACTATCTTGCCCTTCCTGAGCACGGTGTCCATCCAGTCCTCGTTGTGGCCCTGCTCGAGCAGCCCGTCGCCGTCGACATCTCTTCCTGCAAGGAAGTCGACCGCGCTGAGCATCTTGGGCACCACAAACTCTATCGCCGTCTCGGGGTTTGACACAACGGACGAGACGGCAAGCTCTTGCGACTCTTTTGCATGCTGGAAAGACGACGGGAACGCCAGCCCCGCCTTTAAGCACGACTCAAAGATCCACGCGGTGGTAGAAACCATCAGCGCGGTCGAGTCGATGTCGGGGTCCCGGCCATAGACTTCGGAAAAGCCGTGGAATATCGTGGTCGGCAGCGCGCCTTCGAACCTTTTCTGGGCCCCGGGCCGGGCAACCTGCGACAGGTAATTTGCTTCCGGCGAGCCCCTGCCGTAGATTATTTTTTCTCCTCCCGCGTTTATCTGGTGCGACCATATGTACAGTATCTCTTGCATCACGTGCTCAAACCGGCCTGCCAGGAACCAGTCCTTCAGTATGTATGACGCGTCGCGGCACCATACCGCCTTGTAGTATCCGCCCGGGTTCACGCCTTCGTCCAGGAACTCGTCTGTCGATTCAATGAACTTTTTCGCTTCATTTGACAGCAAGTGCCACTCGTTGCTAGCTTTCACGGTCTACTCCTGATATACAGGACATTTCCCCCTTTTTAGCTTACAATAGGCTTATGTGGGATGTTTGCTAATAAAATGTGAAATGAGAAAATTAGAATACAAGTGCCGGTCCTGCGGCCAGCAATTTGAGTCGCTGGGCGACATGCAAAAGCATGTGCTGATAGCGCACCTGCAGAAAGGCGACATCGTCGAAAAGCCTAAGCACGTCCAGGCCGCCTAGGCGCCGTAAAAGGGCCAGTGGCATCAATGAACCACCCAAGGGGCTTGCCGGTATTTCCCGGGCGCTCTGGGGGAGCGTGACAGCACCTGCCCGGGTTATTTCCAGTTCTAGCCACCGACTCTTGATGAGAGTTTCAGGCCCGCGAACTAAAGCGTTATAGTCACCTGTACGCAATTACGTGGCGATTTCTTTGCCGGCCTTCAGTTTTGTGACTGCGACCCTCCATATTTTTGTGAAAACATGGCAATGCACCACCTGCATGGCCCAAAACGGTACGGCTGCCCAGAAACCCTGTATAATTATAGGACGGCTTTATCAGCGTGGTTCCGAGATACTTTTTCCTGACCAAAGGCGTCGGAAGGCACAAGGACCAGCTGGGCTCGTTTGAAATGGCGTTGAGGGACGCCCTGATAGAGCGCATTAACCTGGTCACGGTGTCAAGCATAGTGCCGCCCGGATGCAAGCTCGTCACAAAAGAAAAGGGGGCGCAGATGCTAAAGCCGGGCGAGATAACGTTCGTGGTCATGACCCGCGGTGCGACAGACGAGCCCCACCGCCTTCTCGCCTCGTTAGTCGGGGTCGCAATCCCTGCCGGCAAGGAAAAATACGGCTACCTGTCAGAGCACCACTCTTTTGGCCAGACCGAGGAGACCACCGGCGACTATGCGGAGGACCTGGCCGCGACCATGCTTGCAACCACGATGGGCATATCGTTTAACCCTGCGGTCGCATGGGACGAAAGAAAGCAGCTGTTCAAGTCAAGCGGGCTCATCATAAAGACGGCCAACGTCACCCAGTCTGCGACAGGCGACAAGGGCCGGCTGTGGACCTCTGTCGTCGCAGCGGCCGTCCTGGTGCCCTAGAGGCCCGATTTCTGTATCCTCTTCAGGATGCCTAAAAGCTCGTTTATCTGCTCGTCGTCAGGGCTGTCGGTGTTGAGGTCTGCCACGAGCTTGTTTATCTCCTCAAGCTCCTTTGTAGCCGACGTGTCTTCGACCAGGTCGACGAGCACTTTTGGCTCAAATGGCTTTTGGATCAGCTCCACTACCTGCTCCAGGTGCTTGACAGAGTCCCTGAGCGTCTCCTTGACAAAGGCAGACGCAAAGACTATTCTCTGGCTCCTGTTGAGTGCCAGTATCGCCTTTGCCGCCTCCAGGCCGTCGACCTTGGGCATCCTGTAGTCCAGCACGACGACGTCAAAGGGCTCGTACTTGGACGGTTTTTTGCCCGACTCTGCCAGCTTTTCAAACGCTTCTTTGTAAACTCGTATGCACTCCTCTCCGTCCTGGGTAATCCTGACATGGTGACCCTTGGCCTCCAGCGCAATGCGGTACAGGTTGGTCATGTTAGGGTCATCCTCTGCAACGAGGACGTTCATTTTCATTATTTGGTCTCTTAACACCGCGTTCGTATATAAGCAGTTGTTAGCCCGGCAGCTGATGACAAGTGGTGCATGCGGTTGATTGCGCGACGCTTATGAAGCCACACCTTTCTACCAAAAGTGCTAGTGTGTGTTTCCAGTGGAAACATGGCAAAATAATTGTTCTTTTATATCACCCGCAGCGGTTGCGCGGTAAGGTGCGGCGGGAAAAGCTAGGGCATAAACGGGTGCAAATCCCGCGGGGCCTCTGCGCGGTAGAATTCAGGGCAGCCTGCATGATGATTATTATTTGCAGAGAATTTCCGCCACAAGCAGGAGTCGTGCAATCAGGCGCCCGGGTCGTGGAGACAAGAGCGAGTCGAGCTAAAAGATCCCAAATATGCCCCTGCCGGACACGAGGCCTCCGACAATGTAGAGGCCGACCGAGCCTGCGAGCGCAAGGACCCACACCAGCTTGTTCCATGCAAATATCTTTGCGCCGTCAAGCCCCATGAACGGGATCAGGTTGAAAAGCGCTATCCAGCCGTTAAAGCGCGCCCCTGCCAGCATGAGGTCAGAGCCAGTCGCATAATATGCGAGCATAAAGCCTGCGCCGAGCACAATGTTGGTGAGCGGGCCCACCAGCGATATCCTGCCGTTCCTGCGCTCGCTTATCGACCCGCTGATAAAGACGGCGCCGGGAGCTATGAACTTGAACGGAAGGAACGGGAGCGCAGATATCGCCGTGATTGCTGCGCCATACATGATGAGCCTGAATTCCGCCCACGCGCGGTAAAACTGGGCGAGGAACTTGTGCGCCAGCTCGTGCAGCACAAAAGCACTGACAAATATCGCCAGGTACTCTGGCCTAAAGCTGTAGCCAAAGATGGACATGCCTACTGCGGCCACGAGCGCCGTACCCAGTAAGAGGTGGCCTATCTCTGTCTTTGAAACCTTGAGAAGGACCGTGTTCCTGATGGTGCTTGCGACCCTTTCGCCGGCGCTGCCCTGCCTGCCGTGGATGTACTCGATAAACTCCCTGTCTTTTTCCGGCTGCCGCATAAAGTCGTTCAAAAACAGGCAGTCATGGTTTGGGGGAAGGCGGTGCTCGGAGCAAAAGTGGCCCTTGCAGTAGCGGCACCGAAATGCCATCTCCTCCTGACGGCCGCAAACCTCGCACTCCAACCGGTGTTTTTACGCATTTCAAGAATAAAAGGAAATGCACGCGGCCGCGCCATTTATGGCTGTGCATGGAGCTGTTTTTACGTACATCTCCAATAGATGTCTGGAAGCGTACTGGATGCTCTTTTTATCCCGTCGGAGCCTTACCGGGGCAATGCAAGCGCTCTCTGACAAAAAGCTCATTGTCAAGAACCTGTTCCTGTCAGACATACCAGAGGAGTTTATCGCCATGCAGCTGGACCTGGACATCCCGACTGTCGTCAGCATTCTAAAGGAAATGAACGCGTACAGGGCAGAATCCATAACCGCATAAGACATGCTGCACGCGCTAACGTACATTATGCCTGCCGCGATAATAGCGCTTGTACTATTGTTTTTAAAGGTAAAGCATCGCGCCCGGTTCCTTTGCGCGCAATGCGACGTCTCGTTTTCCTGGATTGATTCGTTGTGCAAGCACGCCGAGCTTGTGCACGGCAGCGCGCCGGCACCACAGACCAGGATACTGATCCTTGGAAGCGGTTTTGCCGGCATGGAGGCGCTCAAAAGACTCCAGAGCAGGTTCCAGAGCGGCCCGCAGGTCGACATTACGCTGGTGAGCAGGAACAACTTTTTCCTCTTTACGCCGATGCTGCACGAAGTCGCGTCCGGGATGATAGACACCCGCCACATAGCAGCCCCTGTCCGGGCGCTCTGCCAGAGGGCCCGCTTTTACGAGTCGGAGGTAGAGTCGGTGGACTTGGAGGGCAAGCGCGTCGTGATAACCCATGCCGTAGGCAGGGAGCCAAGCGGGGGATGCAGGCCCGAGCAGCTGAGCAGTCACGCTCTAAGGTACGACTACCTCGTCCTGGCGCTTGGCAACAGGACACGGTTCTCCGGCGACGGCGTTGAAAAGAACGCCTTTGCGCTGAAGGACCTGTACGACACCATTTTGCTCCGGAACCACGTGATAAGCATGCTAGAGCAGGCAGACCAGATGCCGTCAAGCCCGGGAGTTCGGCGCGAGCTGATGACGTTCGTGGTCGCCGGCGGCGGGTTCAGCGGGGTAGAGGTGGTGGGCGAGCTGAACGACTTTGTGCGCGACGCGATAAAGGGCCTCTACCATAACATCGACCCCGGCGACGTGCAGGTCGTGCTTGTGAGCTCGGCGGACCGCCTCCTGCCAGACCTGGATAGAGACCTCGGCGAGTTCGCTCTCAGGAAGCTGCTGGAAAAGGGGGTAAAAGTAATGCTCAACACGCGCGTAGAGCGCCATGGAAGACAGGCTGGCGCTTGCAAGCGGGGATGTCCTGCCATGCAGGACCCTTGTCTGGACTGCCGGCGTGACCCCTGAAAGGCTGGTGGCCGGGCTTGCATGCGAGCACGACGGGGCCGGCAGGATAAGTGTGAACGAACGTCTTGAGGTAAAGGGCCTTCCGGGGGTATACGCGGTGGGCGATTGCGCCTCGGTCATAGACAGGGCAGGAAAGCCATGCCCCGCAACGGCCCAGCACGCCCTGAGGCAGGGGCGGGTGGCGGCGGAAAACATTGCCGCGTCAATAAAGGGCAAGGGCGGGCGCGCGTTCAGCTACAGGACAAAAGGCGTGATGGCTACCATCGGCAAAAAGAACGGGATCGCCATCATTTATGGCGTCCGGCTCCAGGGGTTTCTGGCCTGGTGGCTGTGGAGGACGTTCTACCTTGCAAACCTCCCGACTATGGAAAAGCGGCTGCGGGTGATGGCAGACTGGACGATAGACCTGTTCTTTACCCGGGACATAACGAGGGTCAAGACCTTTGCGGCGAAGCGAGACAAAATAATGGTCGAGACCTAGTGCTGCTCGGCCGCCTTCCACTTGACGCCCCTTCCTTGGTGCGTCGTCTTTTCCCAGAACACCTGCATAAACAACTC
>NZ_JBOGQF010000065.1:0-9880 GCF_050748925.1 Nitrososphaera sp.
CGCAGATGAATACCTTGCCGGTCATGCCTTTTTGTTCCACTCCTCCACCGCCTCGCGCCAGCCCTCTGCCAGCTCGCCTGCGCCCTGCTTTAGCAAAATGTCAGCTACCCTGCCTCCGAGCTTTTCAGCGCCAGCCACACTCCCTGTTTTCGCTACCTTGATGTTTTTGCTCCCGTCTGCCGAAAAGACGCTTGCGTACAGCGTCAGCTTGCCGCCCCTGGTTACTGCCACAGCGCCGAGCGGGAACCTGCAGCCGCCTTCCACCTTTTCAATGAGGGCCCGCTCGGCTGAAATCTCGGCCCGTGATTTCGGGTCCTCGATGCGCCTGAGCAACGTCATCGTCTTTTTGTCGTCGCGCCTGCACACTATTGCGATGGCTCCCTGGCCGGGCGCCGGCACAAAGTCGCGCACGCCAAACCTCTCTACTATCACGTCCTTCATGCCTATCCTTCCAAGCCCGGCCTCCGCAAGCACTATGGCGTCGTACTCGCCGGCGATGACCTTTTTGACCCTCGTCTCGACGTTGCCCCTGATCGGCTTTACCTTCAGGTCCGGCCTCGCCCTTGCCAGCTGCACCGCCCTGCGCAGGCTGCTGGTGCCGACCACCGCGCCTGCCGGCAGCTCGGCAAGTTTCTGCCCTTTGTCGTTTACCAGCACGTCGTTTGGCCTTGCCCTCCTTGGTATGCACGCGACCACCAGCTCTTCTGCCATGTCGGAAGGGACGTCCTTTAGGCTGTGCACGGCAAAATCCACTTCGCCCTTTTTCACGGCCTCGTTGACTTCTTTCTCAAAGATGCCCTTTTCGTCCATCGTGAACAGCGGCCTGCGGTCGACGTCTCCTTTGGTGCTTATCGTCACTATCTCGAATTTCGCGCCGGGGTTTGCCTTTTTGAGCGCGGCAATGGCTATTCCCGTCTGCGCTAAAGCAAGCCTGCTTCCCCTGGTGCCGACTCTAATGAACTTCATTTCTGTCCCTTTATTTTTTTGAACGCGTCGCCGTACGCCTCGACTGTCCTGTCCACGTCTTCTTCGTCGTGCGCGTACGACACAAAGCAGGTCTCAAACTGCGACGGCGGTATGAACACGTTGCGCTTTAGCAGCTCGTCAAACATTTTCCTGAATATGGCTGCGTCGGCCTTTCTGGCCGAGGCCTCGTCCCTCACCTTCTCTGCCGTGAAAAACAGCTGGTACATGGAACCTATCGAGTTTATCGTGCAGTCGACGCCGCCGACGTCTTCTAGCTCCTCCTTTATCCCCTCGACGATGCTGTCGCACGCCCTTGCCGCCTGCGGGTAGACCGCGTCCTTGGCTTCAACTAATGTTTCAAGCGTCGCAATGGCGGCCGACACAGAGACCGGGTTGCCTGCAAACGTGCTTGCCTGGTACACCCTGCCCGCAGGGGCCAGCTGCTGCATTATCTCTTTTTTGCCCGCAATCGCGCCCACCGGAAAGCCGTTGCCAAGCGCCTTTGCAAAAGTCGCCAGGTCCGGCTTGATCCCGAAAAACTCGCCTGCGCCCCCGAGCGCCAGGCGAAAGCCAGTCACCACCTCGTCAAATATCAGCACGACGTCGTTTTGCTGCGTCACCTTGCGCACCTCGCTCAAATAGTTCTTGTCAGGGAGCACGAGCCCGATGTTGGCAAGCACCGGCTCTATTATCACGCACGCCGAGTCCTGGTTCTTCTCTATCGCCCTTTCAAGCGCGGAAGGGTCGTTGTACGGCACGACCCGGGTGTGCGCAGCCGACTCTTCAAGCACGCCCTCTGACCCTGGCAGGCTTGCGGCGCCGGACCCCGCCTTTACGAGCACATAGTCGTGCGCGCCGTGGTAGCCGCCGTCAAATTTTATGACGTCTTTTTTCTTTGTAAACGCCCTTGCGAGCCTGATTGCGTTCATCGTCGCCTCAGAGCCGGTGTTGACCGTCCTGACCATCTCGGCGCAAGGCACGAGCTTTGAAATCATCTCGGCCAGCTTGATCTCTTTTTCCGTCGGCGTGCAGTACAGGGTGCCCTTTTCCATCTGCGACCTGGCCGCCTCGATGACTGAAGGATAGCCGTGGCCGAGAAATATGGCGCCATAGCCCATGCAATAGTCTGTTAGCGTCTTGTGGTCAGCCGTGACCAGCTTGCTTCCTCTGGCAGAGACTGCAAAGAACGGGTAGGGCTCGTAAAAGCGCACGGGGCTGTTGACTCCGCCGGGCATGACCTTTTTCGCCCTGTTGTGCAGCTGCTCCGACCTGGCCACGGCTTTTCTGCCGCATCTGCACTATAATAATTTAGTCACTCTACGCTTGCATTGCATGACAAGAATGCGAGCAGGCATGATATCTTTGATCCTTATCCTGCTGTGTATGCAGGCGCCTTTTGTTAAAAATAGTTGGCACTGTAGGAAATCGCGATCAGATCCACAAAAAATGAAAGTCAGCTCACGATACTCGTTCCCCAGGGATTGTCAACAGCAACAAGCCAACGCCCGTCATTTTGCCTCCGCAGTACATCTGAAGAGGTTCCGCTCATCTCTACCAGTTTGCCTTCAGGGGAAGTGCCTACCAGGGTCCACCTGGAAGAATAAAGCGCAACACCTCCTGCCTCTACCACTTGATGGGCTCCTCCCTTGAGCGAAGGCTTTAATGAAATGAACCCTTGGAGTGCTGTGCGAACCGCATCTCTCCCCCGAGCTATGTTTCCCGGTTGCGCGATAATGACGGCCTCGGGCTCGTAAAAACCTAGTGCGGCATCGATATCACCTTGGTTAATGGCTTCAATCAGATTTTTTACGGTGTCTGACGGGCTTGGTTGTCCCATATATGCGGCACGGCGTCGAAACTAATAAACCTCCACGTTCTTGACAGCGTCGAGTTTTTGTCGGCTGGAATGAGAACCAAAGTCACGCTAATTAATCCCTGCAGCCCTTCAACTGTCGTGGCATCTTTTTCGGCCCTCATGGACGAGTTTCGCTCAAGCGTGGCGCAAAACCGCGACGCCCTCATGGCGATGGCGAAAAAGAACCCTCACATGGCGTTCCAAAAGGTCAACGAGCTGGCGCTCTTCATAGGGTCGCGCCACAATGTGAACCTGCAGCTGCATTTCCCGGTGCCGGCCAGGATTGCAGACGTGGACAGGTACGGCACAGAAAACGTCGGGATAGTGGTGGACAAGTTCCGCCGGACGTTTCCGATACCCCGGGACAAGGTAAAGCAAAAGGCGTCAGAGATGCTGGGCCCTGAGGCGCAGGCGCAGGACGCCTACATGTACGAGGGCAAGGAAGGAGTCAAGGTGGTGATGCCTGCCGGCAGGCTGGAGATCCTGCCCGGCTCGATACACCTGTGGTGCAACGTCGACGGCGACTCGGTCAGGTCGTACGCGGACTGGCTGATGGAAAATGTCTACCTTGCCAGCCCGACGAGCTCGTAGCTGTACAGGGGCTGGTCGGCCTCGTCATAGACTTGTGCCTTTACAGGGAACGGCAGGTCCTTTACGATCCAGATCTTGCTCGTGTTGTCCTTCAGCTTGTAGCTCAGAACGAACGCATCAAATGTGCCGGCCGGCGTCTCGACCGTTTCCTGGCCTGTCACCCTGACGACGGTCGAAGTGGCGCCATAGAATATCGTGTTCCATGGCGCGCCGACCTTTAGGTACTTGTCGCGCCCTCCATAGTCCATGTCTCTTATCGCAAGTATCGACGATTCGATGGGCTCGATGAACGGCCTTGCCGATTCTTCAATCTGGCCTTCCTTGGTGAGCCGACTTGACAGTAGCACTTCAGTCTCTACCGGCTGCGTAGAAGTGTTGTTGTATATTGTAAACGCCGTGAGCCACTCGTCGCCCTGCTGGTCAAAGCTTATCGAGACATCCGAGCCGACAAGCGCCGTGCTCGGGCCTTTGGCGTCAAGCGTGTAATCCAGTTTCATGCCGTCGGCGACCGCCTCGCCGACAGTGTAAATGTCCTCGCCAGAAGGGGGGTCAAGCAAGTTGCCCCCTCCGCCGGAAAAGCCGCCTCCAAAGGCGATGATGCCGACGCTCACGCCTATGCCGAGCGCGGAAAATACTGCTACCATAAGTGCGACCTGCTGCTTGGGTGTCACGTGTACGCTTCATTCTGAACCCTATTTATAGAATCTCGGTCTTTTGCGGCTGGTCGTCAATACTGAAAAAAGGGGATGCCAATAGGATATCCACCTGGCATGTATATCTCTAGAATTGAATAGGGAGATCTAAAATACAGAACAGTCATGGAAACGAGAAGGAACGATACAATGATCAGAGACTTTCTTACTTTTTGATACGACCATCTTTTCTCAAACATCACTATGGAGAATCCTGTAATCCCCAATACCGTGCCAAAAAGCGCCGAAATGATTGAATCTCTGTATAGCTGATCAGGAAAAATTATGCGTCCGCCAAGATATTGGTTCTTAATCTGCTCTTCCAATTCTTGATATTCTCTTAGAGTCGCCCGATACACAATTACGCTCTGGTATGCTAGCACAGCAGCAAAGACAAAACAAGTAACAACTGCAAATTTTGCTAATTTGTCCGTGCTGATCTATCGCCGAGCTTGTTTATTTGTCCATCCTTATTATCCTGTCCCACAGCTTTTCCGGCACTGGCATCACCGACAGCCTTGATATTCTTACAAGCTCCCAGCCTGCAAACGCGGGGTCGGCCTTTACCTGCTCCAGCGTCACCGGTTTTGCAAGCCTGCCAGCCGGCCTTACGTCGACTATTGTAAGCGACCTGTCTTTTGGATCAGGGTACGGGTCTGAAATTATTTCCATGATGCCTACCGCCTGCCTCTCGTCGCCGGTGTGGTAAAAGAGCGCCCTGTCGCCTTTCTTAACCGACCGCAGGTGCTTTAGCGCAAGGTTGTTTGCGACGCCGTCCCACGCTGTTTTCCCGTCCTTTTCCAGCTGCTGATAGTTGTAGGTCGACGGCTCTTGCTTGAAAAGCCAGTATGCCATGGCACCGCCATGGCGCCGGCAAATATAAGTTACAGAGCAGTCGCCTAGAATGCATTGAAGCCAGTCCCGCCAATCGACCGCCTAGCAGGCATCGGGTGCTACTGCACCGACTTTGCCGGCGTCGGGGGCGCAATCAAGCAGGACAGCGCGGATTTCAAGGTATCCGAGATTGTGGGCGATCTTGACTTTGCGCAGTCATACGGTGGCCCATACCGGTATCCGCTGTACCTGCTGGACAAGGCCGGCGTGGACTCGAACCACGCGCTCTTTGAAATAGAAAAGGAGCACAGGGTCCGGCTGCGCGTCATGGGGATAAAGGACGCCCGGGCCACGACGCGCCAGTACGCCGGCGCGCAGCACGCGTGGAAGGACCCGCCACGGAAGCTTGTCACCCGGCGCACGCGCATAATGCTGCAGGGCTTTACGAAAAGGCCGATAGGAAGGGAGTCGCTTGCGGGAAACGAGTTTGAGATATCGATACGGGGCTGCAGGGGAAGCATCGACAACTTTGTGCCCGAGATCGGCCGCATAGCCAACTTTTACGGCCTGCAGCGCTTTGGCAGCGAGCGGCTGGTGACGCACCTTGTGGGAAGGGCGATAATAAAGCGCGACTTTGCCCTTGCCGCAAAACTGTTGCTCTGCCACACCACCGAATATGACAGCGAGGCGAGCAGGGAGATCCGGAGCAAGTGCGAGGATCCGGCCAACTACCAGCAGGCCTTGAAGATCATGCCCCGCGGGATGGACATTGAGCGGCAGCTGCTCTCCGCGCTTGCCGACGGCAAGGACGCTATATCCGCGCTCAGGGCGGTGCAGATAACCATCAGGCGCCTGTTCGTGCAGGCGTACCAATCTTACCTTTTCAACCTGTGCCTCAGCAGGGCAATCGCGGCAGGCGAAGAGATCGCGTCCCCAAAGCCGGGCGACCTGTGCTTTGAGATGGAAGGGCCCGCGACCTTTGGCAGGATAATAAAGTTTGACGCGCAGTCAAAGGCCCTGCAGGTCCCCGCGGTCAGGATGGCCGGCTATACTTTCCAGCCCGGCAAGGGCAGGTTTGAATCGATAACAAGGCAGTTGCTGGAAGAAGAAGGCGTTGTAGCCCGGGACTTTTACGTAAAGGAGATGCAGGAGCTGAGCCAGCAGGGAGGCTTTAGGCAGGCGCCGCTGTGGTGCCGCGACTTTTCCCATCGCGACTCCACAGTGTCGTTCAAGCTGCCCAAGGGCTCGTACGCCACCACGCTCTTGCGAGAACTGATAAAGCCTGAAGACCCGATAAGGGCCGGCTTTTGACGGCTGCAAAAATTCTGCAGACCGCTGCAAACCACAATAATGCTACATCCCCATCCTGCGCTAGCTTTATTTCCTGCATGTTGCAATAGCAGTCCTGGCTATGGCATTAGCCTTGGCGCGAGCCTAAACCGCCCTTTTGCAAAGGTGCTGATAATGCCTACCAAAAAGGAGCGTGGTGGGCACACATGATGAAAGGAATAGAGTTTGCATTTCTCGCCGTCGGGGCAGTAGCGGGCGCTTTTGTCAGGTACAGGATGGCAGAGTCGCCGCTGATATTTGGCACGCTGCCGGTCAACATTTTGCTTGTCAATGTAATGGGAAGTTTCATCCTTGGCGTATTTTCAATTCTGGCGGTCCTGTGGAACCTGGATGTCCGGTATTCGCTCTTGATTGCCATGGGATTCTGCGGCTCGCTTACCACGATGTCGTCGTTTGCCCTTGAGACTGGCAACATGATTGACAACAGGCAGTTTGGCAACGTTGCGCTGAACATACTCGCAAACGTCGGGCTATCTATAGGTGCTGTCATGGGAGGGAGGTCGCTTGCCGGCCTTGTCATAAAAGGCGGGCTTGATTGAGTGCTACCACAAAAATCTGGCCTCTGCATTTCTTAACAATATATAGCGCCTGATGTCATAGCGTCAAGTGCTTGGGGACCGCGACCTGCGAGGAATGGTTGACAAGGCGTTTGACCGGCTTTATGACGACCTGAGCATCAAGGTCGACAAGAAAAACAACGACCGCATCCACGCCTACGAGGCGGCGCACTGCACCCGGCTTGCGTATTACGAGCGCAAAGACTCGCTGCCGCCAGACAACCCTGACAAGATCTCTATACTGCTGAGCCACGGCATGAGAAAGGCACTCAGCAACGTCCGGGCCGAATACAAAGCGGACAGCCTAACACTCGAAGTGGATGCCGACATGCTGGTAGGAAACGAGTTTGTCGTGCGCTTTGAAGTGGTGCCACAACTGCCGGAACTCCCGCATCCTCGACACATGTTATACTTGAATGCTTGCCTGTTTGCGCTCAACAAGAACGACGGCTTTTTAATCTACATGACTGCCGACGGCAAGACCGTGCAGTTTTCGATAACCAAGAACAACCGGATGTTTGAGGAAATCATTCGCCGCGCCCGCGTGCTCAGCACGCTCTTGAAGGACGGCAAGGTCCCGATAGTCGAGCCTTCAGACCTGTGCCTCAGCTGCAAGTATTATTCGCGCTGCTATGCCCGGGAAAAGATAAAGGAAGAAACCGCGGACTTTATCGCCGACTTGTTTGGCAAGGGCAAGCCAAAGTAAAAAAGGTGGGGGGCTACTCCCCGTGGCCTGCAGTCGCGCCAGGAGCAAAGCCCTTGCTGTACCTTCTTCCCCTTGCCCCAAAGATGATGCCAACAAGGACGACGAACATCCCTATCGTCACGGCAAACATGAACATTTCTTCCGCCATATCGCTATCTGTTTGCCCAAAAGTTATTATGCTTTTTCGTATCGCTCGGCGCACGACGTGATATTAACATAAAACCTCAGGGAAATGTCAGGCTAAAGTCCTTCTCTTCGGCAATGGTGTTGAGAGCGGCAGTCACCCTGTAGGCGTACGTGCCGCTTACGACAAATGACGCGTCGCCGGAGACCATCTTGTCCCACGCCTCGGAATTGCTACTCTTGCGTTCTACGACCGTGGCGTCCGGATCCCGTACCGTGACGGTGGTGCCTGATACAATGACTATCAGCCTGTCCGAGCCTGCCACCAGCCCCTCGCCCACCCCTCCCAGGTCGCCTATGGCCATCTGCTCGCCGTCGACTGTGACGTCGTAGTGGATGCTCTCGAGCACAAGCGTCCCGTTGTTTGGGTTCTTGACGGTAAACGCCACCAGCATCCTCGCCGTGTCGTCGCCTGTCCTGGTCGCATTCACGTCCTTTAGCACGACGGCAGGAGGCAGCACGGTGACCTGGGGCCTGTCCTGGCTGCCGGCCGGAAGGACAGGGCCGCTGCCAAGAAGGAAAAACACTGCCACTGCCACCACGGCAATGCCGCCGGCGGCAGCGTATACTAGCTTGTTCACTTGCGGTTCTTGCCTGTGCTCGGCCGTTTAAATCTGTCGCTTGCACAATGCTTATACTTGCCTGCAGGTGAAAAAAAGCCGGTTGCAGTACCACAAGGCGGCCCACTTTGGCAAGCAGAGGGCGCAAAAGGCGCAGATGAAGCTCTTCGACTATGCCGGCTTTGCCCTGCTCACTTATACGATAAAGCAGGCCAAGGGCGGCTTTGAGCCCGTTGGCGAGGAGGAGCTTGCGGGCAAGATGACGAGGGGCGACGAGGCGATGCTCTTTATCTGCGACAAGGAAGGATATGCCAAGGCCCAGTCCAAGCCGCTGCCGATACAGCAGGGCGAGGAGATATTTAGAAAAATGGTGGCAGACGGCATGCCGGAATATTCCGGCGAAATCAAGACCGTCTCCTAGACCACTATCTGCGTCCCGGATGTCTTGCCTGACAGTATCGCGCTCTTGATTACGGCCGGCTCTGACCTCAGCACGATGGTCGGGATCTTGGACCTCTCTATCACCTTTAGCGCGACGATGTCCATCAGGTCATAGCCGCCGGCCATCGAGTTCTCGCCGCCGAGCAGTTCCCTGCACTGCTTGGTCGTTATCTCTTTGAACAGCCTCGCCTTTTTGTTGGACCGGGGGTCCGAGTCGTAGATGCCGTCGACGTCGGTCGCGTTCACGAACCTCTTTGCGCCCACCTTTTCCGCAATCAGCGCGGCAGTCGCGTTGGTGCTCTGGCCCGGGTGCAGGCCTCCGGTTACGATTACCTTGCCGCTTGCTGCCGCCTCGGTCACCTGCTCAAGGTCCGCGGGCACTGCGGGGTGTGCCTTTTTGCCAAGCGCCGCTATCAGCAGTTTTGCATTGAGCCGGGAAACCTCGATGCCCATGATGTCGAGGCTCGCCTCGTCAAGGCCAAAGCCCCGCGCGATGCCGATGTAGTGGCGGGCGACCTTGCCGCCGCCTGCGACGACTACCGGCTGCACCCTGGCCGCAAGTTCGCCCAGCATGGCCGCGTATTTCTTGATGTCGTCGCCCTCGCCGCTGAAAACCTTGCCGCTCAATTTTATTACTATTCTATCCTTGCCTGCCATGCGCCCTGCCCGCTCCCATGTTCATCGACTCTTGTTCTCCAAGCACCTTTTTAACGGATCGCTCTACCCTTTGCCGGTTCTCGGCAGTGGTGTATACCCGCAGCATGTCGAAAAACCCGGATATCGCGTCCACGAGCGGCATCTCTGACACCGGAAGCTCGTCGACGCCTTTCTTGTCTGCGACAAGCACGGAATACATCTCCTCCTTGCTCGGGGTCAGCGGCATCGACGACGCGCGCGACGCGTCCAGAAAGACATACCTCCTGTCGACGCCTGCAGCTGATGCTATTTCCTCCTCTATGGCCGAGAGCGCCTTTCTATCCATCCGCTTGTGCCTGCCGCGCTTGTACAGGAACTTTTCATAAACGCACTTTAACAGGCGCCTGTCGCGATAGTCGCCGGCAAGCTTGCCAGCAATCCCGCCGGCAGTCAGAAGCCTCTCCAGCGTCGCCTCGTCCGTGATTGAGAGATAGTTTTCAAGCGACGTG
>NZ_JBOGQF010000066.1:0-9835 GCF_050748925.1 Nitrososphaera sp.
GTTCAATATCCGGGACTGGAACAGGTCGCCATAATCTGTTATTCAGAACAACAAAATCATGATCCAGCCTATCCATCACTTCGTCCTAGTGATTTTGATTGTGACACGTCAATGCGGGGATTGACAAGTCCAGTCTTTTTTATGATCATTCTTCCATTCGGCGTTGGAGCTTGGCTGATAGTATTTGGCTTGAAAGAAATATCATTGATAGCTTTCAAAAAGGTGCCAAGCTAGTTGGGAGCTTTCAAGTGTGACAAATGCGACATGGAATTTGACGACAAAGCAAGGCTGGAGCGCCACAGGCAAGTCCACGGAAGAAAGCCAAAGATAGTCGAAGCCGGCGGCATTGATTTTGACCAAGTAGGCGCCTGACGTCACTGCAACGGCTTTTCAGAGTCAAAAAGATACAAAACCGAGTGCTAAGCCACTCCCAAATCCACTCTGCTATGAGATGCATAATTTTCATGACATTATGTCATTATAGCTAGTTTTCATACATATTATTGAATTATTGTTATACTTTTGAAACTAGCACCAATTTTGGCAAAAATCTTAAATGCGATGCTGTTCTAACACCGGCATGTACGCCAAGGTTTGCGACATTGAAATCCTTTCAAGCTACATTAGCGACGTGAGCGTCGGCGACCTGCTGACCGTGCAGGCGCTGGTGACAAATCCCCTTGACTGGCTGCACTTTTACGAAAAAATCTCCGTCATCAAACACGGCGACCGGACCAACTTTATGGTGGTGACCGCGGAAGGCGACAGGCTCGCAGGGCAGGGAGACGTGACAGAGGTGGAAAAGTGGAGCAACCGCGGCCAGTATGGATTCAAGATCAAGATAAACATAAGAAAGCAAAAGTCGCTGACGGACAGGAGGACGAGGGCGCCGCCAGGGACAAGAAAGGTTGTGCCCATACCGGTTGTCCACGCTGAAGCGCCGCTGGTGGCCGCTGCAGGAAGGCTTGTCGCCCCCGAGGCTCCGGTCGCAACCGCCGACGACATTGCGAGTTTCAAGGACATGCTGAAAGGGTCGCTTGCGATGGACATGACGGCCTGACAAAGAAAAAGGCGATAGGGAGTCAGAGTCCGAAAAGGCCAGAGTAAAAACCTCAAGGGCATCAATGAATTTCTGGAAAGCCACGCTGGCTGACTCTCATCGACGCGTGCAATTAACACTTATAACGTTCAGCCAGACCTCTAATCCTGCGTTTGGCTATCAAGGTTTTCGCGGTGGACATTGACGGCACGCTCACCGAAAACGGCGGGGGCATCATCCACTTGCCGGCCCTTGCCAAGCTGCGCTACCTTGAAAAGCTGGGCTACAACGTTATCTATGTAACAGGCAGGTCGTCGGTAGAGGCGTTTGTGCTTGCCGTGTTTGGCGGCACCACCAGGCTGGCAGTCGGCGAGAACGGCGGCGCGATAACCGTCGCCCCGCAGGAACACAAACTGCTGGCAAGCCGGCAAAAATGCATGCAAGGCTATGAGCTTTTGAAAAAGAGCATCGACGGCGTGCAGGAGAAGCCAGTGTTTCCAAGGATGACCGAAGTTGTGATGCTTCGGACGTTTGACATAAAAAAAGGGCAAAAGATACTCGACGAGCACGGTTTGCAGCTATACCTGAACGACAGCAAGTACGCGTTCCACATCAACGAAAAAGGCGTGGACAAGGCACTCGGGCTGAAAGAGGCGCTAAAGACGCTAAAGGCAGCACCTGAAGAGGCTGTCGCGATAGGCGACAGCGAGACAGACATATCCATGTTTGAGGCGTGCGGGCACAGCATCGCGCTGGGCCACGCGGACGACGCCGTCAAGCAAAAGGCAGCGCACGTCGTCAAGGGAAGGGAAGGAGCGGGGCTGGTCGAGGCAATAGACCACGTCGCGCTCAACTACCTCGGAGCCAGGGCATGACCTTTCGCGCATTTGTAGCAGAGATAAGGCAGACAGTGTCGGCAAGCCTTGCTTCTGCACGCTATCCCGATGTTATTTTTGACGTTTCCGAGCCGCCGAGAAAGGAATTTGGCGACCTTACCTGCAACGTCGCGTTTCCGCTCAGCAAGCAGCTGAAAAAGGCGCCGGCCAGCATAGCGGCCGAGCTCATCGAAAATCACATCCGGCCAAACATAAAGCAGGGCTCGCTGATAAAGTCAGTCGAGCCGCATCCCGCCGGCTATGTCAATTTTTACGCGAATTACGAAAAACTTGCGCCCCTGGCGCTGGAAGCCGCGCTTGCAAGCCCGGACACGTACGGCCATTTTGACGCAGGGGCAGGCAGGCACATCGTGATAGAGCACACTAGCGTCAACCCGAACAAGGCCCTCCACGTCGGCCACATGAGAAACGTGATCCTCGGCGACACGCTCTACAGGATAATGAAGGCCACAAACCACAGGACGACGGTCCTGAACTATGTCGACGACTCGGGCCTGCAGGTGGCAGACATCATAATCGGCTTTAAATTTGCAGGATTCCCGGTAGAGCCGCCTGACGGCCGCAAGTTTGACCAGTATTGCGGCGACGAAGTATACGTCAAGGTAAATCAATTATACGAAAAAGACCCTGTGCTTGCCGAAAAGCGCAAGGTCGTCCTGCGCGAGATAGAGGAGGGCAAGTCCGAGCTGGCAAAATTTGCAGCCGAGATAACAAAGAGAGTGCTTGACGAGCAGTTAAAGACATGCTGGCGCATGAAGGTGCGATACGACGTCCTCAATTTCGAGTCGCAGATAGTCGTGTCCAAGATGTGGAGCAAGGCGTTTGAGCTCTTGAAAAAAGAGGGGCTCGTAAAATTCGAAGAAGAGGGCAAGAACAAGGGCTGCTGGGTCATAGAAGCAGAAGGAGAGGAGGACAAGGTAGTCGTGAGGAGCGACGGCACGGCCACATACGTCGCCAAGGACATACCGTACGCGGCGTGGAAGCTCGGGCTGGTGGACGACCCGTTCTACTATGAGAAATACGCGCAGCAGTGGGACGGTTCGGCGCTGTACGCGACGACCCTTGGCAGCGCAGAAAAGCCAGAGTTTGCCGGAGGGGATAGGGTGATAACGATAATCGACTCGCGCCAGGCGCGCCTGCAGCGCATCATATCTCAGGTGCTCGGCAAGATTGCAGCCGGCAAGCACGACTACCAGCACCTCGGCTACGAGGCAGTCACGCTGTCTGCCGGCACGGCAAAGGCGCTTGGCATCGACATCGGCGACAGGCAGTTCATGCACATGTCCGGCAGAAAGGGCATCTATGTCGGCGCAGACTATGTCCTTGACAGGCTGCGCGACAAGGCAATGGATGAGGTAAGGACACGCAACCCCGAGCTCCCGGCAGAGCAGGCAGGCAGGGTGGCAGAAGAGGTCGCGATTTCGGCGATACGCTACAACATGGTCAGGCAGGACCTCGACAAGATAATCACCTTTGACATCAACGAGTCGATGAGCCTCGAAGGCGATACCGGCCCCTACCTGCAGTACGCCTACGCCCGGTCGCAGCGCATACTGGAAAAGTCGGGGATGCAGGTCGCAGGCGCCCGGTTCGAGCTGCTGGCGCACGAGGCGGAAATCGCATTGATAAAAGAGATAGCGAAACTCGACATGGCAGTCGAGGACGCGGCAAGGTCGCTGTCTGCAAAGGCCCTTGCGCGCCACGCGTACACGCTTGCGACCACGTTCAACCTGTTTTATGAAAAGGTGCCGGTGCTGAAAGAGCCGGACAAAGAAGTGCTTGCCGCACGTCTGGCGCTTGTTAAGGCGCTTGGCATCGCGCTGAAAAACGCGCTGGACATACTGGGCGTGACTGCGCTCAGCAGGATGTAGCCTTTTGCATCTGACGCCTTATCAGCCGGCCCTTGGCGCCGTGGTACTGCGGCTTGGTCCTCAGGTTCTTGCTGCAGCATGGGCACTTTGCGGATGCAATCTTCATAAAGACCGCCCTGTCGCAAAAGATGCACACCTTCATTCCCTTGGAATAATCGATCTTTTTCAATGGGATATAGTTCGGGTGCTGTCTGCACAGCCCTTTGCATGGCATCTTTTGTCAGGCGCTTTTTCTTCCTAGTTAAGATTATGGAATGTCATGCCACAAGATTGCTACAGAAGAATTTTGTGTTGGGACACAATTTGAGACAGCCAAACGAGCGTGCAAGAGCTGGAAAGGATATAGCCTCCGGCTAGGTTGATTTTTATCCCCTGCCTCTTGCTACCCCACTGTTGAAGATACAGGAAGGTGCGTACGTCCTCCTTTTCCATACGCCGCGCAAAAAGTGGCTGACCAAGGCGGTGCCGGAGAAAAAGATCCACACCCACCTCGGCGTTATCGACGTGGGCGCGGCGATAGGGATGGAGTTTGGCTCCGTCTTGAGGACGACGGAGGGCAACGTCATTTTCCTCATCGAGCCCACCACTCACGACTTTATCATGAAGTCAGAGCGCAAGACGCAGATTGTTTATCCCAAGGACCTTGGGTTCATCGCGGCAAGGACCGGCATGAAGAACGGATCAAAGATCCTCGAGATAGGTACCGGGAGCGCGGCCACCGCGACGTTCTTTGCCAGCATCGCCAAGCCGGAGGGGCACGTCTACACCTACGACGTCAACCCGGCTTTCATGGAGATCGCCAGGCGCAACCTGGAAAAGGCTGGCATGACCGACTATGTCACAATGAACCAGCACGACCCGCACCAGGGCGTGGCTGAAAAAGAGATGGACATTGCAATCGTCGACCTTGGCGACCCGTGGACGGTGCTTGACCAGGTCCACGACGCGCTAAAGGGAAGCGGCGCCTTTGTGGCGATATGCCCGACTATGAACCAGATAGAAAAGACCGCGACAGAGCTGAAAAAGAGCGGGTATGCCGACATCGAGTCCATTGAACTGATGATAAGGGTGATGGAGGCCAGGGAGGGCATGACCCGGCCGTCGATGCGCATGATCGGGCACACGACGTATCTAGTGTTTGCGAGAAAGGTGCAAAAGAAGGTGCATGTCGAAGAGACTGTTGACGACGATGAAGAGGATACAGAAGAATAGCAGGATTAGCCCTTTCCATGTACCTGCTTGTGGTCCCCTATTGAACGGATTATTATGGCGCGATTCTCTTTGTCGACAGAGTACAACAGCCGAAATGACTTTGTAGCGTTATACGCATAGCACCTTATGCCGCTCACGTTCTTGAACCGGCCCAGGGCAGAAGGGTCATCACTTTCGGCCAGCTCGTGCATGGCCCCATCAAACAATTGGAATTTCTGAGAATCCCTTATCTTGTTTGATTCACGAAAGGCAGAATCGGATATGCGGATAGCCCAGGTCAATTATTGTTGTCTTTGATAGCTCGAACTAGTTCGTCAGGGTTTGCAAAATCCCGGTATTTGCCTTCTTTGATTTCCTTCTCGCTCTGAATCACTGCAAGCCTTTCGCTTCTAGTCAATGGCTGGTTTTCGCGAGTCTTTTTTGTCTTGCGCACAATTTTGGATTTCTTTAATTGCACTGCTGCCGGTAATACCACTAGCCAATATAAAAGATCAGCTAAGCTCAAACTCGGCCTGCGTCCCAACAGTTACGTTGTGTCGCTCTGAAAATCCCGCCACGGTTTCAAGCACGTACATCGAGTTCCTGTCGGGAGTATAATTAGGGCAGTCGAGGACGCTGGGGCACGGCTTTAGGTCCGGCTCTATGTGCACCACCTTTTTGCCGGCGTCAAGCCAGATGATGTCTATCGGGAACTTCATGCCGTTCATCCAGAATCCGTGGGGCGCCTCGCTTTCAAACGGGAAGAGCATGCCCTCTGCCTCCGTCATGTTGTTACGCACACCAAGCCCCAGGCTCTTTTGGTTCGGATCCGCTGCAATGTCGGCCAGCAGCCGGACATCGCCTATCGACACCACAGTCTGGTTGTAGCCGGGGAGCCCTCCCGCCCTGACTATGGGCGAGTTTGGCTCTGGCCCGCCTACCGAGAAGATAGGCGTAAAGAGTAGCACGCTCAAAAGCGCGGCGGCTGCCGCAATGCCTCCCGCTATTGCGACTGCGACTATGGTGCGCACAGGCCTTTTTGCCGCTGTCGATATTTATGCGATTGGCTTGGCAAGCCGGACGTGCACCAGCTGCGGGCTCGCCTTGCCCTGCATTATCCTCGGCTCGTTGCCCACCCTGCGGAAGTACGAGGCCAGCACCACCGCCCACGGCAGGACGTGCCTGCCCTCCGACTTGGACTGCAGGCTGACGATGTTGTTGCTCCTGTCGTGCTTTACTCCGCCAAGGCAGCTTATCTTTAGCGCCGAGTCCACGAGGTCCAGCATCTCCGCGGCGCCCATGCCGGAAAGCTTTAGCCCGTATTTTCTCTCCATTATTTCCAAAAGTTCCGACGCGGGGTCCTCGTTGTTGACGGCGCATTCCAGCATGTGGGCAGAGAGGCCGTTTTCAACGGCGCGGGCAAGTTCCAGCGCCTTTGCGGCAAGCGCCGGCGGCGAATCCAGGATTTGCTTTAGCTCTGCCGCGCGGCCCCACGCGTCTTCAAAGTTCTTGGACTGGAGCGTCCCGTAGGCGTCAAGCGACGCAAACAGCGCCGCCTTGCCGTTGCTCGAGTCGACAGAGACCATGTGCGCGGAATCTATTATCACGACGTTTGACTGCAAGTCGTCGGCCATCCGGAGGTCTATGCCGTCCGGGAGCGAAAACAGGCTCTCGCTGCCGACGCACTTGGCGTCCACGATGAACCGGATGCGCGCGCCGTTTGTCGCGGCCTTTACCAGGTGCGACTTGCACTGCGACGCGAGGCGCAGGCCCCAGGCGTCCAGAGTCGCCGTAACCGACGAGCGCGAAGCAGCAATGAGGCTGCCGATCTTTGCAAGCGCGGAATCCGGGTCTAGTATAAAGTAGCGCCGCTCTTCAGAGCCGCGGGGCCGCTGCCCCTCGTCGCTCAGTTTCTGCAGCTTGCCAACGATGTTGCGCATGTTTTTCACCCTGCGCTCGTGCAGGTTGACGATCTCGCCAAACGCCTCTTCCGGTGGTATCGCGCTGCAGATGAGCGGCTTTTGCTTTGACACCACTGCCAGCCGCTTTTTCTCGAGTTTCTTTACTGTCTGGTACACCTTTGTCCTCGGTAAATTGGCGTAATAGGCAAGGTCGCTTGCGGCCAAAGAGCCGCGCCCTATCATGGTAAGGTACGCCCGGGCTTCATATTTTGAAAGGCCAAACTCTTCAAGGCTGGCCGGAAGGTCACTGTTAGCAGTATCCGCGTGCATCCAGCGTCTTTTTTCTGGCCGGCAAGGTAAAACGCTTGGTCAAAGCTTTTGCGCCCAAGTTTGAAAAAATGTCAAGCTGTTACCGCCCACCCGTGTTACCGCGGTGACAAAACGTTCCGGCACACCGGTCGGTATATTACAATTGTCTGGAGCACTGCCATGACGTCCAAGTGGGTAAAATCAGAATCAGTTGTTACCGACGATTCCACCGTTTCGCCAAAGCCGGGAGGGCCCCTGAGGCCGAGGCTCGAGGCAGTGCAGAAAAGGATTGAGGCGCACGTCGCAAAACTCGACTCTTTGCAGTCAGAGCTGAGGACCAAGGACGACGAGGCTTTCAGAAAGCTGATGGCGTCGATAAGGGAGAGCAACGCCCAGTACTCGACCGTGCTGTCGGCAGAGCTTGCCCGGGCGAGGCAGGTCAGCAGGATCGTCTCTACTGCGAGGGTCGCGCTTGAAAAGATCCATGCGAGACTGTCGTCGGTGTCTGACTTTGGCGACCTCGTCATAGTGCTGAGCCCCGCAATGGCCGTGGTAAAGAGCGTGAGGTCGTCGCTGACGCCCTACGTGCCAGAGATGGAAGGGGAGCTGGGCATCGTGTCAGAACTGCTGTCCGGCATCCTGGTGGACGCAGGCCAGGTGGGCGGCTATACCATCAATTTTGAGACTGCAAACGAGCAGGCCGCCCGGCTGGTTGAAGAGGCGGCGGCCTCTGTCGAGCATAGGATGAAGGAGGAGTTTCCAGGCATCCCGGACCTGCCGGTGGTCCCAAAGGCTGCCTAGGAGGCCCCGGTCACTGCCGGTAGGCTCAAAGCCCAACATCTTTTGACCCTGTTGTTTTTCGTCGTTTTGCAACAAAATCCGTAAAATCATTGCTTTTCAGAAAGGATGCCACTATCAGGGAGAGGGCAACGGTAGCCCTTGCCAACCTGCAGCGAAACGCCTACGCCATGAGCATGCTGAGGGGCAGGCTGGAGTCGAGGATCAACTTTATCCTGAGCGGGGCAGGCAAGGGCGGCGAGTACCAGGAGATGGCAAGGGTGCTGGAGCTGGTAAAGAACAGCGAGCTGATACTCAACGAGCTGTCAGGCAAGGTCGAGTCGGCGCGCTTTTTGGAGGAATTCATCACGATAATCGACAGCGCGGCGTCGTCGGTAAGCGGGATAAAGGGCGACGTCGAGAACCTGGTCCCGATAGCCGAAAACGCGCTGCTAGAGATGCACGACGCGATTGCCAATATATCTGGCGGCCTGTACGCCGAGCCGGGGCACGCCGAGGCGCAGCAGATCCTCGACGAGGCGGCGGCCGCCCCGGCCGTCGAGGCGCCAAGGAGAGAGCAGGCAGCGCCGGCCATAACCCCGGCCCAGGCGCCTCGGGAAGAGGAACGGCAGGCCGAGCTGGCTTAGGTGCAAACTTTTTCGTCAGCTGGGCAACATAGATTTACACCATAGTAATTCAAACGCGTAACCAAGTTCTGCTAGAGCTGTAATTATATGAGTCTCGCACCACAAGAACTTGAAAATAGCGCTAGCAAGTATGCAGCCGAGGCGATCAGGCTCGACTCCCAGGGCTCCCGCGGCATGGCAATCCAGTCATACCAGAGGGCGATTGAGGCGCTGGTCAAGTTGGTCCAGATCTACCCGGATTACAAACTCAACAAGGTATACATGGAGAGGGCAAACGCCTACCAGAACAGGATAAAGGCGCTGCAGATGTCCCACGGCATCGAGGACGAGGAGAGGCCGACGCCCATCGAAGGCAGCGAAAAGCCGGCAAACGGCAACGGCAAGGGCTCCGCGCCTCCGTCTGCCAAGGCAGGCAACGTCGAGACCCTGAAGGCGGACTTTGACGACCTTGTCATGAAGGACAAGCCCAAGGTCAGCTGGGAAGAAGTCATCGGCCTCGACGACGCCAAGAGGGCCATACGCGAATCAATATCATACCCGATGAAGCGGCCGGACCTGTTCCCGCTAGGATGGCCTCGCGGGATACTGCTCTACGGCCCGCCGGGGTGCGGCAAGACGCTGCTTGCAGCAGCGGCTGCGGCCGAGATAGACGGCTATTTCATCAACGTCGACGCGGCGTCGATGATGAGCAAGTGGCTGGGCGAGGCGGAAAAGAACATTTCAAAACTATTCAAGATGGCTCGCAGCCTCAACGAGAAGGAGAGCGTGCCGGTTCTTCTGTTCATAGACGAAATCGACTCGCTTCTGGGCCAGAGGAACGGCGAGGTGGGGGGCGAGGTGAGGGTCAAGAACCAGTTCCTCACCGAGATGGACGGCATCAACGGCAAGTCGAAGGAGTCGCAGCTCTACATCATCGGCGCGACCAACAAGCCATGGAGCCTCGAGGCGGGGTTCCTGAGAAGGTTCCAGAAGAGGATCTACGTGACTCTGCCGGACAACGCGTCGCGCACCAACCTCTTTAACCAGTACACCAAGCCGTTGAACACCGAGACCGTGCTAAAGATAGAAGAGCTTGCCAAGATAACCGACGGCTACAGCGCAAGCGACGTCAAGGACATCTGCCAGTCAGTGCAGCTGCGCGTCGTCAACGAGCTGTTTGAAAGCGGCAAGGCGATGGAGACTGGCGCGACCACGAGGCCTATTG
>NZ_JBOGQF010000067.1:0-7730 GCF_050748925.1 Nitrososphaera sp.
ATGCTGTACTGCGTGTCCTTGTCAAAGTACATAAGGACGTTTCGGCAGAATATGACGTCGACCTGCTGCGGCGCGCTCATCGTAGAGAGGTTGCCAATTTCAAAACTGACAAGCGACCTGACCTTTGCCGAAACCTGGTACTGGCCGTCCGGCGCGCGGGCAAAGTGCCTGCCGAGCATGTCTTCTGGAACGTTTTCGACGCTTGCCTGCGCGTACGTCCCTGACTTTGCCCTTTCAAGTGCCTTGCTGCTGACGTCTGTGGCAATAACCATGCCTTTGAACCTGCCAAGTGCAAGGGCGGCCTCGGCAAAGAGCATCGCGATGCTGTAGGGCTCCTCGCCTGAAGCGCAGCCGGCGCTCCACGCCTTTACCTCTCCGTCCTTTACGCGCGAGTAAATGTCGGGGATTATCTTTTCGTAAAACGCCTGGTAGAACTCGAAGTCCCTGAAAAACTCTGTCACGTTGATAGAAAACGTGGCCAGCAGCGCGTGAAACTCTGCCGGGTCGCTTTCAAGCAGGCGGGCGTACTGTGAGTATGTCGACACGTCCCTTGCCTTTAGCCTGACGTCCAGCCTGCGCTTCAGGAACCCGTCCTTGTACTGGCGCAGGTCCACGCCCTTTTTCATCGCCTTTTCTACTACGGGACTCATATCGTCCTGCGCCTGCATCAAAGCGCCTTTTCCCCCGTCCTCCTCGTGCTCACTATCACCATGCCGGTCCCGACATCGAGCTTGACCCACCTGCCTGTGGTCGACCCGACGTCTTCGGCCAGCAGCCTTATCCCGCTCTTTGCAAGCAGGGCCCTTGTCGCCTCGGCGTTCCTTGCGCCGATGTTGAACATGCTCTCCGCGCCGTCGTGAGAGAACACCTTGGCGCCCCCTGCAATCTTGGCCACGATGCGCCTCTGCACCGCCCCTCTTGCCGACATCGCCTTGACCGTGTTTTCAAGCGCCTGGTTGGCATACTTGGCCTCGTTTTCGCCGCCCTCTCCGCTTCCCTCCGGCAGCATGATGTGCGCCATGCCGCCTATCTTTGCGCCGGGGTCGTACAGGCAGAGCGCGACGCACGAGCCTACAAACGTCGAAAGCGTAACGCCAGATTCGGACGAAACCTGCAGTTCACCCATCGCAACGTTGGTCGCTTCGCTCATGCATACTCTTACCCCGTTTCGCCTTTGGAGAGGATCTTTTTCGTGTCCTCCGTGGTAAAGATGAGGAACAGATGTATCGTTATCCCGCATTTTACCCCAAAGATGTCCACCTCGGCAAGCACCAGGCTGTTTGTGTGGGCCGAGATCTCGGCCAGCGGATCCTCGATGAGCGTGTTCAGAGTCTCTATCGCAAATCCCGGCGCCGAGCAGTCTATCCTAAAGCCGGTCGAGTTTGATATGGCGTTGAGGAACGAGCCTGCGAGCAGGATGTTCCCTGCTTCTGCCAGCGACGACCTGCCCATCTGGTCAAGCGACTCCATGCTATCCTTCCCGTTCAGTTTTGCTGCAAGTTTCAGCGCCTGCTTCTCCATCATGAAGCAGAGCATGCTTATGCGCATGTCGCCCTCCGTCTTCAGGTACACGCCGTACATCTCCTCGTTCATGTATGGCAGCACGACATCGTCGACACCCCTCAGGTTCATCTCCCTGACGCCGCGTATGCTGTACTTGGCTTCCTCGCCTATCAACATGGAAAAGGCCGGGACCGTCTTTGACTTTATGAACGAGCTAAAAATGTCGTTCAGGTCCACGAGTTCTTGTTTGCTTATGGATATATTTTCCATGACTATGACCACCTAAAGGCGGGCCGGGTCCAGGATCAGCGCCACCTTGCCGTCGCCGAGGATCGTCGCCTCCGACGCCTGCGAGTTTGAGCTGCCAGAACCGTCCAGCCTCTTTATGACTATCTCCTGCTTGCTCTCAAAGCCGTCCACTATCAGGCCGTACGGCCTGCCGTTCTTGTTCACGATTACGACGGTGAGGTGCTCTGCATTTTTTTCGCCTGCCTTTTCTATGCCAAGCATCTTGTCCGTCCTTGTCAGCGGCACGACCTGCTCTCTGAACATTATCACTTCCCTGCCGTGCACCAGCCTGACGCTCTCCCTGCCTATGCGCATGGTAGAGATCACGCTTGAAAGCGGGAGGACGTACTTTTCCTCGCCTATCGCCACCAGAAGGCCGCCGATGATTGACAGGCTCAGCGGTATTATCAGCATAAAGCGCGTGCCCTTGCCCTTTACAGTCTCTATCTTGACCTGGCCGCCTACTGCCTCTATCTGGCTGAATACCACGTCAAGGCCGACGCCCCTGCCTGAAATGTCGGTGACCTGCTTGGCAGTCGACAACCCCGGCGTGCCGAGGAGCCCGAGCGCCTGCTCTTCAGTCATCGAGTCGGCCTCCTCCTTTGTAACCAGCTTTTTCTCCACGGCCTTGGCCTTGAGCCTGTCGATGTCGATGCCCCTTCCGTCGTCTTCCACCATCACCATCACCCTGTCGCCCACCTTGGACGCGTTCAGCTTTATAGTCCCGGTCCTTGGCTTGCCGGCCTGCTCGCGCTTGTCAGGCATCTCTTGCGCGTGGTCGACCGCGTTTCTCAGCATGTGCAGTAATGGGTCGGTGATGGCGTCAAGCACCGTCCTGTCCAGCTCTATGCCGAGCCCTTCCATCTCTAGCTTGATGTCCTTGCCCTGGCCTGCGGCAAGGTCGCGGATCATGCGGGGGAACCTGTTGAATATCTGCTCCACCGGCACCAATCGCAGTTTCATGGTCTGGTACTGCAGGTCCGACACAAGCCGGCCTATGCTCATGAGCGTGTGGTGCACCTTGGGGTCGGCGGTAGAGTTGCCGACAGTCTGTTCCAGGCGCATCTTGGCTATCAAAAGCTCGCCGACGAGGTCTACCAGCGAGTCGAGGTCCTGCATCTTTACCCTGATGGTCTGCGGGACGGTGGAATGCTGCTGCGCCTGCGCCTCTGCGCCGGGCTTGCCCATCTCTGACGGGTTGCTCAGGTCCTTCAGGTACTGCTCGATGTCTATCTTTACGTTTTCGTCGTCTACCATCTGCTGGATGGCGTCAAAGCACTTGAAGAGGTAGCTTGCCACGTCTGACGAGATCTTTTCCTCTCCCTTGCGGAACTTGTCAAACAGCTCCTCGACTGCCTTGCAGAGCTCTTTTATCTGGTCGTAGCCCATTGTCGCCGCCATGCCCTTGACTGTGTGGGCAGAGCGGAACGCCGCGTCAAGGTGCTCCTTGCTCTTGGGGTCCTCTTCCAGCTTTAATAGCGACTGGTTGAGGTACTGCACGTGCTCGCGCGCCTCCTGCACGAAAAGGTCGCGGTAGGCGGATTTTTCGTCGCTCATTTCAGGCTCCCAACCATCTTTACAATCTCGTCGGCTATCATGTCTGCCGGCAGCAACCTGTCGACAGCGTCCATCTCGACTGCCGCCTTGGCCATGCCAAACACGACAGACGAGGCCTCGTCTTGGCCGGCCGTCCTGCCGCCGCGCCTCTTTATCATCTTCATCCCAAACGCGCCGTCGTGGCCCATCCCGGTCAGGAGCACGCCGACTGTCCGGCTTCCATAAACCTCTGACGCCGAGACCATGGCCATGTTGATGGCCGGCCTGACGCCAAACCTCTTGGGCGACTTGTTGAGCTCTATCCTGTGCGACGATCTTACCATCATGTGGTAGTCGCCCGGAGCCAAAAGCGCGGCGCCGGCCATGACGGTGTCGCCCTCCCTAGCTTCCCTGACCGGTATCTTGCCTACGCCGTTCAGGCGCTCTGCAAAGCTTTTCGTAAAGCCTTCCGGCATGTGCTGCACAATCACAACGCCTGCAGGCAGGTCTGCCGGCAGCCTGGACATTATCTCTGACACGATGCCCGGCCCGCCTGTCGACGCGCCGATTACTACTATGGCCTTGCCCTCCTCTGCCTTGTGGGGCCTTTCCCTTGGCTGCGACTCGGCTCTTTTGGCCCTCCTCGCCTTTAGCTGCGCCGGGTTTGTCTCGGCAGCTACTTCTATCTTTGAAATGAGCGTCTCTTTGAGCGTCTGCATCTTGTCGGGATCGTCGCTTGGTATAGGTATGAAATCTACTGCGCCAAGTTCCAGCGCCGAGAACACTACATCGGCGCCCCTGTGGCCATAGCTGCTGACCACGACGATAGGCACGGGGCTTCTTGCCATGGCGTTTTCGATAAAAGTCAGCCCGTCCATGTTGGGCATCTCCAAGTCCAGCAGGATTACGTCCGGCCTGCTCTTGGAAAGCTTTCTCAGAGCGTCCGCCCCGTCGGTAGCGGTCTCGCACACGCGGACCTGCCGGCTTGACGCTATCATGTCGCCAAACATCGCGCGCATGTATGCCGAGTCGTTGACGACCATGACCTGTATCTTGTCGCCTTCAAGAGCGGTGGCCAACTATTACCTGCCCCTCATTACCTTGCCAAGCACTGCGGCGACCATCGCCCTGTCGAAGGGCTTGACTACATAGTCCTTTGCGCCCATCTTTATGGCGTCCTGCACTATCTGCTTCTGCTCGACTGACGTGACCATGATGACCTTGGCCGTCGGGTCGTGCGCCATTATCGACTTTAGCGCCTGTATGCCGTCGGTGCCCGGCATGTTGATGTCCATGGTCACAAGGTCCGGCTTGTTCTTTTTGTACGAGTCGATGGCTGCCGCGCCGTCGCCTGCCTCGGTGATGTTGGTAAAGCCGTTTGACGACAGAATGTCTTTCAATATAGTCCGCATGAAAAGCGCGTCGTCCACTACCAGGATCTTGGCGTTTCTAGATGACATCCCATCCGCTCCTACTGCGCCGGCTGCTCCTCAAGCAACAGCTTCAGGTCGATAATGACTACGAGGCTGTCCTGCATCTTGGCTATGCCCTTGACGTACGGCGCCGACTCGCCGACGCCCGTCGGGTTTGGCTCGATCTGGCTTGCGGGTATCCTTATCACCTCGTCTACCTCGTCAACGAGCAGGCCCACCAGCATCGAGCCCACCGCGACTATCAGAATCCTGGTAGATGGGTTGACCTCCTTTATCGGCTGGAACCCCAGCTTTTCCTTGATGTCGATTATCGTGATTATCTTGCCGCGCAGGTTCATGACCCCCTTTACGTACGGCGGGGCGTTTGGCACCCTGCTGATGTTTTCCAAGAGCCCTATCTCCTGGA
Source organism: Nitrososphaera sp. (assembly GCF_050748925.1). Lineage (GTDB taxonomy): Archaea > Thermoproteota > Nitrososphaeria > Nitrososphaerales > Nitrososphaeraceae > Nitrososphaera. Next base: position 5,167 of record NZ_JBOGQF010000067.1, read on the forward strand.
CCTGGCTCACGTCGACGCCATAGTCCATCTTTTTTGACGAATTTTCCTCAAGCAGGCTGAAAACCAGGATCTGCGACGAGTCGCTGGCCGCCATGGCTGTAGTCATGGGCGCGCCCCCTTGCTTGCATAGGAGCTGGCAGTTTCTCTAGACATATCAACAATGTATGGCTCTTGCGTTAATATGGTCAAGTATGTCAAAAGGCGTACACGAAAAAAGAGCCTAAAGGCTCTGAATGATGACGGAATGCCAGCCTGACGAGTAGGTCTCGTAGCCGGTAGAAAGCGCGTGGCCGATGCAGCATTCCTGGTTCCTGTACCTCTTCATGCCAAAGCCCTTCTTCATGCCATAGACCTCTCGCTCGCCGTCAAAGTGTATGGCCTCTTGCAGGATCTTGCCGTCCGTGTCTGCAAGCACCGTTCCCGCGTCGTCGACCAGGCACACCCTGCTCTTGGCCCTGTCTTCCTTTGTTAGCGGCGTCTTGTTCACAATTTCCTGCGCGAGCTTTTCCCAGTCAAACACCGTCCCAAGGACGCCCAGTATCCTGCCAGTCGCGCCGTCGCGCACGCAACACGAAAATATCACTGCGAGCTGGTCGTCGAGGTACGGCGACCTGTGCACCGGCGAGCACCCAAACTCGTCCTTTGCAGCCGCCGCCATGGCGCTCCTGAACCATTCGCTCTCTTTCTGGTTGGCGCTCTTGAAATTGAACATGTCTGGCTTGCCGTTTGCCACGACGTTGCCGGCTGCGTCGCACAACACCAGATCAAAGTACACGGTGTAGGCGTTCAATATGACGCCCATCCTGGCTGACGCCGCCTTGCTTGACTCTGGGCTTGCAGCTGCAAGTGCCGAGACCATGCTGGGGTCCTTGGCCCACCAGCGCACGTCGCACGACCTTTCGTACAGGCTCCGGTCGACAAGGTCGATGTTTGTCATGGCAAGGTCGGAGAGCCTCACGCCCCTGATGTTGGTGGCCTGCATCTTGATGATGTCCTTGAGCTCGCTTATCGACCCCAGGCTTTCGTCGCGCAGCTTCTCTATGGTGTCGCCAATCTTTCTTGACAGCTTGCCCATCTCCTCGGCGACTATGCTAAACGCCTTGCCCGCCTCGCCCGCCCTGCTGGCCTCTATCAGCGCGTTGATTGCAAGTACCTCTGTCTCCCCGTTGATGTGGTCTATCTGGTTGATGGCGGCTGCGGTCTTGGACGACAGTATCTCTGACAGCTCGGCGAGCGATTCTAGCGACGAGTTTTCGGCGTTGTTGCCTGCGGGCTTCATGCTCTCTGAAAACGGGCGCGACGATAAAGCCCCGCGTATGTGGGCTTTATTACATGTCTCCGGGAATTTGTGCCCAGATCTGGCAAAATGACAGAAAGTTATATAACATTTCGTCTGTATAGTACAGACAGACATGGCGCGGGTTGAGGGAAGAAAGCTTTTGTTCCTCGTTGCCTATTGCACGCTTGCCCTGTACGCCTACGCGACGGTGCTCTACCACGCGGCAGATTTCGCCTTGGCCCTGGACCCTGACAGGTCAAACCCGCTCACGGCCACGACGGCCAAGTTCCGCGCCGGCCTTGAATGCCGGGACTATGTGGCGGAGACTGGCGACGAGTCGTGCTATTTGAAGTGGATGGCCTGACTGTCGCCGCGGGCGCCACACTCTGTAACGCTAATATATTTGCCCCTTGAACGAGATGTGGGATGAGCGAGGACGTTGAACGCGGGGCCCTTTACCGCGAGCTGAAAAGGCTCGGTATAGAGACGAGCGAGCTGGACCAGCTTTCAAACAATTCTTTAAAGCAACTTGTCGAGGCGATAAAGGCCGCGTACGCGGAATATGACAAGAGCAAGCGCGTAAATTAAATAAAAAAAGTGTGGAGGTGGCTAGGCTAGTTAGCCAGCTCCCTTCCTTCGCCGCCTGCGGACATCTTTAACGGCACAGGCTTGTCCTCCCGTGACTCTGGCTTTTTCGATAGAGAAATCTTGAACGACTTTTTCTCCTGCTCGGGCGCCTGCTCCGGCACCAGCTCCTCGCCTGCGTGGTCCGTCCTGAACTTGGCTATCAGCGATCGGGACTTTTCCGCAATCCTTGCAAGCTCTTGCGCCGCGTTCGTCACTTCCTGCATGCTTGCCGACTGCTCTTCAGTGGCCGCCGACACCTCTTCCGCGGACGCCGCCGTCTGCTCTGCCACGGACGCGACTTCTGCCGTCAGTTTCGTCACGTTCTCCGTCGACGACACCTGGCTGTTGGTCCTTTCTGCTATCTCCCTCACCCTCTTGGCAGTCTGGAGAGCCTCTGAAGATATCGCTTCAAGCGACGACAGGGCCTTGTTGATGATGTCAGAGCTTTCATAGACCTCCCTCGAGCCGGACTCTATGTTCTGCACCGAGGCGTCTATCGTGGTCTTGATGTCCTCCACCAGTTTCGCGATTCCCTCGGCCGCCTTGAGCGAGCCCTCTGCCAGGCGCTTTACCTCGTCGGCGACGACTGCAAAGCCCTTGCCCGCCTCGCCCGCCCTCGCAGCCTCGATTGCGGCGTTGAGCGCAAGCAGGTTGGTCT
>NZ_JBOGQF010000067.1:7740-9600 GCF_050748925.1 Nitrososphaera sp.
GGTTGGTCTTGTCCGATATAGAGTTTATCACGCCCAGCGCGTCGGCAATCTGGACGGACTTTTCGCTGATGCCCTTGATGTCAGTCACCGCCTTGGTGACAAACTCGTGGATCTTGCTCATCCTCTGCGCAGCGTCCGCGGCCGCAGTCTGGCCCGACTGGGCCGTCCTGCCCGTCTGGGTCGCCTGCGCGGCCACCTCTTCGGCGTTCCTGTAGATGCCGCTCATCGTCTCCTTCAGCTCTTCTGCGGTGCGGTTGTTCTCCTCCAGCCTCTTGGCCTGGTCCTGCGTCCCCTTGGCTATCTGCTGGACGCTCGTTGACACCTGGCTGATGGACGCGTTCACCTCTTCGGTGGATGCCGCAAGCTGCTCTGCCGTCGACGAAAGCGTGAACGAGTCTGTCTGGGTCTCCTTGACAAGGTCGCGTATGCTCTTTACCATCTCTGTGAACGAGTGCGAGAGCCTGCCTATCTCGTCCTTGGACTTCATCTCCTGCACATCCACCGTCAGGTCGCCCTCGCTCACCTTCCTGGCGACATTGCTTATGCTGACTATGGGCCTTGAGACGGACCTCGAGATAAAGAACGCAGCCACGCCGACCGCGCCGGCCATGGGCCCGCCGATCAGCAGGTACTGGTTCTGGAGGTTTGTCACCGGGGCGTTTATCTCGGCGACGTCGTACTCTGCCAGCAGCACAAAGCCGGCGTCCTTTTCGCAGGCAGAGGCGCCGTATACCGGGATTCCCCTGTAGTCAGGGTAGATACCGTTTACCGTCTTGCCGTTCTCAAAGCATTCCGAGACGGGGAGCGAGTTTACCACCTGGTTAAAGCCGGCGCCCTCTACAAACCTTGACTCGGATATCATGAGCCCGTAGCCGTTGACGAGGTATGTTTCTCCCGATTCGCCGAGGCCCTCCCTGTTCAGGAGTATCTGCGAAGCCACGTTGGTGTGGACGCTTGCGTAAAGGACGCCCAGCGCGTCGCTGGAGCCGTCGCGCACCGGCACGAGTATCATGCGGGTGCCCATCTTGGCCTCCTTGTCATATTCTACAAACGACACAGTCTCCGACATCGCCTGCTGGAACCTGGCGTCCTGTGACAGGTTAGAGCCTACCTCGGACTGGTCAGAAGAGATAAAGACCCTCCCGTCGCTTGAGGCCATCTTGAACTTGTAAAAGCCGTCTTCCATGCCCGTCGCCTGGCGGAACTTTTCAAACTCTGCCTTGACCGGTTGCTGGTATTCTGCCCTGCCGGGGTTTGCAAAGGCTTCCTGCACCTTTTCAATGGTCGAAAAAGAGGTCGCCTGCTGGGCGCGCATTTCGTTGACTATCTTTACGCCCTCCGCCCTGCTCGTGGCAAGGGACTGGAGCTCTGCGCTTATCTTGTCTCCCATGGCGCTTTGCGCCGAGTTAAAGCTGATGACGGCAAGGGCCGCAAGGGGCACCACCGACATTGCGACAAAGAAGGCGATCAGCCGCCCGTTCAGGCTGTGCGCAAGGGGGTTTATCACTTACGTTGACCCTCCCTGCCTGCTTTTCTTTACTATTACTGCTGCTGTTGGCTTTCCGTTCATGGAATATCTGGTGATACTGCCATCGCCGACAATAAAACGGGAATTATGTCAAATTCATTACAGACTCGCTGCCACTGCGAGGCGCCTGAGCATTCCTATCGCCTCTCCCGCGCCTGCAACTGAAATGCCTCCGCCAAGGGCCTTTGCGTGCGCCGAGATGGCGCCCGGGTCTGCAAGCGTAACTAGCAGCTTGTGGTCTGCCCTGACGTCCATGCACTTTACTATAAAGCCGATGAGCGACGGCTGCGGGTCCGGCGTCTCCGGGCCGGCGAGGTCGATGACCACTGTCC
>NZ_JBOGQF010000068.1:0-9490 GCF_050748925.1 Nitrososphaera sp.
GTCCATGGGCATATTGCACGCCAAACAATAAAAACAGTTGCGAGGGAAAAGACCTGATTACTAGAAGGTGCGCCAAGATTGCGACGCAGCAGGCTATTGCTCATAGCAAAGTAATGTAGTTTCCATGCTTCTAATTATTTATACTTGATTGGCGTTATTGCCCTTAGAAGGCCAACGAAAGAGCCTTGCCGGTGTGCAGGGGATTGCCAGAATTGAGTCCCATAACGCGACAATCCTCTGCATCCACTTTTATCATAACCAAGTGGCCGGTGAGTCTCGCTACGAAAAGATGACTTTAATGACTATCTCAATTGTCGTCTAGTACAATAACGCGGATCAATTACTTTTGTGTCAAAGAATTTTCCAGGCAAGGATAAATTACTGCTCGTTATTCGCATAAAGAAAATTGTCTCGCCCAACCATCCAAACGCATAGAGCAGGTTTTTTCTGCCAGCTTGGCCACGATAATTTTCGGATCTTGCCCACTGTCCTGAGCTGGATCCGGAGTACCGCGTAACTTGGATATAGTGATATGGCCCATATTTTTGGCATACAAGATATTCTAGGAAATTGCAGCCCGTGCTTGTTGTCCGGATAGGTCGTTATGGTCGCGGCCGCCGTGGGCATTGCAGCGGCGATAGTGATTTTGGCAATTTATGCATACGGTTCAGCAAACGACGGCTGATCTGCATGGGGCCAAGGCGCTTGCAGGCAAATCCGGCTCCCTGACCGAGACGGTTGACGGAGAGAGCATGAACGTCTACTATGCTCCCCTGAATGCTTTTCCACACCTAGGCGGAGGTCGTCATGACGCCACAATAGAAGAATATTCGCATCATCCGCAGAGCCAACGATAAGTTCTTTATTTACCTCCACCGATTCTCCGTAGGTGTAGTGAGATGGCATTTCGTAAAGTGGGCGCAGTAATATTGCTCGTGTCAGACATGCAGGCCTCGACCAAGTTCTACAAGGACGTTCTCGGCCTTCCACTCAAGACCAAGTCCAAAGAATGGACCGAATTCTTCAAGGATGGCACCGTTATCGCGTTGAATCTTGCCAAGAAAAAGAGCATGGTGGGCTCTGGCATCGGCATGCTCGTGGGCTTTATGGTGAGCGACATGGATGCCACTGTAAAGGAACTGAAGGCAAAAAAGGTAAAGTTCTTTAAAAAACCAAAAGACGAGCCCTTTGGCAAGCACGCGGTCATCGAAGACCCAGACGGCCACCTGATCTCGATAGCAGAGATAAGGACAAAATCAGACGAAGGCTTTGACATGCTCGGCATGCTGGGCGCCGACTAGATCTTCCACGCCGACACCAGGAAAAGCGACCCGCCAAAGTCCGAAAAGGCGACTTTGGAAAAGCCCGCGTTGCGCAAGAGCGCGCCAGTTTCTTCTTTTGTCATAAAGCGGTAGCCCTGCAGCGCAAAATCCAGCTGCATGCCAATTATCAGCCGGCCCTCTTTGCTTGCGGTTTTTGGCAGCAGGCCTTCAACTATTGCTATTGCGCCTCCTTTTTTCAGGGCGCGGTAACAGTTTGACACGACGGCCTGCTTGTCAGAGGCTGCATAGAGCGACTCGCCAAGGTAGACAATGTCAAACTGCCCGTCAAAATTCATGGCCTCGCCCTGCAGGCGCAATATCTCGACCGGCTTGCCCGCAGCCACCTCCATCGCCCTGTGCACGGCCACTTCTGACGGCTCGACGCCTACAAACGCAGAGCGGGGGTACGAACGCCACAATTTTTCAATTAGCGTGCCGGTGCCGCAGCCGACGTCGAGCACCCTGCACCCTTTAGAGAGCATCGCATGCAACCTGCGACTTCTCCCCTTTTTGATGGCAGAGAGGAAAGCGTTGTGGTCCCAGTCCGTGGCCTGCTCTATCGCGTCAAAGGTGCTCGACATGTCCAGTGTTTTGCCCGAGTTAAAGAGGTCTTCAAGGCCGCGGTATTCTAGGCTGCGCATCGCAAGGTAAGAAAATTGCCCGCCAAGATAGTTTGGGCTTTTTGCGTCTAGCAGGATCTCTTTCATCCTGGCGCTCATGCGCAGCTTCCCTTTCCTTTCGCCGATGAGACCCAGCGCGACGGCCGCGGAGCACCACGCCCCCACTGCCCCGGCGTCAAGGCCCAGCTTTGCCGCAAGGCCGGCGGCAGAAGCCGGCGAATGTGCGATATGCTGCAAGAGTCCCACACTTCGCCCGATGTGCGCCACCCACACGCCGTAAAAGCCAACCGAGTAGTCCCACAATTGCTTGAACTCTTTTGGGCGCCCCTTCCATCCCGCCATGCCCAGCTAGCAGGCTCCGCCTGCTCTTAAACTAGCACCTTTTTGCCGGGATTCAAAAGGTATCCAGGGTCGAACAGCTCTTTTACCTGCCGGAACAGGGCGGTCACTGCATGCCCGTACATGGCCTCGATATATCCCACGCGGGCAAGGCCGTCGCCATGCTCGCCGGTGATAGTCCCCCCGCTCTTGATTACCTGCGCGAATAACTCTGTGGCAAGCCTCTGCACCATATCTGACTCGGACTTGCTGCCAGTGTCCACAAGCGGCCTCGTGTGCATGTTGCCGTCGCCCACGTGCCCGTACAAGACGTATTCCAGCTTGTTGTCCCGGTAGGCGCGCAGCAGGTTCGCGGTGTGTTGCCCGAGCATTTCCGGAGGCACCACGGTGTCTTCGATGAGCCCGATGGGTTTTCTGCTCCCGATTGTCATCTTCATGATGTCGTTGAGCGCGCCCTTTCTTGCGGCCCAGATGCGGGTTAGGCTCTGCTCGTCGGCCGCGTATTCCACCACCGACGCCCTGCCTGCGAGCAACGACCTGCACTTTTCCATCCTGCCCTCCACCGCTATCCTGCTCTGGCCTTCAAACTCGACAAATAGCAGGCAGCCGGCGCCGGCGTTATAGTCGCCGCGGGCAAGCACTGTGCTGTCGAGCATTTCCAGCGCGACCGGCGAAAATTCCAGGATTGAAGGCACGGCAGATACTGCCGCAAGCAGGCGGTCAAAGCCTAGCACCAGCAGGCAGCGGTGCTGCGGCAGGTCCATTATGCGCAGGCGCGCAGATGTGACAAGGCCAAGAGTGCCTTCTGATGCGGCAAATATCTTGTCTGGCAAAAACCCGCCCTCAAGGGCGGCGTCAAGCCGGTACCCACACGAGTTCTTGCGGACCTTGGGATAGCTTGACCGGATCAAGCCCGCATTTGACCCTAGCACGCTTTTCAATTCTGACAGCCGGTCGTCAGGTTCTGCCGACCTGCCGCTGTTCCCGTCAGCATATACAAAATCCACGCCCTCGATAAAATCGATGGTGTTGCCGTAGCCGAGGCAGTGCACGCCGCTTGAATTGTCGGCAATCATGCCTCCTATGGTGCAATAGTTGCTGCTTGCAGGGTCCGGCGGCAAAAACTTGCCGCGCTTTTTCAGCTCCAGGTCAAGCACGCCCTTGACCATGCCGGGCTCTACGATAACATAATCGTCGCCGGTTTCAAGCACCCTGTTCATGTGCCTTGTAAAGTCAAGCACTAGCCCGCCGTCTGAAAGCGACTGGCCCAAAAGCCCGGTACCCGCGCCCCTTGCAGTTAGGGGGATGCGCTTTGCAGACGCGTACCGGCAGATCTCTTGCAAGTCGCCCTCGTCCTTTGGGAACGCAACGGCGGCAGGCTCGATTTCATAGTGGCTGGCGTCCACAGAGTAGACCTTCCGGCTCCAATCATCGATGAGCACCTCGCCCCTTGCTATGCGGAAAAGGCCGTCAGGGATCAACGCCAGTTGGTAGCAAAAGCTTGTATAATTATTAGCTGCAATTACGACAGTTCAGGAAGGAAAATCAGGTAACTGGCGCTTTCGGTTTTGTTATTGATAATTGTGTGCATTCGTCAACAAGATCATATTTTGCGGTTATTCGCTTCAATTAAATATGAGTATATGCGGGGTAGCGTGTATATGATGCAGGCCGAAAAGTGTCCCATATGCTCCGGCAAGGGCACCATCGAGATAACTGATTCGCAGTGCCCCTTTTGCAACGGGACCGGCGAAAGCACGAACGCGGCCAAGAGTTACTTGAAGGTCCACATTTGCCAGTGCATATTCCTTGACAGAAAGAACTGCCCGATATGCGGCAAAAAGTGCCACCACAATACCCCGAACCGGCCCAAGATCCTCATCGCTCCGATGTAAGGCGGAACCGGTTGCTCCATAAAATTTAAAAATCGTTTATGCCTTCAGTTCACTGTTGGAGCCGGCTAGCATGGTCTGCACTTTCTGCAACGCCAAGATTGATTACGGCAAGAGCGTCTGCGATCCTTGTGCCAAGAAATACAACATTGGCACTTACGACATGAGCAAGGACGGCTGCGGCTGCGATGGTTGATGTGGGGTCAGAAAATGGTATATCCAATCATGGGGATCAGTCAGCCACCACATCATCATACCCCTTCACTCTTTGACGCCTATCCTCTCCATTAAGTTTTTAGCCCGCTTTCTTCTCGCCGGCGTTATCCTGACCACCACGAGGCCTTCCAGCGGCTGGCCATAGAGGACAACTGCATCGTCAGGCGCCATTGCAAACACTGGCAGCGCGAGCAGGTCTTCTTCGCCCTCCACCACCACGCGCACGGGCGGTTTTGCCTTTATCGCCTGCTTCAAGGCGTCGACTGCTTGTTTTGAAATAATGCCGGCGGGATTTCTGCACATTATCACCATAGCGTCAAATTCAGGGTAACCGCGCTTGCGCCGCCGTTCCTTGCCGTCGACCACGGCAACGTCAGGTAGGATGCCAAAGCCCAGCATGCGTTCAGTCGTCGCGTCGCCCACCGTCATTACGAGCGCCCCCCTTACGGCAGAGGCGATTTTTTCCTTTGTCACCTGCGCGTCCAGGATGAGCGTGCCAAATGGTTTTTTCAGCTCTGCAAGAACGTCAGGCGTCAGCGCCATATACTAGTGGAACGGGCAGGTGTTTTTTAAGCTGGCGGCTTTTCAGGCGTCTTGGCCGCGTCGGTAGACTGCGCCTCTGCCTCTTCCTGCGCTCTCATCTCGGCAGCAATTATGCTTATCCTGCCTGCGATTGTCTTGGCCGCCTTGTCAAACGACTGACCCTGGAACGACTCTGGTTCCGAAAGCACAATCGGCTTGCCGGCGTCGCTGCCTTCGCTGATGTGCTGGTGCAGCGGGATCTCGCCTATGAACGGGATTTTAAAGTCGTCGCTTATCTTCCTGCCTCCGCCCTTTCCAAAGAGGTAGATCTGCTCGGTGCAGTTGGGGCACTGGAGGTAGGACATGTTCTCGACCACCCCGATGATCGGAACGTTGAGTTTGTTGAACATGCCGACTGCCTTGACTGCGACGTTCATGGCAACGTCCTGTGGGGTCGTGACGATGAGGATGCCGGTAATCGGGATTGTCTGGGCGATGGTAAGCGGCGCGTCGCCGGTCCCAGGCGGCAGGTCGATTATAAGATAGTCAAGCTCGCCCCAGTTCACGTCTGTCAAAAACTGCTTTACTATTCCTGAAACAATCGGGCCCCGGTAGATGCCGGCCTGCTGCGACTGCTCGTAGAAAAAGCCCATCGAGATCACCTTGACGCCTGCCATCTCTGGCGGCTGGATCTTGTTGTCTACGACTTCGGGCTGCGCCTTTAGCCCCAGCATGAGGGGCACGCTCGGGCCGTAAATGTCTGCATCCAAGAGCCCCACCTTTGCGCCTGTCCGGGCAAGCGATAGCGCGAGGTTTACAGAGACGGTGGTCTTGCCGACGCCACCCTTGCCTGACGCGACTGCCACAATGTTCTTGACTCCGGGCAATAATTCATCAAGATTAAGCGCCCTTCCTTCCATGACGCGCGCAGTCACCTTCATGATGAGGTCCTTGACGCCAAGAGCTGCAATCGCGGCCCGGACGTCGCGCTCGATGTCGCTGTTGAATGGGCATGCAGGGGTAGTCAGTTCGAGAGTAAAGGCAACCTTGCCATCGTTTATAGCGAGATCTTTGATCATCCCCATTGAAACAATGTCCTTGTGGAGCTCCGGGTCAATGACTTGTTTTAGCGCGCCCAGGACTTGATCGACGGTAACCATCAACAAATTTTTCGCTACACCGTATTTAAATCATGGTCTTAGTACAGCCTTACCGCCATAGCCGTGTGGCGAGGCAATGCGGGCGCAAAATTTTACAATTCGCAATCCAAAAGTTCATAAATTGACGATTCGCTCAAGTTTGCGTATATTATGTTTGCCATAGTGCATATGAGCGACGTCGTCAGGATTCCCCCAAGCCGGCTGACAAACTCTCTCAAAGATGCCGCTATCCAGATTCTCAAAGAAAAGTATGAAAGCATGCTCTCGGCCGACGTCGGCTATGTGGTCATGATCACCGACGCAGAGGTCAGCTCGGTCGGCAAGCTTGTCGCAGGCGACGGAGCCACCTACCACAAGGTCACTTTCAAGGCCCTCACATTCTACCCCAAGTTGCAGGAAATCGTGGAAGGCGAAGTAGTTGAGATCACGGACTTTGGCGCGTTTGTCAGGATCGGCCCGACGGACGCGCTCTTACATCTTTCCCAGATTACCGACGACTATTTGAAGAGCGACGTCAAGGCAGGCGTCATCGTCGCCAACCAGTCGTCAAAATCACTAAAGATAGGCTCCAAGATCCGCGCCCGCATAACGGCAGTCAGCCTCGGCAAGGGCGCAGGCATGGGCAAGATAGGCATCACGTGCAGGCAGCCGTTCCTCGGCGCGCTCGAATGGATCCAGGACGAGATCAAAAAGAGCAAGGGCAGCGCGCAGCCAACGGCCCCGGCTCCCAAGGGAAAGGGAGGCAAGTAGATGGCCAAGGAGAAGGCGTGCAGGAAATGCAAGGCCCTCACCAACGGCAAGGTGTGCCCCGTCTGCAAGTCTTCCGACCTGAGCCCCGACTGGCAAGGAATAATACTGGTCTTCGATCCGGCCAAGTCTCTGGTGGCAAACACGCTTGAAATAACTGCGCCAAGCAGGTACGCGCTAAAGGTAACATAGATTGGCAGAACTAGAGTCATTTCTTGCCGTCCGGGAAATGCTCGCGGGTTTTTTGCAAGAAGACATCGGGACGGGCGACATTACGAGCAACAGCGTCATCAAAGATGTTGATGCAAGAGCCGAGATAATCTGCAAGGCCGACGGCGCCACCGTGTGCGGCCTTGAAGAGTCTGCAGCAATTTTCGACATCTGCGGCTGCTCGTGCAAAATCCTTGCCAAGGACGGCACAAAGGCGAAAAGGGGCGGGCGCGTCATGGTCATTTCTGGCAGCGCTAGAGCCATACTAAAGGCCGAGCGCACGGCGCTGAACCTGTTGATGAGGATGAGCGGCATTGCAACCGAGACCAGGGCTCTTGCAGACATGGCAAAGCCGGTAAGGATAGCGGCCACCAGAAAGACGGCTCCGGGCCTCCGCCACTTTGACAAAAAGGCCGTCGTCGCAGGGGGCGGCCTGGCCCACAGGATGCGCCTCGACGACATGGTGCTGATTAAAGACAACCACCTGGTGCTTGCAGGAACGCCGGAAGAGTGCGTCAGGCTGGCCAAGCAGGGCGTCGGCTCGGCGATAAAGGTAGAGTGCGAAGCGCGCGACCAGAAGGAGGCGATATCAGCCATAAAGGCGGGCGCGGACATTGTCATGCTCGACAATTTCACGCCGGCGCAGGCGGCAAAGGCGATTAAAGAAATTACGAAACTCGGCCTGCGCAAAAGAGCACTAGTCGAGATTTCAGGCGGCGTGAACTACAAGAACATCAGGCAGTACGCAAAAGCGAAACCGGACTATATCTCGATGGGCTACATCACCCATTCGCCAAAAGCCGTCGATTTCAGTCTTGAAATTATAAAAAGTTAAGAGATGGCCAGCATCCTGTCGATTGCCAGCCTCGCCTTTGCCGCCACTGCCTCCGGCACCTTGACCTCGTAGACGTCGTGCACGAGCGAGTTGTACACCTTGTCTATCGTGATCTTTTTCATGTACTTGCACACGGCGTCTTCCTTGACCGGTATGAACTCTTTGTCAGGGTTGTCCTTTTTCATCCTGTAGAGGATGCCGGTCTCTGTCGCGACGACAAACTGCTTGGCGTCTGACGCCCGGGCGTGCTTCATCATGCCTTCCGTCGACAGCACATGGGCCTTTTGCGAAATGTCGCCCTTGGCCATGTGGTACATCGTCGATGACGTGCAAGAGCATTCAGGGTGTACGAGAAAGTCGGCGTTCTTTAGCGTTGCGAGCATCTTGTTAATGTCCTCTGCCTTTATCCCGGCGTGCACGTGACACTCGCCGGGCCATATGTACATGTCCTTGCGCTTTGTAACCTCTGCCACGTAGGCGCCAAGGAACATGTCCGGCAGGAACAGCACCTTCCTGTCGGCGGGGATGCTGTTGACCACCTTGACTGCGTTAGAGGACGTACAGCAATAGTCAGACAGGGCCTTGACGTCGGCCGACGTGTTGACATAACTTACCACAGCTGCGTCCGGGTGCTCGGCCTTCCACGCAGCCAGCTCGTCGGCGTTTATGGTGGAGGCAAGCGAGCATCCAGCTTCGAGGTCAGGTATCAGGACTTTTTTGTCAGGGCAGATTATCGACGCGGTCTCGGCCATGAAATGCACGCCGCAGAATATTATCAGGTCTGCCTTTGTGGCAGCCGCGTTCCTTGACAGCGCAAGCGAGTCGCCGGTAAAGTCGGCTACGTCCTGCACGTCAGGCACCTGGTAGTTGTGCGCCAGGATGACGGCGTTCCTTTCCTTCTTTAGTTTCAGGACCTGTTCTTTGAAATCGGTTGCAAGCATAGTCACTTTTATGTGCGACAATAATCCGTAGGTTCTACATTTAAACCAGTATAATTCAGGACAAGTGTGCCTCGATTCTTGAAATTGCAGGCAATACTTGCCACATTTACCGCACAGCCAATGAGGAGACGTCACCTTATCGGCGCATTTGTAGGCTGTTAACTGCCGGCTCTACGGCATTTTATATCCATGCGGTACTTGGAGGCCGCCACAATATCGGCGCATGAGAAAGGCCGCAACAGCGCGGCGTATGATGGTTAACCGTAGAAAGCTCAATAGCGCAGGCGGACTATAAATGATGTGTTGGCTGAGGTAAGCTTGCTTCAAATCGGAATATTCGTCTCTCTAATCGGTCTTGGAGCATTGACAATATCTGGGGCAACGGTCTGGACAATCTGAGATGCATATGCGGCAAAGCGTCGTGTGATTGCCTTAATTCTGAAGCCTCAATATTAAAGGTGTCTGGTGCGATGTTGATCGTAGTGGGAGCGGGATTATGGGCTTTTCAGACATACAGAAAGGTCAGGATAATTAGCTAATTCGCCAATGAATACACATATAAAGATTGGAGCCCGATCGCTTTTGAAGATAAATGCCAACGCACGGATCACTTACAAAGGCCGGCAAGGTATGAGGCCAAACACCGAAAATCCAAGGAAAGCCCCGCTTGAGCCCGATTGCCCGAC
>NZ_JBOGQF010000069.1:0-9247 GCF_050748925.1 Nitrososphaera sp.
CGCCTGCACCTTAATTAAGTCTTGCTGCATTTAGAGCATCCTCTTGACGATCTCGACAAGCGCGCCGTCTTCCCCGAGGACCCCCTTCTCCGCATACTGCGTCTTGGTCTTTCTCTTGAACCCTCCTTTTGGCGGGCCGAGCGCAAACCACGGCTTGATCCCCTCGAGCTTGCTCATCGCGACCTTGTCGCCTGCTATTGCGGTGGCGAGGTCGTCCATGCTCTTGTACTCTTTTGGAAGGTCTGCCTTGGTCAGCACCTTGTAGCCTTCCTTCCTGCCGCGCTTTTCCAGCAGTTCCTTGACGATGCCTGTGTCGGCCTTGGTCCAGGCGACGACTTCCTTTACCTTCCTCAGCATGCCAAGCGACTCTGCGGTCTCTGGAACCAGGGTCGCCCTGAAGCGCTTGTCAAGGTTGAGGTTGTCTAGAGTTGTCCTAGCCCACGTCGGGATGTTGACTGTGCCCTTTATTCTTACGACGAGATATGCCATAATCATCAACCCACGCTGTACGTGCTTCTCAGCGCGTTAAATATTGCCTTTGTAGTCGACGACATTGTGCTTGTCGAGCCAAACGTCTTGGTCCACGAGTCCTTCAGCCCTGCCAGTTTCAGCAGGTTGCGGATGTTCTCGCCTGCAACAAGCCCGAGGCCTCTTGGCCCGGGGATTATTTCCAGAGTGACGCTGCCGCCCTTGCCGCTCACCTTGAACGGCACAGAGTGGAGCTGGTTGCATCTGCACTCCCAGCTGCCGCAGCCCAGTTTCACCGGGATGACGTTGAGGTAAGCAGCATTAGTCGCCTTGTCGATGGCGAGCCTCATCTGGGCGGCCTTGCCCTTGCCTATGCCAAACCAGCCGGCCTCGTTGCCTACTGCCACCAGCGCATTAAAGCGCGTCATCTCACCGGCGTCCGTCTGTTTTTGCACGATGCCGACGTGGACCACCTGGCTCTTCATGTCGGGCAACAGGTGCCTGACGATCTCTTGTTCCTGGATCCTGAGGCCGTTTTCATATATCTGGTCCATCGAGTTTATCTTGCCTGCGAGCACCATCTGTCCTAGCGTGGTGCGCGGTTTCCATTCTACCTGTTCTTGTCTTGACGGTGAATAACGACTCATTTCTTTTTAGCTCCTTTATCTGGTCTCTTGTCCTCTTTGGCTTCCCTCTTGGGCGCCTTTTGTTTCTTCTCCTTTGCCGGCTCCTCTGCCTTCTTTTCCTTCTTGGGCGCCTTTGGTTCCGCTGCCTTGCCAGAGATCTTGAACCTGACCTCCTCAAAGTGCGCCGGGTATTCTTCTGGCTTTAGCCCGTTCTTCAGGAGGGCCGAGAATCGTGAATTGTATGCGTCCTTGTCTGCCTTTAGCGCGTTCGCATAGTCGGCGATGTGCTGGCCGGATATCCTGTCGCCGTCGGGGAACGACTCTTCTCCCACCGGGATGTTGAGGCCCGAGTCGGCTATGCCCTTGACGCACGCGGCGACCCTTGTGGTAAAGTGGTCCTTGCCGATGTAGAGTATGCCTTTGTTAGTGCCCTTGGCCTGCGCCTTTTTGCCCAGTAGCAGACCCGCGAGGTAGCATGCCGGCAGGCTGTTGGAAGAGCCCTTCCAGCCCTGCTTGGCCAGCTCGTGGCTGTGGACGGACGCGATCACCAGGTCGCCTGTAGGCGTTGGCTTTAGCATCTGGACAGCAACGTTTTGATCGGTAACCTTGACGGTGACAAACGAGTGCCTGCCGATAATGACGGCAGCCCTCTTGCGATAATTGGTCTTGTCAAGCCTAATCCTTTTGAGAGTTCGGACATAAGTCAACTAGCATTCACCATTTTGTACGATTAGAAGTGCAACGATTCTATAGCACTTATAAACGTTAACGGGTGCGTAATTTCTCTCTGTGCAACTCATTTTCTGATGTTTACGCCCGTCGTCTTGCTGCCAATGTTGGCGCCGCCCGCGTCAAACGCGTCCCAGTCCACGGACACTATGGCTTCAGAAACTGCTATCCTGAACTTGGCGCTCTTGCCTGCCTTTAGCGGGGCGGCGTCGGTGGTAAACTTCACCGCGTGCCCGTCGACGTCTGCATACCATCCCTTCGGGGCCGACGCCGACTTTATCATGCCTGCCGGCAGCGACAGGTGCAACTCGTACGCCTTGACCTTGCTTCCCTTTGGGTTCTTTAGCGACAGGGTCATTATCTTGGTCTTTTCGCTGAGGGATGCCGACAGTTTCAGGTCTGCGTCGCGCTGCTTTTCTGCACCTTGCTTTTTTGCCGCCTCTGCCTGCTGGCCGGCGTAGACAAAGCTGGACGTTGCCGACGAGGAAACGTAGGTCGCCCTTACTGTGAACGTTTTGCCTTCCATGTCGGGGGTGGAAACGAATCGGTATGCAAGCTCGTAGCTTTTTTCGTCTTCATTTCCCACCTTACCCGCAAGGACTGTCTTTCTGTCATAAAGGACGCCGCCAGGATAGAGTATCTCTATGACGGCAAACCTTTCTGACGGCATCAGCCCCGAGACCTTGCCTGCAATCCTGATGGTCTCGCCGAACCGGTATGATTCCTTGTCAAGGTTCAGCGTAATCGCCGGGCCGGCTGCGAGAGGCTTTGGCGCAGGCGCGCTGCCTGGCACCATTGAATGTTCTCTGCTCTCGGCGCTGGCAGAAAATGAAGCGATGTTTGGGTTTGCGTCAACAACAAGTATGTCAAAAAAAGCGCTGCCGCCGGGAGGTATGCTGGATGGGTCCGCGAAGGTAAAGCCTTCGTCTACCACCTTGCCTGCAGAATCGTAAAACGCCACGGCGACCTTGGCCCAGCTGGCGGCCGACTCGCCATCGTTTGCCACTTCTCCGACTAGGTGGTACGAGACGGCCGACGAGTAATATCCCCTATCAATGCTCAGCTTTAACGCGGCCGGCTTGGCAGTAGCTTTGTGCCATTCAATTGCAAGCTTGAAACTTGAGACCAGATCGGCGCCTTCGTCTGCAAAAAGGATAATCCTAAGGGGCGACTTTTCCCCCGACGCCATTACGTCAATGTCGGTAAAGGCAAACGACGAAGCCACGGCTGCGCCCGCCGCATCGTAAAAGGTCGCCTTCACCTGCACGTATCTTGCCGGATCGGACGTGTCGTTTCTGACCTCGCCAACGACATAAAAACTGCCAGTGGCTGCGCTTGAATATGACGAGGAACTGAGCAGGGTGATGATGCTGCCTGACTGGGCGTTCGCTAACGCCGGCGCCGCCAAGAGCGCGCTCGCCATGAAAAGTGCAAACAGTATGGCCGGAACCCTGCGCAATGGGCTCTGTAATTCATGAAACCAAGTTATAAAGAATTTGCATATAAGAATCACATAGAGCCGGATGCGCTTATTTCCTTGCCCTGCCTGTCAAGCGCGTTTTTTGGCTATGGATGCCGCAAATGCGCCTGCACCCACTCCGTTGTCAATGTTGACGACCGCCAGCCCCAGCGTGCAGCTCTGCAGCATGGATGCAAGTGCCGCGATGCCGTCGCCCCCAAAGCCGTACCCAACCGACGCCGGCACGCCGACTACCGGCACGTCGACCATCGACGCCACCACGGATGCAAGCGCCCCTTCCATGCCTGCTACCACGACTATGGCGCCCACGTTCTGCTCGAGCATCGCCTTTAGCGCTGGAAAGACCCTATGCATCCCGGCGATGCCGACGTCATAGCTTGCAACGACCTTGCAGCCCATCGACTCGGCCACGAGCCTCGCCTCCTCGGCAATACCAATATCGGAGGTGCCGGCGGCCATTACGCCCACGGCGCCAGACGCCTTTTGCCTGCGCTTGCCGTCTGAAACCAGAAAAGTCGTGCTGTTCCTCCCTATCTCGACTTGCAGGCCCTTCTTTTTCAGCGCGCCCGCAAGTTTCTTCAGGTCGCGCTTTTTCGCCCTGCTCACTATTGCCTGGCCGTTGCGCTTCACTGCCGCCTGCGCGATGCGGAGCGTGTCGGCATATTCCTTGCGCTCTGCAAATATGATTTCCGGCAGGCCCCTCCGCATCTCCCTGCCGACGTCCAGCTTGGCGATGCCTCCCACGTGCTCTACAGAGTGGATAGAGATGGCCTTCTGCGCCTCTTCAACGGTGATGGCGCCTCTGGCAAACTTTTCAAGGATCGTACGAAGGTCCATTGCCGTGATGTTTGTAGTAACCTTGAGTATATTTTAGTATACTAGAGTATTCTTGCGTGTACGAAAGTATGCTGAACACAAAAAGGCAAAAAAATAAAAATTAAAGGGGGAGCGCCTTGATTGCTTCCCTGACGCTTGCGACTCCCTTGTCAAACACGTCCTGCTCAAAGCTGTCCAGCTTTAGCTCGACGACCTTTTCGACGCCGCCGGCCCCGATGACTGCCGGGACGCCTATGCACAGGTCAGAGACGCCGTACTGGCCTTCAAGGTAAGCAGACACGGGTATGACCATCTTTTTGTCCTTGGACATCGACTCTATCATGGTCGCGACCGCGTTGCCCGGCGCATACACCGTGGCGCCCTTTAGCGCGATTACCTCCGCTGCGACCTTTCTCGTCTTTTCAAATATCTCTGCCGCCTTTTCCTTGGCGATAAAGTCGTGGAGCGGTATTCCTCCAAGTGACGAAAATCTTGTGAGCGGCAGCATGTTTTCGCCGTGCTCTGATATCACCATTGCCTGTATAGAGTCCCTGGAGACGCCCGTCGCCTCCTGGATAAAGCTCTTGAACCTCGACAGGTCGAGCATGCCTCCCATGCCCATCACCTTTTGCTTTGACGATCCTATCGCTTTCATGGCAAGGTACGTCATCGGGTCAAGCGGGTTCGTGACGACTATGACCATCGCGTCTTTCGCATAGGTCGCTATCTTGCCTGCCACGTCCTTTACTATGCCGGCGTTTATCTTTAGCAAGTCCATTCTGGTCATGCCCGGCTTGCGGCCGACGCCTGCCACCAAGACTACATAGTCAGAGCCGCGCATGTCTTCATAGTTGTTTGAGCCCCTCGCTATTGCGTCAGAGCCGCGCTCTGACAGCTGGTGGTTGATGTCCATTGCCTCTCCCTGCGGAAGGCCCTGCACAATGTCTAAAAGCAG
Organism: Nitrososphaera sp.; assembly: GCF_050748925.1. Taxonomy (GTDB): domain Archaea; phylum Thermoproteota; class Nitrososphaeria; order Nitrososphaerales; family Nitrososphaeraceae; genus Nitrososphaera. Next base: position 5,075 of record NZ_JBOGQF010000069.1, read on the forward strand.
CACGTCGTCAAGTTCCCTCAGGCCGCAGTTCAGCGCAGCCGAGGCGCCAACCTTGCCGGAGCCAATTACCGTTATGGTCATTTAGCGTTGCAAAAGGGCTGGATTCCTTATAAACCTACAAACCCGATCACCTTAAATTGAGCACCCGCTGCCCTGAAAGCCATGTCAGGCAAAAAAGGCGGCAAGCGCGACGACAGTTATTTTGCAGCCGGCAGGCGCAAGCGCAATAAGGCGCTCATGATAGCGATTCCGGTGGCTGCGGCCGTCATAATCGGGGCGGTGGCTGCAGGCCTTTTCTATGCGGGGCAAAACCCGTACGTCCTGGGTTCCACCCACGAGCACGCCGTCTTTGCAGTAAAGCTCGACGGGCAGGCGATCGACTTTTCCCAGAGCAAGTACCAGCTCGCGTCAAGATATATCCACGTTGAAAGAGACGACGGCACCACGCTCCACCTCCATGCCGACGGCGTGCCGTTTGGCGAGTTCCTGAAATCCGTGAACATGAAGATGGAGAACGACTGCTTTACACGCGACGACGGCACCCAGTTCTGCGACAATGAGGAAAAGAACCTGAGGTCGTTTGTCAACGGCGAAGAGATCGAGTCGATGAGCAGCTACGTCCTGAAGGAGGACGACCGGATGCTGGTCATCTATGGCAGCGAAAACGACGCCGCCATCCAGTCCGAGATCGACGCGCTAAAGAACACGCCGGTAAAGAAGTAAACGTGATATAAAGCGCCCTACGATAATCACTCGTGGCAAAGGTAGCGGTCATTGACTGCCAGGTCGCCGGCATCGCAGGCGACATGCTGGCGTCCGCGCTCGTGGACGCCGGCGCAGGCAAGAAAAAGGTACAGGATGCCATATTTGCCTGCCAGGACTTTTTAAAGGGCAGCAAGATAAGCGACGTATCGTTTAACAAGATAGTGACCCACGGCTTTTCTGCCACGCAATTGCATCTGTCGTACAAAGACGGCGCGCACGAGCGCAAAGGCACAGAAATGTTGCGCGCCCTTGCAAGGACGTGCGATTCGCTCGGCATGGACCAGCGGGCAAAGGCGTTTGCGCACGACTCGTTAAAGGCGCTGGTGGCGGCAGAGGCTGCCATCCACGGCGAGGATTTCAACAACGTACATTTGCACGAGGCATCCAGCGTCGACACCCTTGCAGACATTATCGGCTGCGCGACAGCACTTTCAGACCTCGGGCTCTATGGCGCAACAGTGCACGCGACGCGCGTCGCAGTCGGCGGCGGCATGCTGAAATTTTCGCACGGCACCGTGCCAAACCCTGCGGACGCGGTGATCCGCATCCTGCAGGGCAAAAATTTTGTTATACAGGGCGGGCCTGCAAAGGAGGAATTGACGACGCCGACTGGGGCCGCCATGCTTGCCACCCTTGCAACTGGAAGCATCGACTATTACCCTGCAATCGTGCCGGAGAAGACCGGCTATGGAGCCGGCACGAAAAAGTTTGACGGCTTTGCAAACGTCGTGCGCGTGCTTGCTGGAAGCGCGCCCTCTAGCCTTGAAAAAGACACCGTCTGCCTTGTCGAGACAAACGTGGACGACGCGTCAGGCGAGGTCATTGGCAACATGGTCGAGCGCCTGACAGAGGCCGGCGCCAAAGACGTCACGGTCATTTCAGGCACCACGAAAAAGAGCCGGCCCACTTTTCTAGTCAGGGTCGTCTGCGACAATTCTCTGCTGGACGCTATCCTGGCGACGCTGTTTGGCGAGTCCGGCACGCTTGGCGCCAGGGTCCAGCAGGTAGAGAGGTTTATGCTGCCAAGGGCCATGGTCACAGTCCCGGTGACTGTCAGCGGGAGCACGTTCAACGTCCATGTCAAGATTGCAAGGGACGCGTCAGGCAACATGGCAAGCGCCAAGCCAGAGTTTGAGGACATCAAGATAATTGCCGCAAGGTGCAACATGCCTGCCCGGCGCGTGGCCGAGCTCGTGGGCGCGCAGGTCGCGCTAAAGACGGGTGAGACATGATGGGCGCGTTTGAAAAGCTGGTGGCGTGGTTTGCGCGCGGCGACAGCGCGATGGTCGCCCTGTCCGGCGGGGTCGACAGCGCGGTGGTGGCGCTTGCAGCAAAGAGGGCGCTTGGCGACAAGGCAACTGCAGTCACTGCCGACTACAAGACGCTTGCAGAGGAGGAGCTGGCGACGGCCCGCAAGGTCGCCGGCGAGATAGGCATCCACCATGTCATAATCGAGTACGACGAGCTGGAGAACCCTGAATTTGTCAAAAACGACGGGACGCGCTGCTACCACTGCAGGACCGAGCTTGGGCAGCACCTGGTGGCGGAGGCGCAAAAAGCAGGCATAAAGTTGATAGTGGACGGCACGAACGTCGACGACCTTTCAGACTACCGGCCCGGCATCAGGGCGCTGCGGGAAAACGGGGTGAAAAGCCCGATGGTGGAACTTGGGATAACAAAGGCCGAGATCCGCGCCATGGCAAAAGAGCACGGCCTGTCCGTATACGACAAGCCGTCAAACGCGTGCCTTGCGTCGAGGATACCCGCAGGCATGGAAGTCACCTATGAAAAACTGCGCAGGATAGAGAGCGCCGAGATAGCGGTCAAGTCGATATTTGGTGTCCGGCAGGTGCGCGTCAGGGACCACGGCGACGTCGCAAGGGTCGAGGTCGGAAGCGACGAGCTTGCCATGATGTTTGACGCAGACAAGCTGTCGCTTTTGGATAGCAAGCTGAAGGAATTTGGGTGGAAGTTTGTCGCAATAGATGCGGCCGGCTACCGGTCCGGCAAGCTCGCGGTGGTGGACAAGGGTGCCGGCTGAGCGGATATACCTTGACAGCGCCGCGTCGACGCCGGTTGCAGACGAAGTGATACAGGAGATGCTGCCGTACCTAAAGCAGCAGTACGGCAACCCGTCGTCGATACACTATTTCGGCCGCGAGACCGCCCGGGCCATGCAGCTGGCACGCATGCGCGTCGCCGGCCTCATCGGCGCCAGGCCGTCCGAGATAACGTTCACGTCGGGGGGAACGGAGGCTGACAACCTCGCGGTAAAGGGCGTTGCCGAGTACGCCAAAACGCTGCCAAAGATGCATGTCATAACAAGCTATGTCGAGCACGACGCAATCATAGAGCCGGTCCGCGACCTCGAGAGGCTCGGCTTTCGCGTCACTTTTCTGCCAGTCACTGCAGAGGGCATGGTGAGGCCGCCGGACCTGAAAGAGGCGCTGGCCGCCGACACCGCCCTGGTGAGCGTTATGCATGCAAACAACGAAGTCGGCACGGTCCAGCCGATAAAAGAGCTGGCGAAAATCGCGCATGATGCCGGCGCGCTTTTCCACACGGACGCCGTGCAGGCCGCAGGCAAGATGCCCGTCAGCGTCGCCGACCTTGGGGTCGACCTGCTGTCCATGTCGTCGCACAAGATAAACGGGCCCAAGGGGGTCGGGGCGCTCTATATCCGGAGCGGGCTTGACATCATGCCCCTCATCTACGGCGGCGGGCAAGAGTCGGCGCTGCGGTCCGGGACTGAAAACGTCCACGGCATCGTGGGCTTTGGCAAGGCGTGCGAGCTGGCCGGCAAGCGCCTGCCTGAATACCGGCTAAAGGTGGCGGAGCTGCGCGACTACTTGATCGATAAGGTGCTAAAAGAAATCCAGCACAGCAGGCTCAACGGGTCGCGCCTTGACAGGCTGCCGGGCAACGCCCATTTCACGTTCTTTGGGGTCAACGGCGAGGACCTGATAATAAAGATGGACGAAAACGGCATAGCCGCGTCGACCGGCTCTGCATGCTCTGTCAAAAAGCAAAAGCCGTCGCACGTGCTAAAGGCCATGGGCTTTTCGTACGAGGAGATAACCGGCTCGCTCCGGATGAGCCTGTCGCTGCAAAACACAAAGGAGGAGGTGGACAGGACCGTGCAGGTTCTGTCAGAAGTCGTCGCCGAGCTGCGATCGCTTTCGCCCTTCAAGTCGAAATACGTCTAAATCTTTTTATGCCGCGCAATGCCCGGATTGCCTCATGGCAACTTCATCTGTCCCGAGGGTGGGCGCCAAGGCCCCCGACTTTGAACTCCTGGACGGCGACTTGAAACCGCACAAGCTGAGCGATTACAAGGGAAAAAAGACGATACTCGCGTTCTTTCCGGCGGCCGAGTCCTCCGTATGCACTGCCGAGATGTGCGCCCTG
>NZ_JBOGQF010000070.1:0-9077 GCF_050748925.1 Nitrososphaera sp.
CGCCAAGGGTGCACACCTTACACGCCAGCCGCATTAGGCGACCCAGCAATGCAGAAGGGACCATCAAGACCATATTATGGCTCAAAAAATCACTTTAACAGGACTCAGGGCAAGTCGTGCACCCACATGTTGAACCCAAATCCAACAAGGATTTGCGTTTCATCGGATACTAGTCCGACAATTGCTTGTGACGACTTACCCTGTACGATTGACGCACTTCTTGAATATACGCTTTTAGGGATACGAGGTAGACCGTCTGAAGTACGGACGGGCGCTGGTGTGCTAGAGGGATACGCCGGTCACGTACGTCCAGCTATATGCACGGTAAGCAAGGTATTGTCAAAAAACGGCCTACCTCGTAAGAATACTTCTGCAATTGTCGGATATATGCCTATACTAGAGGTAGACTAGGTGTTATCCGCATTTCGTCGCAGTGCAAGGTTATGCTGGCCAGTCTGGATCCATCCAGGAGCTGAAGGAATTCTTGAAGCACTATACGACAACTGCCGTTATTATTGCGGCGTTCCTTAAGAGAACGCGCTTCGATGTTAACTCTACGTCAAAAACTCTCGTATCCCTCGCTGGGACCCGAAAACCAAGGGGCGAGTAGGGTCACGGTGGATTCAAAGGACCTGCGGTCGTTATGCGGTTGATGTCGCGTGCATCTTTACCCTGTGGTCCTCCAGCTCTGCCTCGGTCTTGAACTTCTCACCACAGACCACACATTTGTATTTCCTACCGAATGATGGGAACTTCATTCCATTTAGAATATGGCTTTCACAATATATCAACATTTAAGATAGCTCTGGATTATGCAACTCCGAAGTCGTGCATCTGCAATACGTGAAATTAATCTGATGGGGGCCCCAAATGATCCATGTCTGACCTCACTTTCTTTTGCTGACCTTCAATAAACGACATGGTTACGGTGGATTTGATGCCTGAGATTTTTCTGACCTTGTTAAGAGTTCTAGATATCATGGCATCTGTTGGAAACTCTATCCTCGCTACAATGTCAAACCCTCCATATACTCCTTCAACATGAACGACGCCCGGCAGTTGCGACAGCTCATCTATGACCTGCCTTTCTACTCCTGGGTTGATTTTAATCAAGACATACGCCCCAGGCATACATATACAGAATGGTCGAATCAAGTATTAAACGATATTCAGCAGCTCTAGTTCCAGTTAAATCAAGAATCGACTAGGTTTTCACCGTATCACCTGATCACGCCAGTAACTGACTTTATTTTTTAGACATTGTCCGAATCTGGTCTGAACTGTCACTTCTGACGTTTCTTGATTTCAGATTCCAGACAACCTTTGCGTTTGCGTCGAATTTGGAAAACATAATTTCCGTCAGAGGCATCCTTGACAGAAAAGCCAGATCAAAGATTGGAAGAGGTAACATATCGAATAACTTTAGTCATGTTCAATTCATTTATTCCTTATTAAGCGCTAATAAGCTTTAATTTGAGGCGAAAGCTGCCCCTCATCCATGTCCACAATGAAGTACATCCAGCTTGAACCCCACGGCGACGTTGCGGTCGTCAAGATAAACAGGCCTGAAGCGCTCAACGCCATGAACGTTGACGTCATTGCCGAACTTTCACGCACTATCGACATCCTTGGTGCCGACGACGGCACCAAGGCCGTGGTCATTACCGGCGCAGGCGAGCGCGCGTTCTGCGCAGGAGCCGACATCGCCTTCATGGTCAACATCGAGCCGATGCAGGCAGAGAAATACGCGTCATCCGCCCAGGCGGTCCTCAACAAGATAGAAAAGCTGGAAAAGCCTGTAATAGCCGCGGTGAACGGCTTTGCCCTCGGCGGCGGGTGCGAGCTGGCGATGGTGTGCGACATCCGGATAGCGTCTGAAAACGCCAAGATGGGCCAGCCCGAAGTCACGATAGGCATCCCGCCGGGATGGGGCGGGACGCAGAGGCTAATGCGCATCGTGGGCCCTGCAAAGGCAAAAGAGATGGTCTACACCGGCAAGATGATAACAGCCGACGAGGCCGCGGCCATCGGACTCGTGAACAAGGTAGTAAAGCTGGGCGCTGACGACCAGCTGCCGCCAGAGGCTCCAAAGGGAGACGCGGCCGCTGAAAAGGCGCGGGCCGGAGAAGTCGCCAAGGTCCTGAACAAAAAGCTGATGGGCGAATGCATGGCCCTTGCAAGAGAGATAACCAAGAACAGCTTTACCGCCGTCAAGGTGAGCAAGATGCTGATAAACCGCGGCATGGACTCGGACATCGAGACGGGTCTGCGCCTAGAGATCTATGGCTGGGCGCTCTGCTTCTCGCACGAGGACAGGAAGAGCATGATGTCTGCCTTCCTCAACAAGGGAAAGAAGTAGCTAGACCACGTGCGCGCCCTTGCTCGGCCCGCAGGCAAGCGTCCTGCAGCCAAGGCCTGCATCCCTAAAGCCTGCGGCCATGGCCGCTGCCACTTTTTTGGCACCTTTGTTGCCTTTCAAGAACGCTATCATTGACGGCCCCGCGCCGCTTATCGCGACTGCGAGCGCGCCTGCTGCAAGGGCGTTTTCCTTGACGCCGTCATAGCCCGGTATCAGGTGCTTTCTTGCCGGCTCGACGATGGCGTCTCTGATGCCACTTGCCATCATCTCGACGTCGCCAAGGGCACAGCCCGCCACTATGGTGCTTGCCCCTGAAACGTTTTGCACCGCGCTCTTTAGCGGGACTTCTTTTGGGAGCACGCTCCTTGCCACTTCTGTCTTTCTCGCCGGCACCGGCATCGCCGGAACAGCGACCACCATCGCAAGGTCGCGTGGCGGCTCTATCCGTATGAACCGGGCCGTCCCGTCAACCATGCTGGAGACTATAAAGCCGCCAAGCACCGATGCCGAGACGTTGTCGTAGTGCTTGGCCCCTGCGCTTGCCACCTCTCCTTCTGCAGCATACTCTACCAGCCTGTCTCTGCCTATCTTTAGCCGGTAAAGCGCCTTTAGCGCGACGGCAGCAGCCGCCGCCGAAGCGGCGCTTGAGCCCATGCCATAGCCGGCCGGCACGCCCTTTTTGACTTCTATATGCAGGCTGTCCTTGATGCCATAGTCCTGCGCCATCTTTATGACTACCAGCCCCGCCGAGTTGGACTCTGCCTTCGCCGGTATGCTGCCGTCGGACATTTTCATCGTTATCCTGCCGTCACTGCCTTTCAATTTCGTTATCTTTACCCTGTCCTGCAGCGCGTCAAGGGCGAGGCCGAAGACGTCATAGCCGGGGCCGAGGTTTGCAGTCGACGACGGCGCGACGGCGGTGCACGACTTCATGGCTAGCCGTCCTCCCCCTGGTTGAGCGTCCTGGCAAGCGCAGCGGACAGGTTCAGTATGCCGTTCATGGTCGTGCTTGACACCGCCACCAGGCCGGGCGCAAACCCTGCCTTTGCCATGCTGCGCGACAGGTCCTTGCTCAGGAGCGAATACTCTGTCTCCTTCTCGCCGTTGAGCGCGATTTCAAGGGCGTGCGACGACCCTGCCCACTCTAGTATCTCCTTTAGCCTGTCGGCTACAAGATCCCTTTTTGTCAGCGCGTTTATCTGCGCCGTCTTTAGCCGCAACTTGACAGAAGACGCAAGGAGCGATATCGAGACAAAGTTGATTGGCGACGAGACGAGCGTGCCGTCAAACGCAAATATCGTCGCCTTGTTGTCGACTTGCAGGTTGGACACAAAGTATGGCCCGCTTGCCCGGAAGGCAAACAATTCAATCTGACCCGGCGTGTCGACTATGACATAGTCGGGGTTCAGCTCGTCCACCTGGCTCTGCAGCTCGTCCATCTTGGTCGCTATCATGTCGCTTGCCATGACAAGCGCCCCGTTTGGGCCGAGGCCAAAGTTCTCCATGAGCGTCCTTATGTCGATGATGTCGCGCACGTCAATGTCCGGCTCGTAGGGCAGGCTCGCCACGCCTGGGTCGAGGTTGAGCGTTGCCGCAAACGCGCCCCTGTCGCGGTACCACTGCACAAGCCGGGACGTGAGCAGCGACTTGCCCGAGCCGGCAGTGCCGGCGACAAATATCGCGCCTGTCATGCCTTGGCAAAAGGAGAGTGCCTATATCTGCTTTACACATTTATGTGACGACGATTTACCGGCACTCGCTTTGAACTGGCGTATCGTCGCGGTGCCGGTAAGCATCATACCCTTCATAATCACCTTTCTGATATTCCGAGTCTCGCCTCAGGACATATTCCAGGTTGGGATAGTGCCGTTTGTCGCCTCGGCCGCAGCCGTCATGACGAGGTTCTTTTTGCAGGCGTACCGGTTCAAGTACTTTATCCGCTCCTTTGTGGGCCGGGACATCAGCTCTACCGGCAAGACGCTTGAGGCCCGGCTCGCCGGCGAGTTTGTGACCTCTACGACGCCGTCGCTCATCGGGGGTGAGGTCGTGAGGGTGGCGTGGATGGCCAAAATGGGCGTGCCTGCGGGCAAGGCCACGTGGGTGACGATAATGGAGATAATCGCCGACGTGTTTGCAGTCACGATACTAGCATTTGTCGCCGGCGCGCTTGCCATAGCAACTGGTGCTACATCAGTCGGCATAAGCATAATCGCAGTTGCAGCGGCAACCTTTGGCTTTTGGCTCGCAATCGTCCTGGTGTCTGCAAAGAGGACCCTAAAGATCCCCGCGTTTGCCGAGAGGCTTGTTCACAGGTTTGCGAAAAAAAAGGCCGACGACATACTTGTCAAAATAAACACCGCGCTGGTCGACCTGTCCACGATAAGCCGGGACAATTTCTCTTCCCCTCACGTGGTCAAAAAGTTTGCAGTCGGGCTCGCCATCACGTTTGTCGCTGTGATTGCGTACGCCTCCTCTTTCCTCATTCTGATAGCCACGGTGGACCCGAGCCTCGGGCTCTTTGACTCACTCAACGCCACCACCGCGTCGACCACACTTGGAAACCTCCCGGTGACGATAGGGGGGTCCGGCCTTGCCGAGCTGGGCGCGCTGGCCTACATCCAGCAGGTCGGGGGGGTATTTGACATCGAGAAACTTACGAGCGACTCGCGGGTAACCGCGATACTTGCGTGGAGGATAGCGTCCTACCACGTGCCCCTTGTGATAACCTGGATTGCGTTCCTAAGGCTGGCAGTCGACAGGAAAAAGCCCGAGCAGAAAAAAGCCTAGTCTTCGTCGCCCTCTTCTGACGACGATGATGCCATTGGCAGGTCAGACTCGACGTCCATCAGCACCAGTTCCTGCAGGTCAAAGTTGTAAATCGCCTTCATGTCGAGGCCGAACTTTGCCTTCAGCAGCTCCACGACCTTGTCGCCCAGCGGCGCAGAGTAGAAGTTTATCTTGAACTCGTAAACAAAGCCCTTCATCAGGTCGTTGACCTTGGTTGACTTTGGCATCGTTATCCCCTCGACGATTATCCTGCCGTCCGGCATCGGCTCATAGACCTGGATGTCCAGCCTGCCTTCCTTCTCATAGATCTCGAGGATGTATCCGGTCCTTGAAATGACCTCTGGCTGGCCAAACTTGGCTGACTTGATCTCGTCCTCTGCCCACTTTGGCAGCCCCTCTTCCTGAGCGCTTTCCTTGGCCTCTGCCTTTTTTGCTCTCGGCATGCGTCAGACCGACTGGGCACGCACATGATTTAATGTTTTCCCATGTTGTAGTTGTGAACGACAGGACGCAAACGCATGTCTACAAAATATTACCAGTTGGTTATCGAATTATGACATTTCTATTTAACGTCGTTTTCAAACGCTACTTGACATGACGAGCTTTAGCAGTAACTGGCAAAGGGACAACAAGTCAACGATGTCTGAGAGAGTAAAAGAATCTCTCGGTCCTCAACAACCGCTGAAACCAAGGATCGAGTTCGCCAAGGGCAAGATCCACGCACAGAACCAGAAACTTGACACTATTCTTGAGAAACTGAAGGGCAAGGAGAAGAGCCTGTTCAACCAGGTGGTCTCTGCGCTCCAAAAGCACGACGCGCAGGCAGGCAAGATGGTCTCAAACGAGATTGCGCAGATCAGAAAGACGATCAAGATGATCTCGCAGGTCAAGATGGCGCTTGAGCAGATACAGCTGCGCCTGGAAACAACAATCGACCTTGGCGACGTGATGGTGGCAATCGGCCCGGCAATGGGTGCACTCACGAGGGTGAGGTCAGGCCTTGCAGGCGTCATGCCCGAAGTCGACCGCGAACTTGGCGAAATCAACGGCGTCTTTAGCGACATAATGATGTCTGCCGGCAGCATGGGCAACACGCAGTTTGCGTTCGATGCGTCTGGCGAGGAAGTAGACAAGATCCTTGCAGAGGCCGGCGCAGTTGCAGAGACGAGGATGACTGAGAGCTTCCCAGACGTCCCGGTGGGATCGACTGGCTACAGGACATCCGCAGGCGAGCACTCGCAATAAGCGAGCCGCCTCTTTTTCTTTTTTATTTTTTGCGCATTTTTGCCTATTGGATTCATAACCGAATCTACTTTTGTATGTAGTCGTTTATGAGATGACCGTCAAAACGAGCGTAAATCTCACCCCTCACCTTTTTACTAAAGTGTGTGTGCGCGTTTCCAGTGGAAACATCGCAAAATAATTGTTCTTTTATATCCCCTGCGGCATTTGCGCGGTACCGTGCGGCGGAAAAAATACGGCAGCTTTGTCAATAACCTTCATTGCATGTTTCTAGAAAAATGAAAAGGCTCTGCTGGCGACGCCTGATGCCATGTGCCAGCTTGCAGAGAAGCGCGGCGCCTGCATTACTTTACTGTCACTGACTTTGCCAAGTTCCTCGGATAGTCCGGGTCTGCGTTCTTGGCCAGCGCCAGGTAGTATGACAGCATCTGGAGTGGTATCACCTCGACTATGGGGTAGAACGCCTCCTGGTCAAGGTGCGGTATCTCGATCCAGTGGTCGTAAATGTCGTCTTTGATGTTAGAGATGCCGATGACCGTCGCGCCCCTTGCCTTGATCTCGTGTGCGTTAGAGATAGAGTCGTTGTAGGTCGCGTCGTGGGGCGCAAGCAGGATGACAAGTGTGTTCTTTTCCATCAGCGCCAGCGGGCCGTGCTTTAGCTCGCCTGCCGCCACGCCCTCTGCGTGGACGTACGACAGCTCTTTTAGTTTCAGCGCGCCTTCAAGTGCGATGGGGTAGTGTATGGACCTGCCCAGCAAATAGATGTCGTTTACGTCCTTCATGTCTGCGGCCATCTTTTCAATGACCGGCTGGCTGGTCGAGATGACCTTCTCTATGGCCGCGACAAACTCGGCCGCCTCGCCTGCGCGCAGCTTGCCCTCTGTGAGCCTGTCAGTTACCGCATACGCAAGGGCCAGCTGGCCGGTAAAGCTCTTGGTCGCCGCTACGCCGATCTCGGGGCCGCAGTTTGTCGAAAGGAACGCGTCGCTGATGCGTGCAAGCGACGACGTCGTGACGTTCACTATGCCCAGTATCTTTGCTCCCTGCTTTTTGGATACCTTTACAGATTCCAGCACGTCCGCGGTCTCGCCGCTCTGCGAAATGGCGATGATGACAGAGCCGTCGTCCACGGAAGCAAGGCCGTCGTGCGCCTCGCTTGACATGACAGTCTCTGCGCGTATCTTGGCAAAGCGCGCCAGCATGTGCTTGAACAGGAGCGCGGAATGGTAGCTGGTGCCGCTGCCGGTGATGTAGACGCTGCCGGCGTTTTTCAATATCTCGCAGAACTTGCCCATCACCGCCTCGTCCTGCTGCGCCGCGTGCGCGACGGTCAGGCGCTGGTCGTTGATCTCTTTCAGAGTGTAATGGGCGTACTTGCCCTTGTCTATCTCGCCCAGCTCCCATGCGACCTGGGTTATCGGCCTTGCGACCGGCGTGCCGTCAAAGTTGAAAATCTCCATCTTTTTGCTGTCGATTATCGCAATGTCGCAGTTGTCAAGGAATATCGCCTTGTCCGTGTACTGCAGAAAGCCCAGCACGTCAGACGAAATGAAATAGCCGTCGTTTGCCACGCCGATGATGAGCGGCTCTTCGTATCTCGCTCCGGCGATGGTGCCGTCCTGAAAGACCGCCACAAAGCCGTACGTGCCCTGCAGGCGCTTGCACGTAGCAATCAGCGCATCCTTGATGCCCTTTGCAAGGTGGACTTCGAGCAGGTGGGCGATGACTTCGCTGTCAGTCTCGCTTGTAAAGACGTGCCCTGCTTCTGTCAGCTCTTTTTTGAGCTCTTTGTAATTTTCAATGATGCCGTTATGGACCACGGCAATGCTCTTGTTGCAGGCAGAATGGGGATGGGCGTTGCTGTCAGTCACGCCGCCGTGGGTCGCCCACCGGGTATGGCCGATTCCTATCATGCCGGACATGCCGCTGATGTTGAGGTTCTTGTTGACCTCGAGGACCTTGCCGGTGCCCTTGCGGACGAGCATGCCGCCTTCGTTTATCATCGCTACGCCTACGCTATCATAACCTCTGTATTCCATCTTTTTGAGGCTGTCAACCAGTATCGGGGCTGCAGACTGCTTGCCCTTGTAACCTATAATCGAACACACGGTAGGCTTTAGAGGTCATAAGTTTAAAACGATTATGAATGGGAATTATGACCGTTATGAATAATTTTGTCATTATATGTGCGTAAAAAGGCTGGAATTACTCAATGGTATTTTATACCGCTATAAAACAATATATAATCGCATGGACAATCCCGGGCGTGGGGAAAAAGTCGCTCGTGTCCGAGTCTGACGGCCAGGCGTCGGCAAAGAGGATAACTGTCTTTAGAGACGTCGAGCAGATGCGCGTGCTCTCCAATCCCGTGGCGTGGCGCATAATGGAGCTCTTGTCAAAGGAGCCGATGTATCCCGCCCAGGTGGCAAAAGAGCTGAGGATATACGAGCAGAGCGCCTACTATTACATCCGAAAACTGGCGAGGATCGGCGCAATCGAGGAGGCAGGCAGCAACTTGGTGAGGGGTGGAACTGCCAGACTATATCATGCCGCAAGCCCCGCGTTTGGCATCGAGCTGGACTGGGGCGAGACGCCGGTTGAAATGGGCGCGGGGAGGCACAAGGACGCCATGCGGTTTTTCGACGGATTTGTCAAAGACGACAGGTTCGACGGCCTGCTGGTCGTGGGC
>NZ_JBOGQF010000071.1:0-8895 GCF_050748925.1 Nitrososphaera sp.
CTTCTAGGCTGCATGGAACGCCGTTTTTGCCCGCGCCTAGATTGTTTTCTGGATGTTATGCACCGTGACAGCAGCCCCTCAAGGCATGCCGCCGTTTTCGGGAACAGAGAAACCGCGGACATTCCCGAGGGAATCACGGTGCGGCAATACTTGGCTGCTTCATAATATAAGCTCAGCCGGGAGCTAGCGCCTGCTGGATAATGGCAGTGTCGGTATACTGCCTGAACGAGGCTATCCTGTTGTTCCTGACGGCGTAGACGTGCGCAAAGGGCGCTTCAAATTCCTTGCCGGTCCTGGACCTGCCAGAGTATTTCCCGAGCACGACTATCGAATCGCCTGCGGGCATCCCTTGCATCGTGTTCCACTCGATGGCATCGTCACACAGCGAAAGGTATCCCTGTTTGTCACCGGCTTTGAAAAGCGCATAGAACTTTTTCACTAGCTCGATACTTGACATGCTGGGCGTTGGCTGCGCGGGCTAATAACCTCGACGGCTTTTTCCAGCTTGCTAGCGGTACTCGTCGCCGCAGTCGCCTATCGACGCATAGAGGTCGCGCGACTTGGCAGTCGCCCCTTCTATCTTTTTTCGGTCCTCGTCGTCGAGCTCTAGCCCAAAGACGCGGGCGTTGTCCTCCCTGTGCTCCGCGAGGCCAAGGCGCGCCCCTATTATGACGCCTGCGACTGCCGGCCTATCCATGACATAGCGCGCCGCAACGTTGGCAATGCTCACGCCATGCCCGTCGGCCACGCCCTTCAACGCTGCAAGCAGCTCCTGGAAGAGCTTCCAGCCGCCCCACGCGTCTATCATTTTCTTGTACTTGCGCAGGCTCTGCGTGTCAAGCTCTGCGATGGAAGGCTCTTCTCTATTCAGGTATTTTTCAGACAGCAGGCCGCCGCACACCGTGCCATACGCGTAAATCACGGAATTGTTTTTCCTGCAAAACTCGGCCATTTTTACAGCCGGCCTCTGGTCTATGATGGAGTACTGGACCTGGTTTGACGCTATCCTGACGCCGGCGTCTGCCATGTCCTGCATGTGCGCCGTGTCAAAATTGGTGAGCCCGACGTTGCGTACCATGCCCTTGTCGCGAAGTTCCGACAGGAACAAGAGCGCGTCAAGCCATGAAACGTTGCCGTAGTCCCACCAGTGGAACTGCACAAGGTCGATGCTTTGAACGCCCATCTTTTTGCGCGACCGGTCGATGCTCTGCTCCACAAATGACCTGCTCATCCTCGCCGGCTCGGGTACAAACTTTGTGAACGCCTGTACGTTTTTTAGCTCCTGTTCGCCCTTTTCCTCCGCGAGTTTCCGGCGAAAGTCGCCGATGAAGTCCTCCGCGGGCCCATAGATGTCGGCGAGGTCCCAGCTGGTAAAGCCTGCCTCGTGGTACTTTACCATCTCTGAAACGGCCTTTTTCGGTTCGATGTAGCCGTGGCCTCCTGCGACCTGCCACATGCCGTTTAGGACTCTGCAGACGTTCAGGCCGGGCGACAGCTGGTGCGTTTCCATGTGCACAGGCACTCTTGGATGGTTTATGTTTTATTCGATCTGAACAGCCTCGTCGCCTTGGCCATCAGGTTTATCGCGACGAAAAACACCGCCCACGCCAGAGTGGAGGCGACCATCGACGCCACATACGCCTCCGTGCCAGACTGCAAGAGCTGGTACTGGGCGCCTATCTTGACTGCGGAGAAGATGACTTCTGACACGGAAAACGAGGCTAGGAGCTTTTTCAAGTCGTTTTTTAGCTGCTTGTTATCCCTTTTGCCTGCAGCATCGATGTACTTGCCCCGGTTGTCGACGTAGAACAGGAGCGCAAAGGCCGGGATGTAGACTGCATATTCGGCTGCAAGCGTCGCGGCCGAGTTTGCCAGGTTGTTTTCGTTGTACCCCGCGTACAGCTGCGAGATGAGCGCGCCCGTCAAAAAGGCGCTGACGCCGGCGATCACGATGTTGCGGTTGAACTTTATCGCGTCGCGGTACTTGCCGTAAAATCCCGGCTTACTCAATTCAGCTGCGGCTCTTTGCCCTTGAAGTGCTTGTAGACCGGCTCGACTATCCTGTTGACGTATGTGGCAGTCGCGCCTTTCAGGTCCATAGGGTGGATCTTTTTAGCGACAAAGTCGCGCTCGACTTCTGCATAGCTTGCGTAGGTCGTGCTCCCGCCGTACTTTGCCGGCCGGTCTATCGTAAAGTCGTCAAACTCGTGAAAGACGACGTGGCGCACCAGCTCGAGCACCGGGTTTCCTTCAGACACCCCGACGGGGCAGAACGCCTTGGAAATCTTTTCTCGTATGGTTTTTTCGTCGTCGTGTATCAGTATGCCGCTTGCAGGCTTGCTCTTGCTCATCTTGCTCGATATCCTCGCGTCTTCCTCTGCGTTTTCGTCGAGGCCCATCTTGACCGGCTCGGCAAGCCCCGGCAGCAGATGGTGGTGCACGAGCACGGGCGCCTTCCAGCCCATCTTGGGGAACACTTCCCTTACCAGCATGTGGATCTTGCGCTGGTCCATGCCCGAGTGCACGATATCAAGGTCGAGCGCCTTTATGTCGACAGACTGCATGGGCGGGTACAATAGTTGTCCAAGGTCGAGCGCGTCCTTTTCGCTCCTGCCCATTATCGTGAGCGAGCGCATGGTCCGCGCAAGCGTCATGTGCTTTGAGAAGCGCACGAAATTCTCCCAATAGTCCGGCGTGTTTTTGTACAGCTCGCTGCCGGTGACAATGTTGACGCCGGGGCAGAACAGCCTGAACGCTTCAGCATAGTATTGCGACACCTGCCTTATCCTCTCCCAGTCGCCTCCCAGCTTGTCGTTGATGTACGTGTGCCAGTCTGCGAGGAAGACGGTGCAGTCGATGCCTGCCTTTATGAAATCGTTTATCTTGAAGCCGGTGAGCACGAGGCTGCCGATGTGCAGGATGCCGGAAATCTCGAGGCCGATGTAGTGGCGGGGCCGGGACTTTGTCTCAAAGAGCGCCTTCAGCTCGTCATCGGTGATGACCTCCTCCGTCGGCTCGCGCCTGACGAGGGCTATGCGCTCTGTAACGTCCATTGCTCAAGAAAGACGCGCCGCCCCAGTTCTATAAACTTTCTACCCCTATGACCGGCGAGTGGTCGTCAAGCCATTCTTTATGTTTTTCAAAGCCGGGATCGGCTGACGCGACAATGTCCCAGAACCTTTTCGAGTGGTTCAGCTCCAGTATGTGCGCCAGCTCGTGCACGATGACATAGTCGATGACGTCGACGGGCGCGGCGGACAGGAGCAGGTTAAAGTTGAGGTTGCGCTTTTTCGAGCAGCTGGCCCACCTCGACCTCTGGCTCTTTATGGCCACCCTGTTGTACTGCAGGCCCATCGTGGCGGCTATTGCCGGCAGCCTCTCTGCGATTATACTGCGCGTCTGCTCCCTGTACCACGCCGTGATGTGGCGCCTGTAACTTCTCTTGTCGGTGACGTGGAACGTGACTACCTTCATGCCTTCTGACATTGTGGCCGACGGCAGCCTGTCCTTTATGACGTGGTAGCGATAGCGGCTGCCGAGGTAATAGAGCGCGCCGTCCTCGTGGCCGGTGCGCTCCCTTATCATGTCATAGTGCTGCGCCGTCCTGGCTATCCACGATTTTTTGCTCTCTACGAACCTGGCCAGCCCGCCCTCGTCATAGCCGGGCGGGACCACCGCCTCGACGCCTCCGATGCCGGAGACGAGGCGAAAATGCCTCGCGCGGGCGCTCGTCCTCACCTTGATCTCAAGGGCCCTGCCGTCGGCCAGCGGCAAAATCAACGGGATTCCATTGCCGCTAAAGGATTTTAAGATAATGCTTTGCAAGATACCGCCATGCCTGCAGGCACGAGGATCGCAAACTTGGTCCAAAAGCTCGACTCGCTTGACTTCGACGAAGGGGTAAGGGTCGAGTCGAGGGGGAAAAAGATGTTTGTCAACAGGTCGCCTTCCGGCGCCTTTATAGTCCAGTCCGGCGACACCTTCCATTACATTGGCACGGCGGGGCAGGTGGCACGGCTTGTCAAAACGACTTTTAATAGCTATTCTGCCTGGGCGTACTAGATTACGCCGGCCTCTCGCAGCTTTTTCGGCAGGTACACTTCTGCCAGGTACTTGAAGCCGTGCTTGAAGAACGCGTCAAGCTCGCACTTTTCCTTCGTCTTTAGGAACAGGTCGAGCTCTTTTTGCCACTGCTTGTCCTGGAACCACGGCTTTTTCTTCATGTCAGACGCCCTCGTCAGGTCCTCGTCGGTGGCCGCAAGCCTTGCAACTTCGGGTATGTTGTATTCATAGATGTCTGAGAACATCATGCCGAGCACCTTTGCGTTTGGAGTGACCAGCCTGTCGCTGTCGTAGCTCAGTGACTCGCTGCCGATCTTGTAGCGGAGCGCGATGCCAAGACCCCACGGGTCGGCGTCTGCAAACACCACTATGGGTTTCTTCCACTCGTCGCTGAGCTTCTTGACCATCATCCTGGTCGCCCTGTCCGGCTCGCCAGAGCCTGTAAGCAGTATGGCATTGTATTTCTGGATAAAGCCGGACTTTCTGATGTTGTTAAGGACTGTGTCCTTCTCTACAACCATCACAAAGTCGGCCTTTACCTTGACGATCTCGACGTCGCGTATGTTGGTCGGTATCAGCTGCGATGTCGCCCTGCTCCCGAGGTTGCAGTCGATGATGTCGCCTCCCACTCTGAGCGTGATGGGGCCGGAGATCATGCCTTTTGGTTTTGAAGTGACTGAAAATTCTTCCCTCGGAACGCCAGTCAAAAGCTCTATGGCCTTGATTGCGTCGTCCGAGTCTTCCTGCCCGCGCCAGAACTTTTGCTTGTTCTTTTCGTCGCCGACGGTGCTCAGGGTCGCGTAATACATGCCCCTGATGGTGCTTTCCATCTCCTCGTCCAATAGCTTCCTGACCGCGTTTGCCATCACGAGGTACTGCGCAAACGTGGGTATCTTTTTCGTGCTGTCGGGGCTCACCTTGACCTTCTTGTCGCCTATGGTGAGCATGCGCTTTTCGTCCGACCAGACCGTGTTGTCATAGCCGACCTTTGGCACGTCGAGCACCGGCATGGTCTTTTCGAGCATCAGGTCGGCGCTGACGTCCTTCATTATGACCCTGATCTTTTTCATGACGTCCAGGTGGCCCTTGTCGCTTGTCGGCATTACTTTTTCTTCCCCTTTTTGCTCATCAGGCCGTCAAGGGTGGTCTGGCCTTTCTTCTTTTTGGGCGCCGACCTGCTCCCCTTCTTCCTCGCCGCGTTTATCGCTATCTGTTTTTTGTCGCGCTTTACTACCTCGCCGTCTATTTCTACCTCGACGGTTTCGGCCTCTTCGTTGATGCGCTCGCCAGTTATCTTGTCCTCCTTCTCGTGCACGGGGAGGCCCGCTATCTCGCCAGAGACGTGCTTTTCTGCAAGTTCCGTGAACGCCTGCTCCAGCTTTTTGGCGTCGACGGTTATAGACTCGGAAATGGCGCTCACGATTAGCGGGATGTAGTGCTTGTAGAGCGACAGCCTGCCTGCCGCCTCTTTCATGCGCAGCTCTTTGCGTATCTGGGCGCTCACCTTGCGATACAAATCCGACAGGCACGCCTTCATGTAGCGCTTCAGCTCGCCTTCAGACGCAATGCTCTCCTTGCCTGCAGTCTTGTACGGTATTTTTGTGGAGCAGATGTGGAAAAAGATGTGCAGTGGCAGCAGTTCGACGGCCCTGTCTGATTTTGCATCGGGGTTTGCGAACTGCTCCTTGACCTCTTTTTTCGAAATGCCCATCTTGTTTATCTCGACTTCTGCCACCACTTCCCTTGCGACGTCAGAGCCTTCGTCGTACAGCAATGGAATCTTGTTTGCAAACCTGTAGAGCTTGAAAGAGCCAATGTCGCCGCCGTACGCGATGCCACACTCTACAACGGTGGGCCGGTTGTTGATGACACACGTCCTTGAAGAATAGGCGGTAAGCGCCGGCTTTAGCACCTTGACTGATATCTGCGACTGCGACACGCCGTTCTGCTGCTCCTCCCTGTTCGTGATTATCGTGTATTCAGAAGTCATGCCTGCGGTCAGGATCTCTTCGCCGATGGGGCTCAGGTGGTCGGTGTTTGGCATGTGGAATTTCGTCTGCTTGCAGACGTTGACGACCTTGATGAGCTCGTGTTCGTCGTACCTGTCGGCCGGCTTGGGCTCAAGGCCGGCCTCTGCTATTATCTGCTTGGCCTTTTCGCTCGACAGTTTCTGGAACGAGTCGGCAAGCACGCCCTGCAGGGTCGTCTTCTGGTTCATGTAGTTCATGATGGCCTTTTTGAGCGTCTGCAGGTCCATTTCGGCAGGATGCGGCAATACCTCTTTTGCCGGCTGCGGCATAATCTCGGTCCTGCGGTCAAAAGTGACCTTGCCCTCGTCCGTCTCGAATTCTATCACCGCGTAGGGGTTGACGACGCTGGTCTGGCTAATGTACTCGTTTATCTTGTTCTTTATGTTGGACCTTGTGATGGGCGAGAGCCTTGCGCGCAGCACAGCCTCGACTCTGAACCCAGAATCGCCGGGAATGCTGGACTCGCCTTCCTTGAGCACCCTCTTTGCCAGCACGATGGGCCTGTTGGTGCTGATATCGGTGCGCAGCTCGAAATAATATTCCGATCCTTCGTCGCCGGGCTTGCTCCATACCTTTAGCGGGTGGTCGGTGTCCTTTGTCGAAAACGCGGCAATCATTTTCAGCCCGACGCCAAAGAGGCCGCGCTGCTGCTTTTCGACATACTTGCCCGAAGTCAGGAACGAGCAGACTGCGACCGGCACTTTATCGGATGGGATTCCAATGCCGTTGTCCTGGCAGGTTATCGTCCACATGTCGTTGGCAGGATCCAGCACCTTCAGGGAAAGCGACACCCTCGGGAGTATGTGGTTAGTCTCGCAAGAGTCAAGCGAGTTTTCAATGAGCTCGCGCACAGCCATGTATAGGATGCGCTCCGTGGTAAAGCCTGCAAGAGCAGAGTTGTCTACAAAGAACTCTGACTCGGCCTTCTTGTCGTATTTCACCCTGCCCCGGTGAACCGCCTGCGTCTGCGAAGCCGGGACATTGAGGGGCTTTGCAGAAACCTCAGCGGTGGCCTTTTGTGTCAAACGTTGAGAAGTGTCTTGATAACTCAATTTAACTTTTTACGGAAATATTGTTGACCTGGTGGTAAATCTCAATCAAACTGCGATCCGTACGGCGTCCCGTGGGTCTTTAGCTCCTGCATCTTAAAGCCGGCGCATTCCAGCATTATCCTCTTCTTGCCCTTTTGTATCACGATATAGTCAGAGCCCGAGCCCACCACCGCGCCGTCGACAAGATCCTTCAGCTGCGCCATGATGCTGTAATGTCGGCATTATAATATAATCGCTGGCAGGCTCTAGGTCTTAATACCAAGCCTGCTGCCCGTCCTGTGCCCTTGCAGCTCGACACCCTTTTTGTGACCATAGTGGGATCGATGGCCGCGACCCTGACGACCAGCAGCTTTGTGCCCCAGATGGTAAAGGCGTACAGGACAAAGAGGATGCAGGACGTGTCGCCTTACCTGATGGCGCTCTTTGCGTCCGGCACGACACTCTGGCTGGCCTACGGCATATTCAAGTCAGACTGGGTGATAATAATAGCAAACGCCCTTGGCACCGCCTTTAATCTTGTACTGCTATACATGAAGTACGCCTACAAGTCGTCAAGGCTCGACGAAGCAAGGTGATAGGGGTTGCTCCTCTCGGCCTGGTTTATCAGGGCGACCGTGTTTCTGACAAGCTGGTAGGTGCTGTCGTGGCACGGGCATGCGCACATCCTCGTCACCGGCGACTCGTTGACGGTCTCTTTAAAGTGGCCTTCGCACTTGCCGTGGTTGTTCTCTGTGCAGTCGGCTGACTTGGCCACACACTGGTGTGCGCAAATGCATTTAAAAATCCTGCCGATCTTTTCAAAATGCATGGCAAAGAAAAAGGACGTCAAGGTGGACACCACTGAAAACGGGCTGGTGGTGTCGGTGGGGGAAAAGTCGCTGTCCGTGAGCAAGAACAACGTATTGCAACTCACAAACGAGTACGGCAACTCTGTCACCTACACCATAGACGCAGGCAGCTTTGAAGGCCTCTGGTCGGCGCTCTGGGAGTTTGTCAAGGACCGCCAGCACTAGCCATATATTTTGGGTCATGAATTGACCACCGGCCATTGCTAGACACTTTCAAGGCCAGCCTGGACCCTTCCCTCTTCAAGCTTTACCGCAAGTACCTTTATTCCCGGCACAGGGCGGCCGGCGGGCTGTCGCAGGCAGAAGTGATACACGAGGTTGCAAAAGAGCGCCTTGCAAAAATGTCAGACAAGTTCCGCAAGAACGCGCCATATTTCGACCCCGGAGAGCAGTTGCATGTAAAAATCGCCAACCACGCCCTGAAAAGCCCGGTGGGCATGGCGGCCGGCTTTGACAAGGACTGCGAGATGCTTGTGCCCACATCATACGTCTTTGGCTACCTGAACCCCGGCAGCGTGCTAAAGAACCCACGCGCAGGCAACCCGCAGAAGAGGCTGGCAGTCGACGACGGGCGCCAGGCGCTGATAAACGCGCAGGGCTACCCGCACAAGGGCCTCGACCACACCGTCAAAAACCTGCGCAAATTTTCACAAGGCCCCAAAGGTCATGCGGAAATCCTGCTAAACTTTTCCGGCATCACCGACACGTACACAGAAGACGCCGTGCTGGACGCCTGCACCGACATTATCCACAAAACCGGGCCGTACGTCGACTTTGGGTTTGAGGACAACCGGGCCTCACCAAACACCGACTTTAACAGGGTGCTCCAGTCGCCCGAGTTTACGAAAAAGATGGTCGACCTGATGAACTCGCATGTCCCCGGCGGCCTGCTAAAGGCGTCCA
>NZ_JBOGQF010000072.1:0-8770 GCF_050748925.1 Nitrososphaera sp.
AAAAGTGTTTGCAGTCATGATTATCGCCGCCGGCGTTGCGGCTGCGGCGGTTGTAGCATTTGCTGTCATGCTGCCCTCCGCGGCCCCTGCCCAGGACAAGGCAGCAGAAAAAGCCATAGTGCCACTTGACAAGATAGTGGGTGGGGGCCCGCCCCGCGACGGCATACCTTCTATTGATAATCCCAAGTTCATTTCAATCAAGGACGCCAATCTGCAGGACGGGGAGTTTGTGCTTGGCCTAAACATCAACGGCGACGTGCGCGCATATCCCCTCCAGATACTTGTCTGGCACGAGATAGTGAATGACGTGGTCGGGGGCGAGCCGGTTGCCGTCACGTACTGCCCGCTCTGCTTCACAAACCAAGTTTTCAAGCGCATCGTCGGAGGCGAAGCGGTAGAGTTTGGCACTTCGGGCAAGCTATACAACAGCAACCTCGTAATGTACGACAGGGGCACAGAGTCGTTGTGGAGCCAGGCGCTGGGGCAGGCGATAGCGGGCGAGCACGCGGGCTTGAAACTGGAACGCGTGCCATTTGACGTAGCGTACTGGGGCGACTGGAAGCAATTGTATCCACAGTCAAAGGTGCTGTCAGCGGACACGGGCTTTGGCAGGCCGTACGGCGCAGACCCCTACGGCGACTATTACGCCAGCTCCGAGATCTATTTCCCGGTGGAGAACCAGGACGACAGGCTCGGGCCAAAAGAAATAATCATCGGTCTTGAAAACGGCGGTACGTACAGGGCTTACCGGCTCCAGCAGATTGAAGACGAACATGTTATAAACGACAGCATCGGCGACAGGCACGTCATGCTTGCATCGCTATACCCTTTCATAGCAAGGGCTTTTGATAGGACGGTTAACGGCGAGGTGCTCGATTTTGAATACAGGGAAGGAAGGATAACGGACAGGCAAACGTCAAGCGTGTGGAACTTTGAAGGTGTGGCAGTACAAGGAGAGATGAAAGGCATGAGACTGGAGCGCCTGCCATTTGACCAGGGTTTCTGGTTCGAGTGGGCCGCATTCCACCCCGGGACAGAGCTGCACTAGTCGCTTTTTTCATTCTTTTTTGAGAGCGACAGGAGGTTCACCTTATAGGACTCGTCGATTGACTCCTGCGCCGACGCCTGCTGGCGGTGCAGCTGGTCTTTGCGCGCCTTCCAGCCGTCTATGGCTGTTTGGTGGTCGCTTGAAACGTCGTTAGTCTCAGCCTGCAAGTCTCAATTTTAGTCTCTGTCATGGGACTTTTAACCTTTCGCCGGCTGGCTTTTTATTTCATGCAGGGGCAGGAATGTCGTGGAAATAAAATGCGCCGACTGCGGCTGCCTGCCTTCGGAATGCAGGGCAAGCCCCTCTGCAAATGAATGCCCAAACTGCACGCGTAAAGAATGTTGCTGCTGGCCTGACGTGCACTAGTTCCCAACTCTTTTATGCCATTGCGGCATAGGAACTTTTATGAAGGCAGTCACGGTCGAAGACGTCCCGATAAGCAAGCCCATCGTGATAGCGGCCATGCAGGACATGGGAAACGTCGGGAGCATCGTAATCGACTTTATCAACAAGAGCCTCCAGACGAAACTCTTTCGCTACGTCTCAATACCGTTCCCAAACTATGTCGTGGACAACGGAGGCTATATCGATTTCAAGCAGGAAAAATGGGAGTACCGCTACGGCTCTGAAGGCTCGCTTGTCGTGTTTGGCGGAGGCATGGGCCAGCCGCAGACGAACCAAGAGCTGTACGACATGTGCCAGGACGTCGTAGACGTAGCCTTGCAGCACTCGGCGCAGCTGGTGTACACGCTGGGCGCCTTTCATACCACGCGCCCATACGGCAAGGAGCCAAAGGCGCTCGTGACTGCGACGACGATAGAGCTGTCAGAGAGGATACAGAAGCTGGGCTTTGAGCCGACGCCCGGCTCGTCGCTGATAACGGGCTTTAACGGCCTGGTCCTCGGACTTGCCAAGGAAAACGGCCTGCAAGGCATCGGGCTGTATGCAGAGATTGACAACCCGCAGGTCCCGCAGTTTCGGTCCGCCAAAAGCCTCCTTGTCGCGCTTGAAAAGCTGACGTACCAGAAATTCAGGGGCCTGCAGGAGCTTGACGACCTGGCGGGCAGGATAGAAAACGAGATAGAGAGCGGGCTTTGGCGCGACGACCCTACCGGCTGAACTGCACGCCGTGGTCAAGGCGGTCAATTCTGCGGCAGATCATCCTGAACGAATCGACGACGTCGGCTTCGATGACTCCGGGCAGGTGCTGGATGTTTGGCACGTAATTGTTTACAGAGTAAAGGTCCTGCACCCTGACCTCGACCGCCACGGTTGCCGCCTTCAGGTCGTCATCCTCTGACATGTTTGCCACTTCAATCAAGCTGGCAAACTTTTTCTGCGTATCCGTTTCAAGCGGGTACCTGCCCGATCTTATAGACTCTTGAATCATCGCGCACAGCTCTGAAACCTTCACAATGCTGGTTGGGATAAGTCATATTTATTCTGCCGAGTCGCGAGCTTGCGAGTGGATCTTTAGCTGGCGGCGGTACATGGACACCACCTCGTCGACGTCCGTTGCGTCTTCCGGCTCTTTGTCGTCGCGTATCTTGCCGGTGAACTTGGGGAACCGCAGCGCAAGGCCATAGCCGGCCTTCAGTGCGTCCTTTGCGGCAGTGTGCGACGGGCTCAGTGTGATTTCAGACGCGATTATTTCGATCACTATTGCAGGCTCGAACCACACGTCCATGTCCATGCCAGTGTCCACGCGGGCGTGCTTTTGGTGTATGACGTGCCTTTCGAGCTGCTGGTAGAACTGGTCCAGGTGCTCGTCGGTAAAGCCGGTGCCCACCTTTGACACGCTTCTGAAAATGTCCTTGTCGCGGTCATAGGCTGCAAGCAAGAGCGCGCCGTACTTGCCGACGCGCCTCCCCCTGCCGTGCAGCGCGCCCACGATGACAAGGTCGAGCGTGTCTGCCAGCTCGGTGCGGTATTCCCGCTTTAGCTTTACCCACGCGTAGCCGCGGGCGCCGGCGCGGTACGTGCTTGAAAGGTGCTTTACCATGACGCCTTCGCAGCCGTTCTCGATGGCCTCTGCCATGAACCGGTCTATCTGGTCGTGGTTCGTGGCGACTGCCTGCGGCACCAGCCTTATCATGTCGTCCTTGACTCCCTTGAGGGCCTTTGCCAGCAGTTTGCGCCGGTCTTCATATGGAAGCAATGTCACGCTCCTGCCGTCAAAGTAGAGTATGTCGAAAAAGTTGATGACGACAGGATAGTTTTCCATCGCCTCCTCCACGCCGTGCTTGCGCCGCCTGTGCATAAGCTCCTGGAACGGCAGGTACTCGCCGGTCTGGACGTTCACCGCCACGACCTCGCCTTCCATTATCGCCTCGCCGGCCTTTAGAGTCGCCGCCACTTTGGTGATGTCAGGGTAGTGGCCCGTTATCTTTTCCAGCCTCCGGGAAAACAGCTCGACGCGGCCCTTGCCCTTGTGGATCTGCACACGCTCGCCGTCCAGCTTGTATTCGACAGAGGCCCTGCCGTCCATCCGCTCCAGCGCCTCCTCTGCCGTGCTGACGCGCTCGGCAAGCATCGGCCTCACTGGCTTGAAGAGTGTTATCTGCATCAACTGGACCGCCGCAAGGCCTTTGGTCGATAGTAGTTTTGCGACCGTGCCCAGGTCGCTTGAAACGTTGTACGCGTTTTCCAGGACCTTCCTGTTTGCCTTGTCGCCGGTAAACGCAATGGCCAGCGCGTCAAGGACGGAATAGTCGGCAATCCCGAGCCTGAGGGTCCCCATCACAAACTTCATGATGTAGCGCCCCTCCCGCGACGTCGAGTCGTTCAGGAGCCCGGACACCAGGCGCAGTTTGGTTTCCTGCGACCCGGAGCCGACCGTCCTCGCTATCCCGTCAAATGTGGAATACACGCGCTCCACTGTCATGGATTCTGAAAACAGCGTCGACTGGTTCTTGACAGACATCGCCTTGCCGGCGGTGTCGCCAATGTCGCCGGTCTGCCGGTATATCGATTCGACGTCGGACAGGTTCTTGCCCGACGAGCTGGCTATCGCCCGGAGCGCCATGCGCTCGGCAAGGCCCATCTCTATCCCTTCATAGTCAGGATAGAGCTTGCCCTGGATGAGGTATGTGACTTTGTCGATGACCTCTGGCGGCGTCTTTTTCAACAGCGTCACCAGATGATCGGTAAGCGCTATCCTGCTGGACGTCTGCTCCATCTGCTCAAAGGTGTCGACCAGCGGACTGAAATCCACGGCACAGCTTGGCCTACTTGCGCTTTAAGTGTTGTTTGAATATGATTATTAATGGGTAAAGAGCCACCAGCACTATCATGGGCGGTAACAAGAACAAGCCGGCGGGCAAGGACAAGGGCACAGTAACTGGCCCGGGCGGAGAGATCAAGACGGCGGCAAAGGACGAGAAGAAGGGCAAGCCGCAGCAGAAAGCCAAGCTTGCAGTCGTGCTGGAAGAGGCGCAGGGCATTAAAGCCATACAGGGCATGAAGGCAATCACGGTGCAGTCAGTCGCCAAGGCAACGGGTGTAAAGATATCAATAGCAAACTCGTTTGTCAGGACCCTTGAATCCAAGGGCGTGGTGAAAAAGGTCGGCGGCTATAGCGGCCACAAGGTCTACGAAAAGGTCAAGCAGGCTTCTTAACTGAAAGCACGTCGCCAGCCTGGCTGACCTCTACCATTTCTATTTTCAATATCCTGCCAAGGGGGTTCATCGCCTGCACCGCGCAGTCTTTTAAAAAGAAGCATATGGCGCCGTTTGACGGCAGGAGCGCCATGTCGCCGCGCTTGAACTGCCTCCTTGACTTTTCGGCGCCAATGACCATGCCGGTCTCGATGTAGACGAACTTGTCTTCAAACCTGTGCACACGGTCCTGCACAGGCAATGCTTTCAAGATGGCCCCGGACGTCATCGGGGCAAGGTGGCGCACCAGCTCGCACTCGGCCTGGCCCTTGCCGGATATTTCCGCAATCAATTTCAGCCGCGAAACAGAGCCTGCCTGCAATAGCAGACATTTATCATGATGTAATGAAAAGGTTTCTGGCGCGACCAATGTTGGTCATATAGGCAAACTTTGATGACGTCCCCCGATAAAGCCGGCAAGCGCAAAAAGGCGCGCGTGCCACTGAAGGACTTTCTCCTCCCGGCAGAAAATGTCAAGTTTGCTAGCGAGGAGGACGTGGAATTTGCAGAGAAAAAGTACAACGTCTACGTGACTGACAGGCGGCTGATACTTTACGCAAGGCGCGGCCTCGTAATGCGGTCCGACGACATAGTCAGCGAGCGGCTGGAATCGATACACGGCGTGAAATACAAGGAAGGCGGTTTTCCGTTCCGCTCTGCAACCATCTCGGTAGTCGGCAGCTCGAAACTGGACATACGGGGGCCGGCGGCAAGGATGAAGCCCCTGTTCCAGAGCCTGCAGTCGGTGGTAAACGAGCCGTAGGATTTTGCAGAAACGGCAACCACAGTATGTAAGATGTATCAGTAACGGGCAAACATTTAATTAGATAGTTGCTAGCTTTTTGTATTATTCTTGGTAGTCAAGCGTTTTACAAAAAAGACTGTTGCTAAAAAGGCCGTCTCCAAATCCAAGCTAAAGAAGGGCGAGGTGAGGGAAGAGGAGCCTATCAAGAAGTCAAACAGGCCGGAAGACGAGGTCGTCACTTATGCAGAAAGGGATTTTGAGCTCAAGGAAATCGCGGCGCAGGGCAGCAAGATACTGATAGGCCTCCCGTGGCTCACGAGGTTTGAGCGCGCAAGGATAACCGGCGCGAGGGCCCTGCAGCTGTCGCTGGGTGCGCCGCCGCTGATAGCCGCGCCGGGCGCAAGCACATCAATCGGGCTTGCAATGGGCGAAGTGGCTCAAAAGGCGCTGCCGATCTCTATCAGGCGCGTGCTTCCAAACGGCGTCTACCAGGACATCCCGATAGACTGGATGCGGTAAAATTATCCTCCAGCTTCGTTGCATAACATCCAATCGAACTCGTGATAGTGACCACCGGTGGCTGCCGAATTGATGTTTTGTTGACTATTCGTGAAAAAGGAAATAATAATTTCAAGTCGTTAGAAAGTACGCTCACAGGGTAAGCGCAATAAAGTCACCAAAACACGACTCTGCTAGTCCTCCTTTCATTGCGCCGGAAGCCTTCTTCTCCATATTAGAGTGCCTGCTACTGCGCCCCATGCGATTGGGAGGATGATGGCCGAGTAATCATACAGAGAATTCACTGCAGGATGGCTAGAAAATTCGTCGCTATTTGCCTCGGTAATCTTGATACGAGACGAAAAAACTCTTTCCTCATCATCAGGATTCCTATTTACGTCTTGAATTGTAATCTGCGTGTTGTTGATTTCTTCACCAACATGGTCGGCGGATGATTCTCCATTTGAGGAATTGATATCAAGTTTATCGTTATAAAATGTGCCAGTAACTACTTTGCCCAGCACTACCGCAGTGATTATGGTAGCAACCACTACAAGTCCGACGAAAACAATGTCGATCAAGGATTTGGTCGTAAGCAACGTGATTACGCATTCCCGCTTGGCCGGTATTCTAATAAAGTTTTATCCAAATAATACTACATAATGCTTGAATTCTAGTGCCGGAAATAAACAGCTGACACGATGCTGCGCCAAAAAGAACAAGGGGCAATCCAAAGATAACAGTTTTGTGGTAGCAAAATTACTTCTTTTAAGGCTACTCGATATTTTGTGTTCCACTGGAAACACATACACTAGATTTCTTTCAGGTGGCTTTCGTCAAATATGTCAGACCCGTACCACCGGTACCGGAAATAGTCGAGGCACCACTCGTGAAATATCGGGTCAGAGCTGTGGAACATCATGTTCATGTCAGTCTCGCCCTTTTGCGTGGGAAACATCACCGACGCCTGCTTTTCGTTCAGGATGACTGCGACCTGCACCCTGTCTACCATGCGGCGCTCAACCGCGTTCTTGTTCAACAGCTCGCTGTGGCCCAGCTTTTTCAAAAGATCTTTGCGGCCCTTTGGTATGATGACGTTCTGCGGCAGGACATAGCTGTACTTTACTCCTTTTTCCTTTACCTTTGCAAGCGCCGGCTCAATGAGGTCTATGGGGACCTGTGGCACGATTTCATAGATGTATTGATCGGAATCGCGGTAAATGTCCTTCCACCTCTCGAGGATGGCAACCACCCCCTTGACATATTCGCACTTGTCAAGAGCGCCAAGGCGCATGATGAATTTTATCGGCAGCTCGCCCAGGATGTGCTCTGAAAAATATTCCTTGTGCATCGACAGGTAATTAAAAGTCGGGATCTGCTTGATGATGGTGTTGCCAAACGTCGTTAGCGAGAATATGCCTTCCGGGTTCTTTTCTATGAGGTTGGCGTCCTGCAGGCGGTTGACGTTGCGGTGCGCCTCCTGCATAGTTATGTCTAGGTCCTTGGCAAGCTGCGAGATCTTGGCCTTCTTTTCATAGAGCCGGAAAAGTATCGACAGGCGCTGCTCGCTTGCAAGCTCGAAAAACGTCTTTTCAGTGCTAGAGTAGGCGCCGACTAGGTCGTCGCTGGAAGGCATGATACTGCATCAGAACGCCCGTCGTTTTAAGCGTTGCACCGCTAGTGGTGCGAGTGCTCTTCGTGGCTCGGCAGGCGGTTGTTGTTGCGGCGCGTCCAGAGGCCAAGGCCTATCAGCGCGGCGCCAACGGCGACCAGGAGGTAAGAGGCAGGGAGCGCGACTGTCCAGATAGAATTGACCTGCGCGGCGTAAATGAAGAGTATCGCCATCATTGCAAGGGCAATGCCGGAAATAATTTCGCCGTTGATGCGTTCCATTTATGCGAGAAATTCCAGTTTACAGTATATTAATTTTTGTCAGCAGCATTAGTGTTCCCGGATGAGCGTTCCGCGGCACTGCTCGCAGATGGTCTCGTCGATGTTTGACTCGATGCTGTGATGCACGTCGCATATGATGAGCGTGTAGCGCATGTAATTGGTCAGCCCCACGAACTTTGCAAGCGTGCTTGGCGTATAGGCCTTGTTTGTAGAGATGTCACGGGCTATGTCGTCTATCATGCGCATGACTTCCATCACCGACTCTAGCTTTGATATCAGCTCAAGGTCGCCCCTCGTGCCCCTCACATAGTTGCTGATTGCGGCCTGCGTTATGCCCAGGACCTTTGCGACGTCTTCTTCCTTGAGCGAGTATTCTTTAATCAGCTTTTTTGCCAGAATGGCCCTGACGGCAGGGATGAGCGACTTTGCCTCGATCTCGGAAGGAAGTAGCACTGCAAATGAACTTTGCCTGTTTTTTCTATTTAAAGGTTGTTAGGATCACCTAGTTTTCAGGTATTTATATTGCGACTCCCGACTAGTGAGCGATGAAGGCGGTTTTTGTGAAGGGCAACAGCGCGGTTTCAGTCGACGACGTCAGCGCACCGCAAATGGCAAGCGAGGGCGGCGTGCTCGTCAGGATGCGCGCCTGCGGCCTGTGCGGCTCGGACCTTGAAAAGGTGTACGGCGAGTACGGCATGTCGTCAGGGAGGCTGGGCCACGAGCTGGCAGGAGAGGTCGTTGCCGCCGGCAAAAACGCCAAGGGCGTTGCGCCCGGCGACAGGGTGTTCATCCACCACCATGTCCCTTGCTATTCGTGTCACTATTGCCTTCACGGCGACTATACGATGTGCCCCGAGTACCAGAGGAGCAACATCACCCCCTGCGGCCTTGCAGAGCAATTCATTGTTCCTGAATGGAACGTGTCAAGG
>NZ_JBOGQF010000073.1:0-8649 GCF_050748925.1 Nitrososphaera sp.
TGCCTGAAGACCTTGAAAGGCTGGTCCACAAGGCAGTCGGCCTGCAAAAGCACCTGAAGGCGCACAACAGCGACCACCGGAACGTCCGCTCGCTAGAGCTTGTCGAGGCCAAGATCCACAGGCTTGCAAAATACTACAAGCGCAACAACAAGATTGCAGCCAACTGGAAATACGCCGCAGTCATCGCCCAGCTAGAGTAAGTAGCAGCCATGGGCGATGGCGTAAAGCTTGTCCAGGCGCTCAAGCCCTTTTGTGAAAAATTACGCTCCGTGGTAGAGAGCGGCAGCGAAATTTCCATTATAACACATCTGGACGCCGACGGCATAACTTCTGGCAGCATCATGGCGACCGCGCTTGCGCGCATGGGAGCCAAATGCTCCGTGCGCACCGTGTCTGACATGAACCCCGGGGTCGTCGAGCGCATGAAGGCCGAGGCCCATGACTTTTACGTCGTGACTGACCTCGGCGGCGGGATGGCGGCGCAATTTAGAAAGGCCCTTGGCGACCAGTGGGTCGTCATCGACCATCATCAGATCCCAAAAGAAGAGATGCTCACGGACGACGCAGGGCAGGTGATGAACGCGTGGAAGTTTGGCATAGACGGCGGGGTAGAGATCCCCGCAGGCGGCATGGCCTACATGGTGGCAAGCGCTCTGGACCGCAAGAACCGGGACCTTTCGTGCATTGCAGTCGTGTCCGCGGTGGGCGACCGGCAGGACCAGGGTGACAAAAAGTCGTTTCTTGGTGTCAACAAGGAGATACTTGAAACCGCCAGGTCGATGGGCCTCGTCAGCGTCGACCTTGACATCATGTTGACAGGCAGGGAAACAAGACCGTTGCACGAGGCACTTGCGTTCACGTCGTTTCCGTTCATTGACGGGCTCACGTGGAACCGCGACAACTGCTACACCGCACTCAAAAACGCCGACATAAAATTAAAGGACAGCGGCAGGTGGCGCGTGCCGGCGGAATTTTCGCAGGAGGAAAAGAGCGCAATTTTGGAGGCAATAGCCAAGTTCGTGGTAACGTCGAGCAAGACTTCTGCAGGTGTCATCGACGACCTCATCGGCAACGTCTACACGCTGGCAGGGGAGGACAAGCGCAGCCAGCTGCGCGACGCAAGAGAGTTCGCGACGCTCTTGAACGCGTGCGGCAGGATAGGCAGGTCCGGCGTCGGGATAGCCATCTGCATGGGCGACAGGAACGCCATGCTGACTGCCGGCGAGGAGATAAGCGGCGAATACCGGACAGCCCTGCGAAACTATATCTCCACCATATTTGCCGAAAAGTGGCGCGTCTCTGATGACGGCAAGGTGGCGCTTGTCAACGGGGACGGCCTTGTAGCAGGCGACATGCTGGGCGCGGTGTCATCATTGCTCGCAGGCTCGCAGAACCTTGCCGGCCGGCTCGTGTTTGTGCGCTCGCTCGCAGAGGACGGCACCTACAAGTTCTCGTCAAGAAAAGGGCTCGGCTCTGCATCCCGGGCAAACCTGGGGCTGATAATGCGGCATTGTGCCGAGTCTGCCAAAGGAACGGGGGGCGGCCACGCCGCGGCTGCCGGCTGCAGGATACCGTCGGCCGCGCTGGACGACTTTATCATGTGCCTGAGGGCTGCGATAAATGACGAAAAATTTGCGACAGCTTGACATCGCCGTAGACGCGAGCATTTCATTTGCGTCCGGCGCGCAGGCGCGCGCGGCCGTGAAGGCATTAATACCCGACAATGTTAACATGCCAAAAGGCTTGTCGCTTCAATTGTTTTCAAAAGGCAGGGGCGTTTTTGTGGAAATTAGAGGCAAGGGCGTCCCGATGGCCACCGTCATCAACACGCTGGACGAGGTGCTTGAGCACCTGTCAGTCGCCAAAAAAGTGATGGCCTGAATGCTTGACCCAAAGACTCTGAAGGAAAACCCGGACATTGTGCGGGCCATGCTAAAACGCAGGAACGTAGAGTTTCCGATAGACGAACTTGTCGCAATAGACAAGCGCCGGCGCGAGCTCATCGTCGAGTCGCAAGAGCTAAAGCACAGGAAAAACAAGCTGTCCGAAGCAATAGCGACAAAGAAAAAGGCAAAGCAGGACGCTGCCGCCGAGCTTGCCGAAATGAAGCATGTGAGCGCCGGCCTTGACAAAGCCGAGCGGGAGAGAATGGCAGCCGGAGAGCGCTTTAAAAAACTGGCAATGGTCATGCCAAACATGCTGGACGAGTCCGTGCCGGACGGCAGAGACGAGCACGACAACGTCGTGGTAAGGACTGCCGGCACGATACGCAGCATCGAAAAGCCAAGAGACCATGTCGACATAGCCACCGCGCTCGACCTGATGGACATTGAGCGGGCGGCCAAGGTGTCCGGCGCGCGGTTTTACTTCTTGAAAAACAGCCTGGTGCGCATGAACACTGCGCTCGTGCATTTTGCGCTTGATTTTTTGACGGAAAAGGGCTACACGCTCGTCCAGCCTCCGTACATGATACGCAAAGAGCCGATGGAAGGCGCGGTGATACTGGGCGACTTTGAAGACGTAATTTACAAGGTCGAAAACGAGGACCTCTACATGATAGGCACGTCAGAGCACGCACTGGCAGGGATGCATATGGACGAAATACTGGACGGAAAACAACTGCCGATGCGCTACGCCGGCGTCAGCCCGTGCTTTCGCAAGGAAGCCGGTGCGCACGGCAAGGACATGAAAGGCATCTTTAGGGTCCACCAGTTTGACAAAGTCGAGCAGTTTGTCTACTGCCGGCCTGAAGAATCGTGGCAGGAGCACGAGCACCTGCTAGCGACCTCGCAGGAATTTCTCGACAGACTGGGCATACCATACCGAGTCATGCTGCTGTCGTCGGGTGACACCGGCAAGATATCTGCCAAGACGTACGACATCGAGGCGTGGATGCCGGGCCAGGGCACTTACCGCGAGATAGTGTCGTGCTCCAACTGCCTTGACTACCAGGCTCGCCGGCTGTCGATTAGGTTCCGCGACAGGACCAACGAGGATACAAGATTAGTGCATACGCTCAACAGCACGCTCGTGGCAGTCCAGCGGACGCTTGTCGCCATAATTGAAAACTACCAGACGCCTGCAGGCATCGAGGTACCACAAGTCCTGCAGGATTACATGGGCGGGATGAAGGAAATCAAGCCCAAGGCTTGACGCACAATATATATTCTGGAGGGGAAGGGTAAATTCCGATGGCTAAAGGAGCTAAGAAGGGAGGCAGGGTCCGCGACAAGTGGCGCGACAAGCAATGGGTCGTCGTCAACAAGCCGGCCGGATTTGAGCCGCCCGGATCAGTTAATTACGTTCCAATAACAGATGCCGCCCAGGCGACGGGGAGGGTCATTGAAAATACACTCCACGACATGATGAAGGGCAACCCCGACCAGAGCATGGACCAGCACCAGATAAAGATCTACGTCCAGATTGACAAGATAAACGACGGAAGCGCAAGCACGCGCTTCAAGGGCCACGAGTACGCTAAGGAATTCCTCCGCAGCCTCATCCGCCGCGGAAGCTCCATGGTCAACCACGTGCACGACTACACCACGCAGGACGGCCATACGTTCAGGGTCGCGCTCATTGCGTTCACGCAGAGGAGGGTCAATGCCTCCAAAAAACACGAGATGCGCCTGATAATCCACAGGATACTTTCGGAAAGGATCCCGCAGATGACAGTCGAGCAGTTTGTCCAGGAAGTCACCGGCAGCAAGTCAGCCGACATGCCGAGGGAGACAAACAGCATCATAGGCGCGGCAATCCTGTCTGAGGTGAAAAAGATAACCGTGATTCGGCACATCGGCGTGAAAAAGACCAAGCTTATCTCGACGCCTGAATCAAGGGCGGCGACAGAGGCCAAGCCGGTTGCAGCCGCAACCGTGACAGAGCCGGCGCAATAACTTTTTAGTCCCTCTCTTTTCTCTTTTATTATATGCCTGAAGAGCTGCGCTTTGCCTCAGCAGAAGTGAACCTGGTCGTCCACGCCACCGAAGACTCTGGCAAGGTGCTTGCCGCGGTCGAAAAGACGCTTGCGCTGCCCGCCGCAGAATTTCAAAGCGAGCCTTTCGAGGGCCACTTTGGGAACAGGATAGTCTCCCTCAAGGCGACGGTGGCAAGCAGCCGGGAGGCAGGCGACCTTGCGGCCCGCATACTCTCGCTTTTGAACCAGGCCGACCGGCAGCATCTGTCAGACAGGATATATGAATACTCGGACGAGAGGGGAAACCTCTACCTCCGCCTCGACAAGCAGAGGCTCTGCCAGGGCAAGGCGTTGCTGGCAGAGGCCGACTCGGTGAGGTTCAAGTTCAAGCCGGTCCGCCGCTACAAGCCTTCAGGCAACATTGACACCTACAGGGGGCTCCTCTCTTCAACAGAATAGACCTCTGCATTAATGCAGGCAATTTTGACGTCCTGCCAGCCGCCGAGATGCTCGCAATCGACAGGGTCGGGATGGCGGGGGGCGACTTGCAGAACAGGCAGGTCATACACCGGCTGCGGCAGAGCCCCGGCAGGGCTGTAAATTACCAGTACCTTGTTGTTTCAGAGAGCGTCGAGGACATGCCAAGGATAGACGTGCTTGCCGTCAAGGATATTGGCAGGATAAAGGAGAGGCTAAAGAAAAAGATCATGCCGGGCGTCGGCCTTGAAATGGCAGTCGCGCCTGCAAGAAAGATGGACGCCGGCAGGTGGTTTTCAGACGTGCGCGAACTGTACAGCTATTGCCGTTCGTCGGGCTGCCAGTTCATTCTGTCAAGCGGCGCCGACTCGCTGCACTCTATGGTGTCCGGCCAGTGCCTTGACGCGATACTGGAAACGTCCGGCATTGACCCGTGCGAGCACTGGAACGAGATGAACGGCTGGCTGGAATCGCGCCTTGCCCGGAGGGTAAGGATATGACGCTCAAGAGGCGCGAAAAGAGGCGCTACATTTCCGTGATGCATCAGGGATTGCCTGCTGACGCGTTTGCCGTAATTGAAAGGCGCCACAAGGATCTCTTTGGGACCATCGCGTCTGCAAGGGCGTCGCTCCGCCTGACAAAGCCTGGGGACGGGGTGATTATAGTCCGGTCCAGTCTGCAGGAGGCGACCGGCGTCCTTGCCGCAATCGCGCTCTCTGACCCGCCGATGGCGACTGTCGACATGTCGTCGAGCATGAAGCGGCTGAAGAGGAGGCTTGCAAAGGTTAATACCGCTGGCAGCAAGTTCTAAGATGGGGATGAGGTGAGTTTCGCTGCTCCAGACTGAGTCAAAAGCGATGAAGATCTCGCGACGAACCGACCCGCAAAGTTATAATTGTTAAGGCGCATACAACTTGCAGATGGAGCTAGCCTACGACTACCCTCTCTGGAGGCCGCCGTCAGAGGCCAACTCGATGATATTCCAGGTGACTCTGGGCTGCTCTTTCAACAAGTGCTCGTTCTGCGACATGTACAGGACAAAGGAATATTCTGAGCGCCCGTGGGACGAGATAAAGGCAGAGATAGACCTGATGGCAAAGATCTACCCTGATACTGCCCGGATATTTCTTGCAGACGGCGACGCGCTCAACCTGTCCAAGGACCGGCTGGTGCAGATACTGCAATACCTGTACCAAAAATTTGCAGGCATTGAGCGCATCTCTTGCTACGCGATGCCCAAGAACCTGCTTCAAAAGACGGACGACGAGCTGAAGGATCTACGCACTGCAGGCCTCCACATGTTTTACGTCGGGATTGAAAGCGGAAACGACGTTGTGCTGAAAAAAGTGACAAAGGGCGCCACCGGCAAGTCTATAATTCAGGCGTGCGCCAGGGCGAGAAAGCACGGCTATGTCCTCTCATGCATGATAATCCTAGGCCTTGGCGGCAAGAAATACAGCAAGGAGCACATCGCCGACACGGCCAGAGTGCTGAGCGAAGTCGCGCCGGATTATGTCGGCGCCCTTACGTTGCACCTGGATGAGAGCCTCAACGAGGAGTTCATGACAAAATACGGCGAGCCCTTTGAATTTATTGAAGACGTCGAAGTGCTTGACGAGCTGGAGAGACTGGTTCAGGACTTGCGCCCAAAGACGCCTGTCGTCTTTAGGGCAAACCACGCATCCAACGTCTATTCGATAAAGGGCACCCTGCCTGAGGACAGGGGAAAGATCCTCAGCCTTGTCAAGAGCCTGAAATCGCACCCCGAGATGCTAAAGCCAAAGGCGCTGCGCCGCTTTTAGCCAAGGGTTAATATCCTGCCGGCAATTTTGCTGCTGCATGCCAGTAGGCGGCAGGCTCTTCGGCAACAGGATAGTGGTGTGGAGCATCGACGATTCGCGCAAATTGTACGGCTCTGGCTATTACGGCAAGCCGATTGGCGTGCCCAAGCCCAAGGGCGTCGAATTCGACGCGCCGCTCGTGCTTGACTTGATGGAGGGCTGCTACCTCGTCGAGAAGGGCAGGCTAAAGATATCGCAGTCAGACGGCAAGTCAGTCCCGCTGGGCGAGATAAAAAAGCTGTGCAAAAAGCAGCACGTCGACTTTGATGCCAAGTACCTGGTGTTCCAGGACCTGCGGGAAAAGGGCTACATCGTGTCGCCGGGGATAAAATTCGGGTGCGACTTTGCAGTCTATGAGCGGGGCCCCGGCATCGACCACGCGCCGTACCTGGTGCAGGTGTTCAGGGCGACTGACGAGATGACTGCAACCGGCATCGTGCTTGCCGGCAGGCTTGCGACGACTGTGAAAAAGCA
This sequence comes from Nitrososphaera sp., assembly GCF_050748925.1. GTDB lineage: Archaea > Thermoproteota > Nitrososphaeria > Nitrososphaerales > Nitrososphaeraceae > Nitrososphaera. The sequence continues at coordinate 6,709 of NZ_JBOGQF010000073.1, forward strand.
GTTCATACTTGCGATACCAAAGATGGCCGAAAAAAAGATAGAGTACGTAGGCTTTGACTGGTGGCGCGCCTAGGCAGACTCGGCCTTTCTGGGCAGGTCGTACTTTACAAAATTCTCGCCTGAAATCGTGAGCTTGCACGCAAATTTGTCAGAGCCCTGCTCCAGCCAGCCCTTGTAGCGTATCGAGTTCTTTACGATATCCGTGACGCTTGGCTTTTTCTCGTCGACTTCTTCATAGCACGACAGCACCTCTCCGTACTTTACCTCTCCCTGCTTGTTGAATTTCACGAGGTAGTAGGCAAACACGGCGGCCTTTTCATAGTGGTTCGCAGGCTTTTTCTCTGCGTAAAACTCGCGCAGGCCCGGCTTGCCCTCGCCTGCCTTCAAGTCGACTGGTATAGGCGGCAGCGTGGGCGATGGCCGCGGCGCCTGCTTGGCTGCCTGCTTTTGCGCGGGCTGCTCCATTGCCACATCCTCAACCTGTTGCGGCAGGGCGGCTTGCGCCGGCTGCGCCTGCAGCGCGACTGTGCCCATCTTGCTTGTGATGGCCTCCTTGACTGCCATCTTGAATATCTCTTCAAACTTTTCAAGGTGCTTGTCGACAAAGCTCTCCTTGCCTTCGAGTTCAACAATCCCTTCCTTGACGTTTATCGTAAACCTGGCTTCTGAATTCCCCGAGCTCAAACCCGCCATACTAATGCCGGGCTTGTTTATCAATATGGTGGTGCCGAGCCTCAGTGCCGGACCTTAACAAAGTTCCCTTTCTCTTAAATAGGTGCGACAGCCAACCTTAGCAGCTGGATGTTTTCAGTAAAAAAAATGGGCAAGAACGGGATGTGGGGCACCGTGAGCCTGATTGACAAGAATGGCTCCTTCCGCGGCGAGGCCCGGTTCGACACGCTCAAGGAGGCAGAACAATACATGGACGACTACAAGAAACGGATGAAAAAGCAGGTAGACGTCAAGGTATTTGACGATTCCAAGGCTGAGGCTGCGCAAAAGAATTGAAAGGACTTGCATTGCAAGAGCTAGAGTCAGTGCTTGCGTCTGGCGAAAAGGCGCTTGTGATGTTTACCGCCGACTGGTGCCCATTCTGCCGCAGGTTTGAATCAATATTCGACGGTGCAAAGTCGCCGTACGTGCATTACGCGGTAAAGGTAAACGAAGACGAGAGCCCGCTATGGGACAGGTTTGACATAAAGGCAGTCCCGACGCTTGCCGCCTTTCGGAACGGCCAGATGGTAGCAAGGCGCGAGTCGCGCCTTGGAGCCGGCCTTGGCAAGGGCGAGATGGACTCTATTTTGAAGGAACTGTGATTTTCTGGCGTATCTTTAGCGCCAGGCTTGACAGCTGGTCGTGCTGTGCCACCTGCCGGGCCGGCCACTTGCCGTCAGGGCTGTCGTCGATGAACCGGGGCACCACATGGACGTGGACGTGAGGCACTATCTGGTTTGCCGCAATGCCGTTGTTCTGGCCGACGTTAAAGCCATCCGCCCCGACCGCCGATACGACTCCCTTGGCCACGCCGGGCACCATGGCGTAGAGCTTGCCGACTTCGGCCGGCGGCATCTGCAAAAGCGTGTCATAGTGCTTTGTCGGGATGACGAGGACGTGGCCCCTGTTTATCGGGTACTTGTCCATGATTACGAGAAAATCTGGATCCTTGTAGACCTGGGCGCTTGGCAGCTTGCCTTCAAGTATCGAGCAAAAGATGCACGGCTTGGCCATTTCCATCTACAAGCTGCGATGCACGTTTATTCCTTACGCCGCGGTGCCAATTCTTAAATAGTCCATTTTCCCGAACCTTACCTATGGCAGAGACTGTAGAGCTGGAAGATTTCGACCTGAACTTTTCATTCAGGTGCCCCAAGTGCGATTACGTCAACGAGGAAGTCTCTTCCAAGGACATGTCAAGCGGCAACGCCGAGTGCGGCATGTGTG
>NZ_JBOGQF010000074.1:0-8637 GCF_050748925.1 Nitrososphaera sp.
AAAGCTCTGCTTTTCGCTGACCGTATACTGCCGGCCACGCCAGTTCACGGCCCCTTTTTTGCGGGCATCGATTATTGCAGAAGCAAACCCGAGGTAGATGATGGCCCCGCTCAAAGGCGACCCAAGAGCGTACGCAGGGCTCTGAAAGACGCCCAGCCTGCTCTGGACGGCAGTGGTGGCCATCAGCAATGCGATTGTCGAAAGGTGGACGCCGAGTAGCACCTTGCCGGCAAGCCCTGCAAGGCCGTCGCCGGCAAGCACAAACGTCCCGACAGAATACGGCAGCAGGAGGAACGGGGCGAACATTATGAAAAACACGGCCGTCGCTATCATGTGCGCGCCCGCCCTGTCCTGATGATAGAGCGGTATCACGAGCCGGCGCAGGCCGTGCCAGAGCGTGCCAAGGTCGCGGGCCCATATCGCGTCGATGTGCCCCTCTCCTCGCACCATCTTCATCCTGTGGCCCCCTTCCTTGACCTTGGCGCCGAGCGCGCCGTCCTCTACCAGCTCTTGCCTTACGCCTTCGTGGGTGCCGACGGCCTCGTACGTCTTTCTCGTTATCACGAAAAAGCTGCCAAAGAAATAACCTGTCTTTTGCTTGGGGTCGTTCACGCGCAGGGGCGAGAACCGGGTATGCAAAAACGTCGATAGCCCCGGCAGCGTTATCCGGGTCCAAAAGTCGTTGCAGATCAGCTTTGGGACGGCTGTGAGGGCGTCAAGCCCCTCTGCTACCATGTGGCCCACCGCAAGCGGGAGGGCGTCAGGCGCGTGGGCCGTGTCGGCATCGGTAAAGAACAGGTACTCGCCGGCCGCCCGCTGATAGCCCTGGTGGCACGCCCAGTTCTTGCCCGCCCAGCCCTCCGGCTTTGGCAGGTTGTCGACATAGACGACGCGCCTGTCCTTTGCCGCGTATTCTTTCATTATCTCGCCCGTCCCGTCAGTCGAGCCGTCGTTTATCGCTATTACCTCAAAGTCTGGATATTGCTGCGCCAGCAGGGTGTCGAGGCAGCGGGCAATGTATTTCTCCTCGTTTCTTGCCGGCAGTATCACGCTCACCCGGGGCTGTCTCCCGGCTTTTGACCTGTCAAACGACTCTAGCTTTGGCGCCAGCCGGAACGACTTGCTCATGTAGGCGAGAAAGTAGGCCCACACCCCAAATATCCCTGCCATGATGGCGGCAAGGGCAAAGCTTGCCAGCGCAATTGCAAGGTCAAGGGCGGGCTCCATTGCTTTTTTGTGGAAAAGACGCTATTTATTCGGCTGCCTTTGCAATCCTTTCGAGCGCCTGCTCGGTCCCCTCGGCAATGTGCTTTTTCACCATGCCAGAAAAGACGTTCAACAGGCCGGCAAGTTTAAAGTCCCAGGCGACGTCGACTCGGGTCTTGCCGGCCGTCTCTCCAAGGGTGATGACGCGCGAGCCAGTTATGGGGCCTTCGGTAATCTGGGTTTCAATGGACGTCGGGGGGTGCAAAGTCACCGTCTGGATTGTCTTGGCGTCTTTGAACGCTATCACAACTTCCCTCTTTATCACGTTGCCCTCCCTGCTCAGATTGCGGATGGACTTTGTGCCGTGCCAGTACTGCGCCTCGTTGTCAAGGTCGGAGACGATGCCCCACACCTTGTCAAGCGGCGCCGCTATCTCGCGGCTGACGTTAAAGCTGCCCATGCCACGCGGTGCGCCTCGCGGTTATATTACGCTGTCTTTATCTGCGCGGTTTCGTGCGGCTTTGTCCTGTCCCAGAACGCCCCAAGGATAGCGCCGAGCAATACCCAGAACATTGTCATCGTGGCCCCGCTTGCGATGCGGAAGCTGTTCACAAGGTCCATCGGCGCGGCTATCGCGTCAGGGTTGGCAGGCAGGGCGACAAACGCGACTGCAATTATGCCACCATAGACGGCCGGCGCGACAAGCCGGTTCATCTTGACCTTTCTTGACAGGATTGCAACGCCCAGCGCACTAAAGCCAGATATCGCAAGGATTGCCACGTACAGACTCATGCGCAAATAGATTGTTTCGGGGTCGCCCACCGCCGGCGGGTTTGCAGGATACTTTACCGCAGGCACCAGATAGAGCACCGCCCACATTATCCCTGCAAGCACTATTGCCTTTTTCACGTTCGTAGAGCCAGGCAGGATTTTCCTGCCGTACGCAAACACCAGCCCAAAGAGCGCTCCGAGTGACAGCCCGAGCACCGCACCTGCAGCTATGCTTCCACCCTTTTGCCAAAGGCGGAATGCCGCAAGCTCGGTAGGATTGATAATCTCGCCATCCGCAGCTGCCTGCTGGTTTTCAAGCTCTATGGCCTGCTCGATGAACGGCTCAACTACGCCCTGGTTTACAAGCGCAAGAATTGTGCCTGCGATGGCACCGGACAAAAGGGTAATGGCGATAAAAGTGAGGGCCTTCATGAAAGTATCAGTCCTAGTGGCATGCGAATCCGGCTGCGTGCCTCATGTCGTGGTAAAACTCGTGGGCCCACATGTCTTCGTACGCCTGCTCGCCCTGCGCCACGCTGAACAGCTGGCCCTGGTCGAAGCCCATCATAAATACGCCCAGCACAAGCACGCCCAGCAAGACGCCGACTGCTATCTTGGGGACTCCCTGCGCTGCCTTTACAATCTGCTCGGTAAATGACATTCAGTTCGGATGCAAGTCAGTGTTATATAAATAATGAGATGGTTTGTCCAACCTGGACGGTTTATCCAACTTTAAATCCCGGCAGGCATTTGCAAAACGTATGCACACGTACGTAAGGGTCCTCGAAAAGGTGGCAAGCAGATACGCGCCAAGCAGGCTCTTGTCGTTTGACGAAGTACACGTGTTCATGGCGCTGCAGTTGATACACAGGCGCGGGCACGCAAGCAGGAGCGCGCTCCAGAAAGAGCTGGCACTCGGCGGCGGGGCCGTCAAGACGATTGTAAAGCACATGAGGATGAACGGCCTTGTCGAGACCTCCAACGGAGGGACAAAGATGACTGCCAGGGGCAGGGGCATGTGGGAGGGGCTGGCAGAGTCGATGCCGGCAGAGATGCCGCTGCCCAGATCGTCGGTAGCCCTTGGGAGGTACAATTACGCGGTGCTCTTGCGCGAGCTTGGGTTTGCGATAAAATCAGGGATAGAGCAGCGCGACGCCGCCATCAGGATTGGAGGCACGGGCGCGACTACGCTGCTATGCAGGGACGGCGGCTTTTTCATGCAGGACAGCAGAAGAGACCCGCTGGAAAAAGAGAGCGGGCTGAAAAAAGAGTTGCTTGAAAAGCTGCGGCCGGCAGATGGCGACGCGGTGATAATCGGAGGCGCCGACAGCGGCAAGGCCGCGGAACTGGCGGCAAAAAGCGCCGCCCTTACGACCATAATGGCGCATGAAAAGCACGCCTAGGCTTCTTTTCTTGTCCCGTCCTTGCTGTAGACGTAGACCTTGCCTTCCATCTCGTCTGCCGTCTTTTTATGCGACCCGTCGCAGAACGGCTGGTTTGCCGAAAGCCCGCACATGCAGATCCACTTTGTTTCGGCGCCAACCTTGACTGCCATCGGCCCCTTGTCTTCCTTCCTAACCATTCTTGCCATGCGGGAGGGGTAGGCGGCGCGCAAGATAAAGCCGGCAGTTGTTGCGCGCTTACCAGGTTGCCTTGTGCTGACTTTTTTCATGGAATATTTTTCATGCTACCCCTCCAGGTCGCGCCCGGAACTTGATTCAAGCATATTGAGCGAATTCTCGATGGATTTTTTGACCTCGCCGAGGAGCTCGAGGGCCTCCTTTTCCTCGACCGCCCTTCCCTTTTGATCCAGCTCGTTGTTATAGTATTTCATCCACGAATACGTGTGCTGGAGGTTCTCAAACAGCGAGAACGGCAGCAAAGTCTGCTTGCCCCCGAGGATTACGGAATCCCACATGGTAAAAAACGGCTTGAAGTCGGGTACTGTATCGACTCGGCGATGAAGGACAGCCGCGAATTCAAGTCGTCGGCGACGAACCTTATTACCTGCTGCCTACTCTTGTCGTCCTCCTTGCGGACCTTGCGGTTTTCCATCCAGCGCTCAAGGTATACTGCGCCGTATATCAGGACGGCAAAGAGCACTATTTCGACCACCACTGCGTCCCACTCTATTGCCAATTATCGCATCTCATTGGGCATTTTCATTATAAAGCTGCGCTGGCAGACATGCCTATTAGGATCAACTGCCTTCATACAGTGTGAGCGCGGTAAGCGAGATAATGTCAAAAGGCGTCGTGACTGTTGAAGGCGCCGGGACGGCAGCCGACGCGGTCGCGGCCATGGTCAAGAACAGGGTCGGGGCGGTCATCGTTTTGCAGCAAGGCAGACCTGCAGGCATAATCACCGAAAGAGACGTGCTGAAAAAGGTCTCGGCACGCAACGTAACACCGGACAAAGTTTCTGCAAAGAGCATCATGTCGTCGCCCCTGATAACAGTCAGGGCCATCGACTCTGTCGACACTGCCGCGGCGGCCATGGCAAAGAGCAAGGTCAAGAGGCTGCCGGTCCTCGAAGAAGACGGGTCGATTGCAGGCATCCTGTCGGTAACTGATATTGCCATAAAACTGGCCAAGATACTGGCTGACGACAACAGCCGCTACCGCTCGCTCCGGCCCACGCTTGACCTCTAGCGGCCGGCAAATTTGTTATAAGGTTGGACGTGCATATACTGCCGTGAGCTCTGAAGCCCCGGCGCCAAGCCCAGGCCAGCCCGAAGTCGTCCTGGCAAAGTGGAGCGACAGGTTCTTTGCGTGGCTGATAGACTTTGTCATAGTGAGCATCGCGGTAAACGGCGTGCTTGCGGCAGTCGCGTTCCCGTTCTGGTACGGCGACTTTGACAGGTGGTGGTCAGGAGGGCCGGCGCATTACGGCATCATGAGCACGGTCTTTTTCCTGTACTGGACGTTCTTTGAAGCGACCAGGGGCCAGTCGGTGGGCAAGATGGTGCTAAAGATAAAGACAGTCGACCTTGCAGGCAGGCCGGCAGATGCAAAAAGCATAGCCATACAGAGCTTTGGCAAGGCGTTTCTGCTGCCGCTTGATGTCATACTGGGCTGGATATTCACAAACGACAGGCGCCAGCGCATATTCAACAGGGCAAGCGACACGCTGGTCGTCAAGGCCGCGGACAATGTGCAGTCAGGGGTCACGTACCGGAAGGACTAGTGGCCTGCGGCGAGCATCTTTTTAATTACCTGCGCGAATAACTTGCATGCCGGTAAAGGCCATCACCTCTCAGGACTGGGACAAGGTCACAAGCTCTGAAAAGTTCATGGTCGTGAACTTTTCTGCCAAGCGCTGCGGCTTTTGCATGGCCCTTGACCCGCTCTACAGCAGGCTGGCCGACAGCTACGAAGGCAGGCTGACTTTTGCAAAGATGATGGTAGACGAGAACCAAGACACGGCGCGCAGGGCAGGGATAGAGGGCACGCCCACGCTTAAGTTCTACTGCAAGGGAAGAGAGGTCGGCGAGCACGTCGGCTATGCCATAGAACCGGCACTCCGGAAAAAGATTGACGAGATGCTTGCAGAGATGGAGGCGTGCTATTCAAACAGCACGCCGCTCAAGGCCACGCAAGCTGCGTAGCGCGCTAGATCTTTTTCGCAAGGGCGTCTGCTTCCATCTCGCCTTTTTTGCTCAGCGCAAAGACGTCCTCGCCCTTGTCGTTCTCGCCGTCCTTTTTGACGAGGCCGGATTTTACCAGCCTGCCGGAAAAGTTGCCGCCGTCAAACCAGGTTCCAAATGCCTTGCCCCAGTCTGCCAGCACGGCCCTTATCTCTGCCTTGGTCTGCTTTGGCCTTTGCAATAGCGCGAGGAGGATGAGGTCCTGCGTGCCGATCTCGTCTATCTTTCCCACCAGCGCCTGCTCAAAGCCGGTCGCTGCCTTTTCCTTTTTGCCATAGAACGCCTGCTCTAACCGCAATAACCGCTTTTCAAGGTCTTGGACTGTCTTTTCGAGATCTGACAATGCCGCTATTGCATTTTGCCCTTACTTATTCCTATTTTCTTGGCAGTTCCTTTTGCAGCTTTACAAAGATCTCTTTGGCGTTTTTCCTCGCGTCGTCGGTGAGCTCTTCGTTGAAAATGGTGTTGCTGAGCGAATCGAGTATGACCTGCCACTCGACCTCTGAAAGAGAAAGGCTCTTTTTGTCAGCGCTCATTTCCTGACAAAAATCAGCGGGACAATATATGCGTACTAGGACGAGTACTGGTCTTCGCCGCCAAGCGAGTCCATGTACGCAGAGTGGCATTCCTTGCACTGGTTGCCCACAAAACTGGTTTCTTCGACTTCTTGCTTGCAGTTCATGCATTTTTTCAGCGCCATGTTCGCGCTAGACAAAGGCAGAGAGCCTTAAGTGTTTGCCACTGGATGCGGGCCCTTGCTGCAGGTAAACCGTCGTCTTTAATCCAGCTGCCTATTGCCCAATAGATCGCTTGCGCTAGGCAGGAAGCGTAAAGTGGAAAGTGGCCCCGCCGCCGGGATTGTTCTCGGCCCACATCCGGCCGCCGTGCGCCTCGACTATTGCCTTGCAGATATAGAGGCCAAGGCCGGTCCCTTTTTCCGACTTGGTCGCAAACTTGGTGAACAGCTTTGGCAGGATCTCAGGATCGATTCCGCGCCCCGTGTCGCTTATCGCGACTGCGACCTCGCCTGCCTGCTTTTGCACCGTGACAGAAATCCGTCCTTTGGTCGTAAAGTACGACGCGTTGTCAAGGAGGTTCGTAAACACCTGGGTCAGGCGCGACCGGTCTGCAGTAACGCGTATGCGGGCCGGCTCGTACGACAGCGCTACTTCCTTTTCTGCAAGCAGTGCCCCATAGTCGCGCACAAGGGGCGACAGCAGCTCGTCGAGGCCCAGCTCCTCCTTCTTTATCTTGAGCGAGCGCGACTCTATCCTGCTCACGTCCAGTATGTCGTTTGTCAGTTTCGTCATCCGCGTCGCGTTGCGAAGGATTATCTTGACGCTTTCATTTTCTGGCATGGTTTCGGCAAGGCTTTCGGCGCTGAGCACTATCGGGAGGACTGGCGTCCGCAGCTCGTGGGCGGCGATGTTGACGAACTCTTGCTGCAAAGTGTCGCGGATTTGCAGCTCCTCGTTTGCCCGCGCCAGCTCGCCAGTCCTTGCAGCCAGCTGCTCGTTTGACTCTTGCAACTGTTTTGTCCGGGACTGGACATCCCTTTCAAGCGCCGCGCTGTGCCTGACCATAAAAAGCGCGACCACCGCGACGGCGGCCGTGGCGGTGGCCAGCAGCAGAAACGTCCTTGCCCGCGTCTCTGCGAGGGCCGTATCAATGTTTGAATAGATGGTTGCAGTCGGCGTGATGAGCTGGACAAAGTATTCCGCCTTGCCGTTGACAAGTACCGGTCCTGCCGTGTTCAGCCTCTCGCCTGTGCCATAGTCATAAACGCTCACCACTTTTTGGCCTGAGAGCAGCAACCGGTTGGTTTCCTCAACATCTATGCTGTTGCGCGTGAACTGGCGCAGCTCGGCGCTAAAGGCGTTCTTGCCCAGAAGGTGTGGGACAGGCGACGCAATGATGTCGCCTTTTTCGTCGTATACAACCAGGAACTGCGAGTCAATGTTTTCGAGGTTGCCGTAAAACTGGAAAAAGCTGGTGGTGACGGCAGACAGCGCGACCATGCCGAGGTACTCACCAGAGTCCCTGTTCACCACCGGCACTGCGATGGTCATGCGGTACTCCCCGTCCAGCCCCATGTAGCCGTTGGAAAAGACCGGCCCGCCTCTGCCTTTTACCTGCTGCACCCATTCAGGTGGCGCCTGCAGGCCGATAAAATCCGGGGCGCCTGCCTGCGCGCTGGCCCACACTACCATGCCGCCTGCATCGATGACGAAAATTCTGTCGGCCTTGCTGACTGTGCTGAGGTAGGCATATTTTTCTGAGACGAGCTTTTGCGCCTTTTCCCCGGCCAGGTTGCCGGACTGCAGGTAAGCCGACTCGGACAGGCCTTGGACGGTAGCCTCAAGCAGGCTCAAGTCGGCAAGTATGCGCTGTGACAGGTTCTCAAGTGAGCGGGACTGGACTTCTTTATGCTGCTCAAACAGGCTTGCCCTTATCCTACGCTCCTCGGACAGTTGCAGGTAAAAGAACAGCGCGTAAGAAACGACGAGTATTGAGGCGAGTAGCGCTATCGCTTTTTTTGTCAAGCCTCCGGGCGCGACTGTCACGGACATCTGATTGTCTAGAATTGTCACACTTATAACAAGTTGTCAGTTTAATTCCATCAAATGGACAAATTATGAAAATATATACAAGGGCCCAAAGGGATTTGAGCCATTCATTAGCAGAGGGTTCTATAACTCGCTATTTAAGAATTGAGTAAGTACTCGCTGTCTTTCCCATTACAGAACTTGTAACGATCTACCGTATATGTTAAGCCGTCCTCCCTAGCACTGATGGCCGTGAATAATGCATGCCTGTAGTGTGTGCTAGATAAGAAAGGTACATGGCATCAGGTTCAAAAAGACTGTTCACCAGAATTTTCACCGTTGTCCCGACACAAAGAAAGAAAAGAAGAGTGGCGAAGGATTGTTGGAGTTGTTGTTCTTAAGAAATCTGCCCCCTGATTTCGCCACCTGGATATTTGATGGTATGTACGTTGGCGTATGTGTTGCCTC
>NZ_JBOGQF010000075.1:0-8470 GCF_050748925.1 Nitrososphaera sp.
GGCGTAGGATCGGCTTATACCTAGTGATAACGATAGTAACGGCAGTTGCTGTCGTTGTCATACTGGCAGCCTCGGCGTCAACCTCCGTGACGGCTATAACCCGGGACGGAACGCCGGGAGATGATATAATGGTTGGAAGGGAGGGCAATGATGTGCTCTTTGGCAAGGCTGGAAACGATGAGATTAGCGGCGGCCACGGCGACGACGTCTTGGGCGGCGATGATGGCAACGACCGGCTCCATGGCGGCGCCGGCAGCGACAGAATGTATGGTGGGAAAGGCGATGACGCAATGGATGACCCGAGTGCTACTGGTGGGCCGGAGAGTGACATTTTTGTGGGCGATGAAGGCAACGATGTCATGATCAACGGCGGCGACAATTCTGCCGCTTCAAACGGCGAACTTTTGCGTATGAACGGCGGCGCCGGCAATGACCGTATTGCAACTAGTCGTACGGGTCATGGTTATGTGTTGATGACAGGCGATGAGGGTGCTGACACTCTCATAACAAACATGCATGGGGCCCTATATGGCGGCGCGGGCCCGGACACTCTTGACGCATCAAATGCTGTTGATGCAGTTATTCTCGTGGGGGACAGCGGCAATGACATTCTCAATGGTAGCCCCCATTCCGACTGGATATGGGGTGACACCGGGGATGACAGGCTAGCAGGTGGCGCTGGTGCAGACTATTTCAACTGCGGGGCCGGCCTTGACATCATCACCGACTTTAACCCAAAAGACGGAGATGTAAAGCTCGATGACTGCGAGAAATACTAACTTGTAAAGGCTTGTATGCATTCGGCTATGAATTCGGTGGGACTTAATCTTTCCATATCGATGGGTTCACTTATCTTCTATTTAATGAGGGCTGATCTGCGAAAGCGAGCCGAATGGCCCGGAAATGTAGTCACCATCATTAACCTCGAGGCATCCGCCTCAGCATGATTGAGGGAAGTTCGATCCGGTGATCCGCAAACCTCTAGAGTGCTTTATCTAGATTCTATTAGTTGACTCCTGCTGCAAAGTAGGTTGTCAGGCATGAGTGCTGCAATTTGGTTGTTTTTACGCATCGCAGTGGCTATTTACCAATCTTGGCCTCTAAGTCTTCAAAATCGTTCTTGCAATAGAGCCAGCTCCGCTTTCAACCATCCCTTTTTTAGAAAAAAAATCAACCATTGTAAATTGGGACGGAGTCGTAGCGGGTGAAACCCGAATCTGTACAACAAATGAATTGCCATCCTTGCCGTCAAGTACTGATACGTCAACTCGTTCTCGGTGGCTTGTTACTCCCAACAACGGCAGGTAGGTAGTCATGTCTATGAGTCTAGCCTTTTCATCTACCTTCCAAACTTTGAAAGGGTTTGATTGCTTTAGCACATCAGCCAAGATCGTAAAAAGACGCTCAGGCAGTACCCTGAATACTCGAACAAAACTCTTTTCAGGTATATCACTGCCCAATGTTTAGGGCTAAGAAAGACAATTAAATAATTTAAGCTGCGTGCTTGAACCAGCGGCTGTCCTTGCCGTTTTCGCGCCTGTAAAGCGGCACAAGAATGAGCGTGGGAAGGGGGTATACCATTTTTATCGACAATGAGTAAAAATACAATCCCCCTCTTTTCCTCGTCGTTTTGTGCTGCTTTTTTGGTGTGCATAATCTACGTTAATGGGCTGACAAACGGCATAGCTGCTGGCGAATGTTAAAAAGAATCGTTAAGTCACCTAGTATAATGAGCTGGGTCCTACGAACTTTCCAAGTAGAAGTAAGCAATCAATGCCTAGTTGCTCTGATGGCTTATGATGATATGATGCTTGCAATGAAACAACTGGATTATACGAGGTTTTGGTATTCTGTGAATCCGTTCCTAATGGGAGTGGGAAATGTATCCAAATTGCTATGGAATAAGAAAGCCAAATTCAAATCTTTAAGAAAAGATCTTAGGGATAGTTTGTCGATTACAGATGCCTCTCCACTTTATGACAGAGATTTCAGAAACATTTACGAACACTATGATGAAAAGCTCGAAGTCGGGATTAAAGAATCAGATGGTAAGGGCATGGTAGACAGCATAATTACGCCATTCTTGGAAGACCTGACTATTGCGAAAAATAAAGGAAGAAAGAATATCCTTAGACATTATGATAATCCAAGAAAATACTGATGTTCAGAGGCGAAACATATGCCATCGAACCAGTAGTAAAAGAGTTAGAGATCCTGCTTTCCAAGGCAGAACATGAGTGCGCTAAGCCATTTACATCGGATTCTAAAATGGCGGAGATGTAATTGAAAAAAATTGCCTTGTTTTTTTATCAAGGCGTAAACTTGTCACGTTCGCAGGATCGGCCGCCCCTTGGCGCACATATGTTAAAGACAATAACTTTTCCCTAGTTAACAAGAATAGGATTTATTTTTGCGGGCCCATAGTTGCGGGCCCGATTGTCTATATGTGGAGCGGGAGAAGAGGGGGAGAGATAATATTTCTGTACTCTGGTGGGGAGGGTCGGTCGTTCTGGGACTTCGCAGAGGGGCCAAAAATACGCTTGTACGGGGGCCATAGCTGCAGCAGTGGAAGACGATTGGGGGCTTAAATATTACCCTGCAAATTATGCGCGGTCAGAGTTCTGAAAGGGACGACAGGCAAGTAGTTTTGCATTCCCCCTTGTAATGGAAGGTTGGCCCGTAAGAAATGGGCCCATAATTCCCATTTCACAGGATAGGGAAGAAAAAATGTGTAATTTTCTCGCCGCTATCCTTTGACCTGTCGTCTTAATCCTGTAACGAATTTATCGAATGATCTGAAGAGCATCATTGCAAAGGCCAATGCCAATATTCCCAACGATTTTGCATCCACATTCCATATTCCAGTTATCATAAAGACCAAAATGTTGATCAGAAGCACTATTCCTCCTGAAAAGGAGCTGCATTGCAGCACTATTCCTCCGATGACATTCCAATTGTATGTTGTTTCCCTCTGCTCTATACCCTTTGACCGCAAAACCTCTGGTTTGAACTTCAGCAACCAGACGAAGACGGCTATGTTTGTAGTTACGAATATTGTCACACTCAATATCGAAGATATCAGGAGCCAATCAAGCTGTAAATTTCCCACGACCCGCCATCCCAGTCTATCATTACCAAAGTCTGGTATTAAAACAATATGTTATAACATGTTAGAACATGTGCATAAACGTTATAAACGACATTCACGTCACCATTGATGCAAGAGACATGGTCAAGCGCGGCGGAAAGGAAGTTGTGACGGTAGAGATATTCAAAGACACGTACGACACGATGAAGTCCACCGCGGAAAAGATGCGGTGGAACACAAAGGAATACATCAACTCGGTGCTCTCCGAAGCACTCGAGCGCGACAAGTTCCTCCAGACGTACGCGCCCTACCTATCCCGGGTCGGGTACCAGGAAAACATACTTTTCATACGCGACGCAAAAAAGACAAAGACGGCCGAAGTCTTTCTCAAGGACAGGGCGCTCTATTGCGGCCTTTGCGAGTCAAAGGACTGCGTGCACATACACTATGCGTTTGTGCTGCCAGAGGTAGCCAAGATGTTCCTGAAGAGGCCGCGGTAGACACATATCCTTGCGAGCCGGATAGCAGCCGTTGGCGATTCTGCTTGGCACCTGCGGGTGGAGCTACCAGGAGTGGGTCGGGCTCTTTTACCCAAACAACAAAGTCGCCAAGCTGCCGTTTTACGGCAAGATCTTTGACACGGTCGAGGTAGACTCGTCGTTTTACAGGATGCCTTCAAAGTCGATGGTGGCAGGCTGGGCCAGGGCCACCGGGCCTTTTTTCAAGTTTTCATTAAAACTGCCAAAAACGATAACGCACGACAGGCGCCTCGTTGGAGCAGAGCGGGAGCTTGCCACATTTCTTGATGTAATACATCCGCTTGAAAAGACAGAGAAGCTGGCCTGCATGCTGGTGCAGCTGCCGCCCAGCTTCTCCTTTGACGAGATCGGCAGCCTGGAATCGTTCCTCGAGCAATTGCCGGTACACATGCACTTTGCAGTCGAGTTCCGCCACGAGTCGTGGAACAGAAAGGAGACCTGGGCGCTTCTGCAAAAACACGGCGTCGCAAACACGATAACCGATTCGCCGCTGGAATTCCTTGCCAAGCCGGTGGTAACGACAGACAGCCACGCTTACGTCAGGTGGCACGGCAGGGGAAAGCAGGTCTGGTTTGACTATACGTATTCAGAAGGCGAGCTGGAACCGTGGGCGAAAAAGCTGGAGGAGATATCCTCGAAAACAAAGACGACGTACGCCTACTTTAACAACCACTACCGCTCAAGCGCGCCGATAAACGCCCTCCAGCTTTTAGAAATGAACGGAACGATAACCGAGGCGCAGTCGGCGCTCAAGGAAAAAATCGACAAGCGATCGCGCAGGGCATCAAGAAGGACGAGGATAACAGACTTTGTCTAGCATTAGTTTTTCAAAAATAGGGCCTATAATCGCTAATTGCCGTATTAAGAGAATCTCTTTGAGTACATCTTCTAATAGAGATAAACTCTACAAGTGTTTTATTTACGGGAAATCCTCAACGGGCATGGAACGCGCAGGGTTTAACGCAAACAAGGACAGGTCGCTTGAAATAAAGTTCCTCGGGAGCACAGAGAAAGACCAGCAGCCAAAGGTGGCGCTTTATTCTATAGAAAAAGGAGCGATAAGGAAGGTCAAGAGCATTGAAGGCAACAAGATAATGCTGTCAGAGCTAGCGCGCTATGTAAAGGAGGGCACCATGGGCTTTGGGCCGGACGTCGACGAAAAAGAGATCAGCAGGGAGTCGCTTTCGACTTTCCGTTCGCAAAAGCTGAATGAATGGGCCAACACGGGCCTGATAGACATCGGGCCCAAGTGGCACGACTGGTTCTTCCCGATTGCCTGCGTCCACGGCGACGTCCACAAGTGCAGGCCGTGGCTGATAGACATCGCCGCGACCAAGGGCGTGTTCGCATCTTCTCTCAAGACCACTGCAAAGGTCGAGCCAAGGGCGTTTGCACCCTCGACGTTCTCCCCCGTCAGCGAGCTGGCGATACCGCATTTCCCAACGCTGTGCGCGCCTATATGCAACGCCATAGTCGAAGTCTACCAGAAAACGTGCTGCTGCCACTGGCCGCCTATAGACATCGACATCATTGACTGGCTGCGCGAGTGGATCGAAAAGTTCCCGCCAATCCCGGTCGACCCGTGGCCGCCGGGTCCGTTCCCCGGGCCGGGCCCCGACCCCGCGCCGTTTCGGGAGGCGAGAAACGCCAAGATAGCGCGGGCGCTCGACAGGCCCCTGCCCCTTGGCAACGTGCCGGAAAAGCTTGCGCAGGACGTCCACGCGATGTCCTTGATGACGGCTGCAGAGAGGGCCACATACGTCGAAGCCCGTGACTACCTGTCACCGATATTCTGCTCGTGCACCACTAAAAAGGTCACCGAGACGGCAGTCAGCGGGGACGGCGAGTTCAGCGCGTGCTTCAGGGCGCCGCTCGTGCCTTTTGGTTGCAGGGTCACCTACTTTTACAAGGTGAGGCAGTGGCAGGGCAACCAGTGGGTGTACATCTATGACGGGGCCACGGTCAACGAGTATTTCAAGGCGTCTGACGACGCGCACCTGAAGACCTGGAAGGGCATCGCGTGCAACCCCGACGGAGGCACCCCCAACCCGGGAGGCGAGTTTGTGATGCTGGAAAACATTGGCGTCATACCCAGCTGGAAGCTTGCAAGCCCGGCGCAGGACAGCGAATACGGCGTGGCGCCTCCAGTCGCAGCCGACGGCCTCGTGAACCACAACTATGCCGGCCAGCCGTGGGGCAAGACCCTGAGTTTCAGGCTAAAGTTCACCGAAGGGCTCAAGGCGCTTGGCGCAAAATACTACAGGGTGAGCGTGGCCAAGGCCAACGCGGCCGGCGACGCCACCAGCACGCCGCAGCAGCTCACCGGCGCCATAGCGTGGAGCAGGTGGAAGTGGGTCGGCCCGCAGCTGCAGACAGAGGCCGTCAGCCTGGGCCCAAACGTCGTCGGCGCAAACTCGGACCTCTACCTCATCCCATACGAGTCTGACGCGCCAGACGGCGGGTGGCTGTGGTTCCAGTTCCACCACGCGTGGAACACCGCTCTGCACGACAACGGCAAGCAACTCGTGATAGTTGAGGTGTTTGACGCGTCCGGCAACAGGATCAAGCCTGCAGGGGCGCCAGGATCCGGCAACCCTGTCGGCTTTACCTTCAGGAGGTGGGCCGACGAGACCAACACGACGGCAGTCAACTTTGCCGCCCTGTCGCACATGTTCCACGTCGACAACGTGTCGTGCTACGGCGACATCGTGGCCTTGCGCAAGAACGACCAGGCCGTCTCAGGCCCCTGCCTGTTCCTGCAGGGCTGCACAGGCGACAACTTTACCGTGCGGTTCTATGGGTTCCACGTGAACGGCTTTATGCACAGCTACAACCTGTGGGCCGTCAGGGGGCTCAACGACAGCAGCATCGCAATCGAGAGCGGGACCTCCAATGCGCCGTCGCCGATTCCCGCGGTGCTGAGCGCGGGCAATGCCAAGGCCGCCACCAAGACCTTTGGAGAGATGCTCGGGCCGCACCAAAAGTGCGCCTTTGCAATCGAGCTGAGGGTCTATCCAAAGCACACGAACGGCATGGGCATAATCCACGAGTACGGCATGGGCGAGACGGCTGCGGTCGCACTCGAGCAGGTCCCGTGCGTCGAGCTTGGCGGGATGCCCCGGATCCCGGAAAAGATAGAGCTGCCCATGTAGGGCACTCTTCTTCATTTTTTCTTATAGAACGAGATTACAGAAAATGTATATCTTTTCCGGAATTAGAATCGCGCATGTTACAGCTGGGCAAGTTGCAGATAGCGTCAATAGGGATTGCGTCGATCCTGGCAGCGTATGCAGCGGCTGCGTCTTTTGCGTCGCAGGGCGTTGTGGGCCAGGGGGTGCCAGAGATGCAGTACGCGGACGCGGCAAATGTGGACTATTTTCTGAAAATAGAGGGCGTGGATGGCGAGTCAACTAGCGCAAAGCACAAGGGCGAGATAGAGATACTGTCGTTCAGCTGGGGCGTCAGCCAACAGGGCAGCTCCGGCACCGGCGGAGGTGGGGGCGCAGGAAAGGCAACGTTCCAAGACATCTCGTTTGTCAAGAACCTGGACAAGTCGTCGCCGCTGTTATTTGTCAAGACGGCCACCGGCGAGCACATCAAGGAAGTTGTCCTGACAGGAGAGATTGCAGGCAAGAGGGGCGAAAAATTCCTAGAGATCAAGATGAGCGAAGTCCTGATAAGCTCGTACCAACAGAGCGGCAGCGAAGGCGGAGTGCCTACCGACACCTTTAGCCTCAACTTTGCCAAGATCGAGTTCAAGTACTATCCCGTGGACAAGAGTGGCTCGCTCGGCGGACCCGTGACTGGAGGATGGGACCTCAAGGAGAACAAGGAGGCCTAGCCTCCTCTTTTTGTTATCGCCCGTATGCAAAAGCTACATCCATGATTTTCAACATTTATCTTGCAATACTTCAGAAAATCCTCTATTAATACAAAATAATATAGTTTTATCATAAATCTATAAGGCAATGCTTAATAATTTGATGCGGTATTACTTTGCATGAGCCATGTTTTTGAGGACAAAGCGCTCGGCCTGAAACTAAAGGGATACATCATCGTTCCAAACGACGCGCTAGAGACTGCCATTGCAGTCCATACAATTGACATTACAAAGTCCATTCTGGCAGAGCACCCGGAAGTGGTGGACGTCTGGCTTGAAAGGCTGCACAGGGAATACATAGACAAGAAAAAGTCGTGCGAGTTTGACAGTGACCCGGTCGCGTGCTTTAACCTCTCGCTGTACGAAGAATTTGAAAAGCACTTTAAGAGCTGGAATGACGGAGGGCTTGTCGCGATATCTCTCCCCGGCGACAGGACGATAAGGGTGAGCAAGAGGCCGCTCTTTTCAGTGTCAAGGACCCCGGCTGAAACCTGCGACGTATGCAGGCTGTCGTTTGGCTCGACAAAGGAGCTGGTAAAGCACTACAGGGAAAGGCATCCGGCGATGATAGAGAAAGTCACGATACCCATCTGACGCTCACTCGCGGTTCAGCTTTTCAAGCGACTGGCCGCACGTCCGCATCCCAAAGATAGCTACTGCGGCAGCTGCAAACGAGAACGCGGCTATCCCCGACATCATAGTCATAAAGCCCGCAGGCTGCAGGGTTATAAACACAAACGGCGCAACCGCAGCGAGGCCCCTGCTGCCGCCTTCCACGATGCCGGCGGCAGAAGACCGGACGCGGGTTGGAAAGCTCTCGGCGGTATATGTCAGGAGGGCGGTGACTATCCAGGCGTTTGCGAAAAACGCGATAAAGCCGGCAATCACCAGGCCGCCATAGTCGCCGACGAGCAGGCCCCGCAGGACAAAGCCTACGCTGAGCATAAAGCCGGCTATGGCAAC
>NZ_JBOGQF010000076.1:0-8425 GCF_050748925.1 Nitrososphaera sp.
GCGGTAACGCGCGCACTTACGAGAGAAACCTTTGAGCCAAAGCTGGGTAGGCTTCGATATGCCACGGGTACTTATGAAAAGCTAATTCGTGCGACCATCCCTATATCCTCCGGGGAGCATCGTAGTGGTTTCTACATCTTGCTTTCGTTTGACACGGGTTGTAACATCACAGACATCATGAAGAGAAAGTACTCCCTTTCATCGATGAGTAGGAGCGAAGGCAGAGTTTCTGTAAATCTCACTCCCCTTAACACGAGACGTATTAAGTCCAAACTTATGCTTACTAGTCATAAGATCCTACAACGGCTCTGGTAATTTGGTATTGGCTCTGCGACTTCATGCCTAACGGAATCTCTTAAAAACCGTCGCTTGGCGCTGTTAACTTTGCGGCTGATTATATTCTTTTCATTCGGAAAAAACACGCCGATCAGCCGATAAGTTAACACCACCCTCAGTAATTTAATTCTGCTAGAGTCCCGTGTAATCTCGATCTTTTCAACAAACGGCGAACAAAGCAATGACAGACATTGAAAAAGAAATCTCAACTAGCTTATAGGGATACTGTCAGATCTTTGTCGATGTCCCTTACACTAAACCGGCAATTTGACGTGAGAAAAAACAGGAAAAAAAGCCAGCAGATCAGCCCATGCGGTCCTGTGCTACTTAAATATCGCAAACAGGTTGATGCAAAGCAGGCAACATGACGGCCAGAATACGCGCAAGATACATTCTTCTAGTCGGAATTGTTGCCGCAGTCATAATAATAATCGCTGCAACCATGGCTGCGACGGCCCGGCCTTCTGGTCCCCCAGATAGCAAGTCGCTAAGGGTAGCCGTGGTTACTGACGCCCTGTTCACCGATAAAGGATGGGGCGCCGCGTCGCAAGACGCTGCAGAGTTTATTGCCAAGAAATACGGGTTTGAAGTCACTTCCGAAGACAACGTCGAAATTGCAGACATCGAGTCGACGCTGAAGAAATATGCGCAGTCGCGCTATGACCTTGTAATTGCCCACGGCTTCCAGTGGGGAGAGCCCTCCTTGCGGGTGGGAAAGCAATATCCAGACACGAAGATTGTCGTTTTCACGGGCCTCGTCCAGTCCCAGAACGTGGCCTCTATTTTCCCGATGCAGCAGGAAGGCTCGTTTCTCCTCGGCGCGCTTGCCTGCATGATGACAGAATCAGGCGTGATAGGCTATGTAGGCGGGGAAGAATATCCCAACCTCATCAACATCTTTGAAGGGTACGTGCAGGGTGCAAAGACGGTCAACCCGGACGTCCGGATTATCGGGACGTACCTGAACGACTGGGACAATCCGGAGAAAGGCAAGGAATCGGCCATGTCGATTATCCAGCAGGGGGCCGACGTCATATTCTACGTCGCAGACTCGTCAGGCCACGGAGTGATCCAGGCTGCCGAGGAAAAAGGCATCTATGCCCTCGGGGCGGTGCAGGACCAGAATTCCCTTGCGCCTGGCACGGTCCTTTCATCCTTTGTGCTTGACGTTGACAAGGCGTACGACCAGGCAGTGCAGGCAGTTGTTGAAGGGAATTTCCGGGGGGAGTTACTGAAACCGGGCCTGGAGAAAGAGAAAGGCGCTTCCAGCGACGGCATCGTGTACCTGGCGCCCTTTCACAGCCTGGACGGCGAGGTGCCTGACGAGGTAAAGAAAAGGCTTGAAGAGCTGACAGATGACGTACTGGCAAAAAAGCTGGTCGTTCCAGAGAGGCTCGAAGAATCATGACCGGACGGGAACTGGGCCATTGCATCCCGAAACCTGCAAGCCACGAGGAGGCTGCGTGACCTGCCGTTGAGAAACATTTTTTCTAAACGGAATTCGGCTGTCTTTCTTTTGATCATTGCGATTGTTGCCTCGCTTTCCGCCATATCGTCCAGCTATTCTGCCAGCACGTCAGAGCAGATTGAGAAAATCGCGGTTCAGGAAACAAGGTCAAACGCCGAAATCCAGGCGCACCACCTTTCAAACTCCCTTGCAAACAAGCTTGCCGATGTCACCAACAACTTGCAGATTATCTCCAAGGCTCCTGCAGTGCAGGAAAACGATTTCGAGAGGGCAAAAAAGATTTTCAATAATGCAGAGACGGCCAGCAGCGACATCGCGGACTTTTACATGTGGCTCGACAGGGAAGGCAGAATCGTCTGGATAAGCAACATCAACCAGACCGCCTACGATCAATACAGGGGCTTTGACCTCAGTTACAGATCTTATTTCATGCATTCAAGGGACACCCTGCAGACGTACTACAGCAGCGTGACAGACTCTAATGACAGGGTCCTCAGGCTGTACATCTCTTATCCCATTCTTGATGAGAAATTGCAGCAGGGGACAGGCGGCAAGGCAAATGACGGCGCCTTCATGGGAGTCGTAGTCGCGGGAGTCCGAACTGAGGTCCTGGGAAAATTCCTTGAAGGCGAGATCTCTCCCAAGCTTGAGGGCCAGGTCGGGCTGCTGGATAACAGGGGGATAATCCTCTATTCCAAAGACACTCCATACCTTGGCAAGAATGTCTTTGGCGTCCGGTTCCAGTCTTTTCTTTCATCGCTTGATGCAGAATCGGTAGATTCCTTTAACAGCGGCTTCAAGGCCGCGCTCCAAGGCGAGACAGGCTCCAGGGACACGACTATGAACAATTCAAGAGTCACGTTTGCATACCAGCCGGTGACGCTTGAAGAAAAGCAGTTTGGGGCACTCTACATTCTGGCGCCGCACGGCCAGGCAAGCGCCGCAGCAGCGTTAATCGACCAGCAAAGGAACCTGACCACGCTCACGATTCTTGCAATGGCGGCGGCTGCCTTAGGCATCCTTTTTCTCATCTTTTCATGGAACAAGAGGCTGGAACAAACTGTCAGTGCAAGGACCGCCGAGTTGAGGGAGGCAAACCTGCAGCTAGAGGCCCGCGACAAGATGCAGCAAGAGTTCATCAATGTGGCGGCGCACGAACTCCGCACGCCGGTGCTGCCCATCATCCTCGGCGCCGAGGATTTGGCCGAAACGCTGCCGGACAACAGCATCGTCCAAATAATTTTGAGAAACGCCAGGCGCATAACGAAACTTACAAACGACATCTTGGATGCCAGCAGGATTGAAAGCAACTCGCTAAGGATAGACAAGAAGAGGTTCAACCTAAAAGACCTGATTGCAGATGTCATCGATGACTATGGCAAGCAGGTTTCCAGTGACAGCCGGGAAATAGAATACGAGGTGCAGGACATGGAAGTCGAGGCAGACGCCACAAGAATAACGCAGGTGCTTTCGAACCTTCTTGGCAATTCCCTGAAATTCACAAAAAAAGGGAGGATAACCATTACGGCAAGGAAGGACGGCAGCCAGGTAGTTGTCGCGGTGCGCGACACCGGCACCGGGATAGATCCGGACATCATTCCCCGGCTTTTTACAAAGTTTTCGACCAAGTCAGATAGCGGCACCGGCCTTGGGCTGTTTATTTCAAAGAGCATTGTGGAAGCCCACGGCGGCAGGATATGGGCAGAGAACAATCCTGACGGAAAGGGGGCGACTTTTGCTTTTAGCTTGCCGGCATAGACGGAATTGCATCAGGCGCTTGCCCAGATGCGCATGACCCCATCATAAGCTCAACCGGCTTGTCTCGATAAAATATGTCGACTAGGAGCTGAATAATGCCGGGTTCGACATGGATGCTATACCATTTATGAAATGACTTTTAGTAGAAGCAAGAGTAAATCCCTCTCACCACTGTATACAGGTAGCGCGCGTTTCCAGTGGAAACAGATCGAAATAACAGTTCTTTAATACTGCAGGCAGGCGCTGCGCGGTACGGTGTGGCGGGAGGCCGGCGCGAGCTCGAAATCAACATGACAGAGGCCATCCAGCTTGCTCTGGAAAACATAGAAGGAATAGCAAAGAAGGAAGAGAATCGTCATCGAGCTTCCCAATTGATTGTCATCTTCCAAAGCCCGTACCCGTTTAGAAGTGGTTTTCGCTGGCTTCATTTTGCTCATGAGTTCAAATGCAACAGAACCATTCTTGCCCTAGTCAATACAACCCCTTTCCAGGAATAACATGCCGGATTCCACCCCGTGGATCGGCAACATCATTTTTTCTCCTTGGAATCAGATGTATGTGGCAGTGAGGAACGGTCTACCCAGCATCTTTTCCATCGTTTACCCCAATGTTAAAGCTGGTTACAGTAGGGTCAGATTCCATTATCTGTTCCTTCGCTTGCTCCACTTGAATGAAACACGCTTTCTGTTCGGCAGCTCCCATGTCAAAGAACGAACGGGTATGACGATTCGGACTCACCAGCATGTGCCCAGCAGTCACAGGATACTTGTATTCAAACGAAAATGCCAGATTATTTAACGCCTTTATCCTTGATGGGTCCATGTTACAGAAAACGCACTCATCATCCCTGTCAGAGTACATGCTGTTCCAGGATCGAAAATCGGTGTCATCAAAGTCTCTTTTCTGCGAGTTGCATGTGTAACAAAGTGCCTGCAGGTTTTCCATCACTGTTTCCCCTCCTCTGTTTCTCGGGACAATGTGATCCACATCCAAGGCCTTGACTTCTGCAGGGATTCCGCAGAGTTCGCAGCGGCCTTTGGCTTTGGTTAGCACGTTGTACCGAAGTGATCCGGGAACATAACTAGGTGCCTTGGCCCGATGCAGCCATATCAGTTTCCCCCTCTTTTCCTCGTACTCGTCAATCTTGCTTTCGCACAAGGCGATCAGCTCGGCCCGCTGCTGCGGCGACACGCTTCGCGTATTCAGTGTAAAGTTGCCCGAGTCATACGTCACAATACCATGCTTTCTCAAAATCCTGCCGGGCATCTCTTTGGTGATCTTGATATAATACTCGATCTGGCTTTCGTCTTTCTGCAGGAACTGCTCTGCTACCTTTCTTACAGGCAACCTGTTCTGCGGAGATTCTAAAAGGGTCTTGATCATAAGCGGCTGATAGATATGCTGCATCTTCATCCCGTGAACGATAAACTCCTTTAACCCGTCAAAATCCAGAGCCAATATTTCGACAGATGTATGAGAAACATATAAGGTAGCTTTTGTCAAAGTTTCCCTTCTCCTTGGCATTGGCGATCGCCGGAGCTGTAATGGCGGGCAGGGGTATTACATGTCGAGTTTTCGATCGCATGGGGCTTACTGCAGTCTCCCTCCATTACGTGTGCATCATGCCATTGCCTTGTGTAGCACAATTGTTGCAAGAGCTATAAAAGAACGATTATTTTGACACTTTTCCACTGGAAACGCGCACACACGCTTTTCTCGCCCCGCCGTCAGCTATGCGCCGGACATCGTTGCTGCCCCCCACTTTTTCACCCGGCCCGTGATATGATATCGTCACCAATTTTGGGGACTGTGGTTTGCAAACCGTGCAAAACAGGCCTCAAAAACCACATAATTAGCACGAAATCGGGGCCTTCTGGCTATGTAACTCACTGGCCCCATGACTTTTGGGCTTTAGGCATATAACGATGAAAACCAACAGAAAAGTCGCCTGTACTATTCATCATGATAAAGATCATTATCCTAGTGTTCATCATCACGATCTCCGGCTTGGCTACGGTTCCCAGACAGGCCCATGCAGAACAGGAAGGCGTGGTCGCGCAATCGGTTTTCACCACCAGCCCCGGCGGCAACTATTTAAAAAAGATCAAGGTCGGGACCCAGTTTGCCGCGTCTGTCAGCATTGCAAATACTGACAGCAGGATACACGACTATACCGCGGTGATGGAAGTAAGGGACGCCGGCGGGTTCACGGTCTGGCTCGACATCGTTACAGGGCTGATGGGCCCGGGGCAGCAGGTCAGCGTCCGCACGACCGTCTCTCTGGACCAGGTCGGCGAGTATTCCGTCAGGGCGTTTGCATATTCCTCCCCGGCCCTGGGGCAGGACCGGCGGGTTTCGATATCGCCTATAGTCTCGGCGCCCATCTCGGCAGTCGAGGTCAGCTATATCCACCAGGCAGGCATCTATATCCCGCTTTACGAGTACCCGCAGCTAGAGAACCAGGGCAGCGTCTGGAGCACCCTCATCAGGGTAAAAGGCGAGCACCCGTCGGTGCCGTTTGCGGCCACCATAAACCCCTCGTCCGGCCCCGGATTCTGGCAGGACCCAAATTACGCCGCCGGCACCTCGGCGCTCAGGAGCGCGGGCATAGAGTATGTCTTGGGATACATACACACAGATTATGCCCGGCAGGCGGCAGGGGCTACCTTGCCTGACATAAAAGGCGCGATAGACAGGTACAGGGCGTGGTATCCTGACGTCAACGGCATCATGCTTGACGAGATGAACTCAGGCTCTGGCCAGGTAGGCTTTTACCAAGAGATAGCAAGCTATGCCCGGTCGCAGGGGATCGAGTTCATCGTCGCAAACCCCGGCACGCGCGCCGACAGGGAATACATCGGCCTCTTTGACAACATCATGATATACGAGCAGGTGGTGCTGCCTTCAGTCTCGCAGCTGCAGGAAAATACCTATTTCCCCGAGTACCCGCCAGAGAACTTTTCCTTTGCCGTAAGGAACGTCTCGTACCTTGACCCGGCCTACGTGGCAGAGGCCAGAGAGCAGGTCGGCTTTCTCTACATAACCGACGACGTGGAAAGCCCGGCAGACACCAACCCGTACAACGCGCTGCCGCATTATTTTGCCGACCTGGTGGCGATGCTGGAGCTGCCTAAATAGACGGCCTATTTCACGTACGCCTTGTCAACATAGCACCACATCCAGTCTTCTCCCGGCTCAAAGGACTGCATCACGGCGTGGGAGGTCCCGTGGAAATGCTTGGTCGCGTGCTTGTTGACAGAAGAGTCGCAGCATCCGACGTGGCCGCAGGTCAGGCATTTCCGGAGGTGGACCCAGCCAGAGCCCATCTTCTCGCACTCCTCGCAGCCTTTTGTCCGGGCCTTGACGTTCTCGTTTGCGTCTTTCAGGTGTTCGCATGCCTGAGACTTCATTGCCAGTTATCCCGAGCCGTACAAGATATTTTCTTTGGTCGGCAGTACACTGACTTTTCTCCTAGAATTAAAGTTCGGCTGCGTGCCAGCTGAGCTTATAAGAATGAAAATGGCTTTTGTCCACATATATGACGCAGGTAGCAAAGGAGAAGGGCGCGGCCGAAAGGCTGCTTGCAGAATTTCAGGTGGTGAGAAAGGCGACCATGGAGCTCTTTGCGCCCCTGAAGGTCGAAGACGCGGTGATGCAGTCCGATGCGTTCGGCAGCCCCCCGAACTGGCACATAGCACACGTGACGTGGTTTTTCCACAAAGTGCTTGAAAAGCACGGGGCGGACCTCAAGGACACAGAGGGCATCAACCTAGACTACCTCAACTCGTATTATCAAAAATACGGCAACATCCTCCCAAAGCAAGAGCGAGGGCGGCACCCGAGGCCGACAGTGCAGGACACGATGCGCTATCGGTCGTTCATCGACGGCAAGGTCGCCGCATTTCTAAGAGGTGCCGAGTCGGCCGGCCTGCTGCCAAAAGAGATAGAATACGACATCATGCTGGGCAACCAGCACGAAATGCAGCACCAGGAGCTGATGACCTACGATTTTCAGCACTACTTTCAGCGATTCGAGCCTTCAGACAACTACGTGCCGGCCGTCATAGGCGCGGCCAGGCCGGCGGGTGAAAAACCGGCTGGGATGGTGCCGGTGACCCCGGGCATCTACGAGCTCGGCTTTGGCGCAGAGGGGTTCTGCTACGACAACGAGCTCCCCGAGCACAAGGTCTACCTCTACCCGTTCAGAATAGACGTCGCCCCGGTCACAAACGGGGAATTTGCAAGATTCATCGAGGCAGGGGGTTACGAGGACTTTAAGCACTGGCTGTCCGATGGCTGGGACCTTGTGCAGGAGAGCGGATGGAAGGCCCCGCTGTACTGGCAGCGCAAGGAAGGCAGGTGGATAAAGAAGGATTTTCGCGGCGTGCGCGAGATAGACCCTGACGAGCCTGTCGTAAACGTCAGCTATTACGAAGCCGACGCCTACGCCCGGTGGGCGGGCAAGAGGCTGCCCACAGAGGCCGAGTGGGAAAAGTCGGCAAGCTGGAACGACGACCTGAAGGCAAAGACGCTCTACCCGTGGGGCAACGAAGGGGCGACGCCGGCGACCGCGAACCTGTTCGAGTCGCGCCTCTGGGGGCCGTCAAAAATAGGGTCGTATCCGGCAGGCAAGAGCTATTTCGGCTGCCACCAGATGGTAGGCGACGTGTGGGAATGGACGTCGTCTGAATACGTCCTCTATCCCGGCTTCAAGTCGCTCTTCTCGGAATACACGGACAAGTGGGCGATAAACCAAAAAGTCCTCAGGGGCGGGTGCTTTACGACGCCTTCGATGCAGGCGAGGAACAGCTACCGCAACTACTTCAAGCCCCACGAGCGGATCCTCTTTGCAGGGTTCAGGTG
>NZ_JBOGQF010000077.1:0-8364 GCF_050748925.1 Nitrososphaera sp.
CGGTCAAATACCCTGTAAAAGTTGACGGCGGCTATCCCTATCGGGTGGTGCGCTATCACCGCGTCGCAGCCAAGGCTCTTTGCCAGCAACAGCTCGGCAGTCCCCACGTCTACTGCAATCATGACTTTATTGATGTTCCTGCCCTTGACGTGCACGGCGCTGTCTGCGGGCATTTTTTTCCACCCCGCAAGCTCCAGCCCGACCTGCATTATCTTTTCAGTGTCGACGCCAGCCATTGCTCCTATGCCATACGGTGCAAAATTTAAATCTGATCCGCATCATGTTGCAGGTAGATGAGTTGCTCTGACGAGTACGTCTCGCATTCAGCCGACGACGGCCTGATACAGATAACGCCGCCAGTAATGGCGAAACTGAAAAAGGCAAAGTATGGCGTCTACAATCACTCGGCAGTCGAGCTGTGCCACTGGACGAAAAAGTCGTTTGCAGGCGAGGGCAGCTGCTACAAGCACAAGTTCTACGGCATCTCGACGCACCAGTGCATGGAGATGACGCCTGCAGCCATGAACTGCGAAAACCGGTGCATCTATTGCTGGCGCCCGGCAGAGTTCTACGACACCCTGCAGATGCCGGCAGAGCTGGTCGACGAGCCGGACGTGATAGTCGAGCAGCTGATGGCAGAGCGGAAAAAGCTGATAAACGGGTTCTACGGCAACCCCAAGAACGACAAGAAAAAGCTGGACGAGTCGCTTTTGCCGGCACACTATGCGATATCGCTGTCAGGTGAGCCCACGATGTACCCCAAGCTTCCGCAATTGATAAAATACCTGAAGACCTTGAAGGCGACCAAGTCGATATTCCTCGTTACAAACGGCCAGGAGCCGGACATGCTCAGGCGCCTTGCGAATGAAGACGCGCTGCCGACCCAGATCTACCTGTCGACAAACGCATCCAACAAGAAAATGTTCCACCAGGTGAACCGGCCAATGCACAAGGACGCGTGGGAGAGGTGGCACGACAGCCTCCGCTTTCTTGCTACTGTCGATACGAGGACCGTCCTGCGCATGACTATCATACGCGACTACAACTGCCAGGGCGAATTCGTGGGCGAGTTTGCCAAGATGATGTCAGAGGGCAACCCGCATTTCGTAGAGATAAAATCATACATGCACGTCGGCATGTCGACCAATAGGCTGGAATACGAAAACACGCTGGACATGGGCGAGGTGTGCAACTATGCAAACAGGCTGTGCGCAAGCATGCCGGCATTTGCGGTTATGGACGAAAGCGAGATTTCAAGGATAGTCGTATTGCAGAACAGGGAGCGCTATGCCGACAGATGGATAAAGGAATATTTTCAAGACAATAGATCCCCAAGGATGTAAAAATAGACAGGTGCCTTCCGGCACCGGTCCCGTTACGCCTCGCAGTTGGCCATGGTGTTGTCCCCCACGATGTCATAGCACGCGTCATTTCCTTTGCCCCCGTTGTGTATGTCGTTTCCCGCCTCATCGTAGAGAAGGTCGTCATCTTCGCTTCCCCACATGACGTCGTACCCGTCATCGCCGATGAGCCTGTCGTTCTCGTGGCCGCCAACCATCGTGTCGACGTCAGAGCCGCCCCAGAGATAATCCTCTCCTTCGCTTCCGTAAAGCCCATCCCTGCCGTCATCTCCATTCAGTCTGTCGTTGCCATGCTCACCGACGAGTATGTCGTTGCCCGAGCTTCCCCACAGCTGATCGTCACCTGCGTTGCCGTAGAGAAAGTCGTCGCCTGCAGCTCCGACCAAGGTATCATTCCCGTCGCGGCCGTACAGGACGTCGCTGCCCTGTCCCGCCCAGATGCTGTCGTTCCCTTCATTGCCGTCCAGGCAGTCGTCGCCGCCGTTGCCCACGATGGAATCATTGCCGCCGTGCCCAAGGATCAGGTCGTTGCCGGCAGTACCGTAAAGCAGATCATCTCCTGCGGTGCCCTCTATCATGTTGTACCCGGAAGCGGCCTTGCCGCAAAAGAGCTCTTCCGTTTGCGCTACTCCCCAGTCAACAGGATCATAGATTGGAGAGGGCTCTAGCTCTTGGATCGTGCCATCAGCGCTGGTGATGAATATTTGGGTGTCAGGAATCTTGATTGACAAGACTTTGTTGCCGTCCGGGGACTATGTAGGCAAAATCCTGTTGTCGCCTGCAAAACTTGGCCCGCTGCCGCTGACGCGCACAGTTTCCAAGTGGTACCCGGGACTGAGACGGCTGGTCTGGTAAGTCGATATCAGTCTCGTGCTGTCCGGCGACCATCCATAAATAGTGTACCCCACAGATTGTTCATGCGCTGCCGTCAGGCTTCATGACGAAAACATTATGGTTTCCTTTCAGGCCGTCTGCGCCGCGGGTAAAGGCTATCGTGGTTCCGTCTGGCGACCAGAGCGGATTGGCGTCTAGGAGCGCGTCGTCCGTCAGCCTTGCGACTCCCGTACCGTCCGCGTTCATCGCGTATATGTCGCGGTCCCTGTCGTTTTCGGCACTTTTTATTTCAAAGGTCATCTTGGTGCCGTCCGGTGACCATTTCGGCGCCAAGTCCGTGTAATTATTGTTTGTAAGCCGGGTGAGGCCGGTGCCATCTTCGTTAATCACGTATATCTCTTCGTTGCCGTCCATTTTGCCGACAAAAGCGATCTTGCCGTTCTCGCCCGGAAACGTGGCGGATGCGGAATGCGGCGACATGACTGCTGCGGAAATCGACGCAACAATTAATGCTGAAAGGAGGATCCCTCTTGCAGAAATGTTCCTGTTTGTCCGCATGTTGGCTTTTTTTGTCCTATTTGCATTTCAGCGTAAAATCATTGCAGTCGCTACGCTTGCTTTGATTTATTCTTGCGCAAGACTTGTTCTTGAAAATTCCACTATCGTATTTGTTCGAACTAATCCCTACGTGTGAACCATTCAGCAAATTTGTCTAGCGCCCTTTTCCGGTGCGAATAGTCGTTCTTGTTGTTGGCAAGCTCGGCAAACGTAACACCCGCGCCTTCTGGTATAAATATCGGGTCATAACCCCAGCCGCCCTGCGCTGCGCGCGTGGCAATCGCCCCGTTGACTGTTCCTTCAAAAGTGTGCAGATCCTTGCCGTCGTAATAAGCAATAATTGAGCGAAACGACGCCTGCCTGCCCAGCCCCTCCAGCAGTTTCAGGATGCCGGCGTTGCCAAGTGTCTTGAAGACAAAAGACGAGTACTGGCCGGGAAAGCCCTTCAGCGAGTCGATGTACAGCCCGTCGTCTTCGACTATTACCGGCTTGCCAACTCTGGCGTAGGCGCTCTTTGCTTTTTCCCTCGCGATCTCCTCAAGCGAGTCTGACTGGACCTCGACAAGCTCGGCCTGCGCAAAGTCGACTGCAATGCGTAAAGCAAGTATAGACTTGACCTCATCGAACTTTTTCTGGTTGGTGCTGGCAAAGGTCACAGAGCGCAATAATGCTTGCAGCGTTGCACGCAGATAAAAGCGTCACGCGACCCGGGCGTAGCGGCCCCGCTGCTCTATCTCCCGGACGTTTTCAAGTATTCTGCTTGTTTTTTTCTTGCCTGCGACGACCGCATATCCCCTGACAAAGCCCGCAAAGGCGCCCCTGAGCGAGATGTGGGCGCTTGTAAACGCCTCTTTTATCAGCCGGACGTCTACTGCCATGTCTTCCATCCTTTCGGAATAATAGGCAAGCCCAAAGTCGATGAGCACCAGTTTTTTGCCGCTCACGATGAAATTCGAAGTCGTCAGGTCGCCGTGCACGATGTTGCTGGTGTGCAGTAACGCGGCGTGCTGCCCCATCTTTTTGCAAAGATCCAGGTCGAGCACGTCTCTGGCAATCCTGCCCCCTACAAACTCCATGATTATCTCTGCCTTTTCAGGGTCGACAAAGTAGATGAAAGGCGTGTCCACGCCGGCCTTTTTGGCGGCAGAAATCAGGCTCGCCTCGTGTATCGTCCGCTGGCGCCGGACAGAGGCGTCAAGCGCTGGGTGGCGGTACGCCTTGGGCGCTCGATATTTAGAGACGGCCCTCTTGCCGTGCCAGTCGGCGAGGAATATGTCCGCCTCTGCGCCCCTGCTGACGAGCTGCAATAGTAATATAGCGTCTGCCGTGGAGATAAAAACGTGAGTTTCAAGCCGGAGGAAGGCGAGCGCGTTATCCTGACAGAAGACTGCGCCGAAGACAAGCTGAAAAGCGGCTTCCTTGTCCTCACGAGCAAGAGGATACTCTTCCAAAAGACCGAAGGGCGCATGGCGACACTATCTAAAAAGGAAGGCGACATCGTCCTTGACATCCCGCTCTCCCAGGTCTCGTCATTCAAGTCCGAGGGATTTCTGGTAAAAAAGTTCGTTATCGTTTCTTCCGGCCAGACGTACAAGTTTGGCGTCTTTTCAAACGGCCAGTGGGAAAAGCAGTTCAGGCAGGCACAGGCCGGCGCCAGCTGACGTCCACGGTGTCAAGGCGCCACGACTGGGTCACCAACGCGTCGCTGACCGGCACCTTTTTCCCGGTCGCGCCGTATTCCAGGAGCGCGGTCCACGCTATCTGGGCGCCGTTGTCGCCTGCGAATTTTACCGGGCACGCGTAAAATTTTGCGTTCTGCCTTGCGCACGCGGCCTCCAGCATCTCTGTTAGGCGCTGATTTGCGGCAACCCCGCCGACTATCATCATCTCTTTTTTGCCAGTAAACGAGAGCGCCCGCTCGACTGTCTCGGCCAGCATGGCAAAGGACGTTTCCTGCAGCGAATAGCAGACATCTGCAACGTCTTGCTTTGACGCAAGCCTCGTTGCGGCAGTCAGGAGGCCGGAAAACGACACGTCGTTTCCCTTGACCACGTACGGCAGCTGCATATAGTTGCCAGATTTTTTTGCGAGCTCTTCAATCCTGCCGCCGCACGGCGACGCAAACCCGGCCGACCTGCCGAACTGGTCCAAAAGCTGGCCGACGGTGATGTCCAGGGTTTCCCCAAAGACGCGCCACCGGCTGGCGGAAAACGCGAGGATCATTGTGTGGCCGCCGGAGACGAGCAGCACGAGTGGGTCCCTGGCTCCCGTCAGCATGGCGCCAAGCTCGATGTGTCCCAGCGCGTGGTTCACCGGCACCAGCGGCTTTTTGTAATAGCCGGCGACCGTGCGGGCGACCACTGCGCCCACCCGGAGGCACGGCCCGAGGCCGGGCCCGGCAGAATATCCCACGATGCCGACATCTTTGATTGAAACGCCCGCCGACTCTAGCGACTGGCGCAACACCTCTGACGACGCGTCCATGTGGTGCCTTGACGCCTCGCGTGGGTGGATGCCCTTGCCCTCCGGCGCCCTGTACACGTCGCGCTCGTCTGACAATATTTTCCCATCGCCGTCGACGACTGCGCAGCCAAACGTGTGCGCCGTGCTTTCAACGCCGAGGCAAAGCATGCTATCCCCTGCTAGCGGCAGACACTATCTTGATCACGTCGCCATTCTTCAATTTATGATCGGCGCCGATCCTCTGCTTGGTCCGGGCGTCAACGGCGTACAAAAAGCCCTTTGCCAGGTCCGCGTGCACCGTTCCTGCAAGGTCCTTGGCAGTCGAGCCTTCAGGCAATAGCCGGACATCAGGAAGCACGTTGCCTTTCTTGTCGGCCAGCTTGAACTCGTCTTCAACTGGGTAGACGGCGACAAGGTGCAAGAGCTTGAAGCAGGCAATGTTTATCGCCTCCTGCACGCCGGTCGAGCCGTACTTTTCAATCAAAGCTTTTACAATGTCAAGTGCCTTTTTCTGAGCGTCGTTCAATGCCACGTTTGGCTTGACGTCAAACGAGTTGTCTCCGGGCAAATAGTGCAGCATCCCCTTTTTGGACGCCTTTTTCAGCATCGCCTCGGCCTCTGAGGCGCACTGTACTACTGCAAGCCCGGCCTTTTTCATCTTTTCAATGTTGGCGTCTGCCGTCGGGAGGTCGGCCTTGTTTGCGGCCACGACAAACGGCTTGGACTTTACCCGCAGCATGTGGCAAAAGCGCCTTATCTCGTCTTCGGTCCACTGAGTCGGCTTTTTCAGCCCAAGGCCGGACTCGTGCACCGTCGCAGAGATGAGGTGCTCCGGTATAGCCAGGCCTGAAAACCTCTTTGCGAGCATCTGCTCCAGTTTCTGGCCCTGGTTTTCAGCCTCTCTCGCAGTCTTGCTCCAGTCCCGCGATACTATTGCCGACATCCAGAGGTCAAACTCTTCTTCCACAAACTGGACGTCAAACATCGGGTCGCCGGCGCCCGCGGGGACTGACTTGCCGGCGCTGTCAGTCGAGCCGGATGCGTCGACTACGTGTACCAGCGCGTCGGCCTGCCGGGCGTCGTCGAGGAACTTGTTGCCCAGGCCCTTGCCTGCGTGCGCCCCTGGGACTAGGCCGGCCACGTCTACCAGCTTGACAGGTATGAACCTGTTGCCGTCGATGCATATCGAGTGCACGGGGTTGTCCTGCACGCCAAACTCGCGGCAGACGCATTTTACCCTCGCGTACGCGACGCCCACGTTTGGTTCGACGGTGGTGAAGGGGTAATTGGCGGCAGGGACCGCAAGTTCCGTCGCGGCGTTGAAAAACGTGGACTTGCCAACGTTGGCCTTGCCAATGATGCCGATTATCAACCAGCGCAAAGTGCGTCCTGCCCGCATTAATGTTTTTCAAACACCTGCTTACAGGATGCAGTGAAGGGCGCAAAATACTGGGTCGACAAGCTTTCGTTGCAGGAGCACCCGGAGGGCGGATACTTCAGGGAGACGTACAGGTCAAAAGTGCAGTTTGAGACAGAAAGAGGGCTGCGCAGCGCGTCAAGCGCCATCTATTACCTGCTGAAAAGGGGCCAGATTTCCGCGTTCCACAGGATAAAGTCAGACGAGATGTGGCACTTTTACGCTGGAAGCCCGCTGGCCGTCCATGTGATCGACGGAGGCGAATTGAGCACTGTCAGGATAGGCAACGGCCCAGGCAAAGAGTCCCTGCAGGCAGTGGTCAGGGCAGGGTGCTGGTTTGCTGCGGCAAGCACGGGGCAGTACTCGCTTGTAGGGTGCACGGTGGCGCAGGGCTTTGACTTTTCCGACTGGGAGATTGGCAGGCGCGACGGCATGATAAAGGCGTATCCGCGGCACAGGCGCGCAATTGAAAAATACGCAAGATAGCTGCCAGTGTGTGTTTCCAGTGGAACACAAAAAAGCGAGTAGCATTAAAAGAATTATTGCAAGCTACCATAAACCTGGTAGTAGCCGGGAAACAATTACGGATCAGTCCGCAAGTTGCTGCCCAGTCTGCGACTGAAGGCTGGCAGCAGGATAGCTACCAATAATATTAGTGCCCGCGCCAGACCAGTGTCATGGCCAGGCAGGCGGCAGCAGTTTGCATAGTGAGCGGAGGGCTGGATTCGGTCTGCTTTGCAGCCACGCTTGCCAAAGAGTATGACGTTTACATGATGACTTTTGCATACGGCCAGCGCGCCGAGCGCGAGATAAGCGCGGCCCGGTATTTTGCAAAGGCGCTAAAGGCGAGGGAGCACAGGGTGATCGACATCAGTTTCATGAAGTCGCTGTACGGCAAGAGCAACGCGCTCACAGACAAGAGCCAAAAGCTGACAGCCGACTTCTCGCAGAACTTGGTGGTCCCGATACGCAACGCCATCTTTATCACGATTGCAAGCGCGTGGGCGATGAGCATCAACGCCAGGATAGTGGCGTACGGCGCGCACGCAGGCGACGCCCCGCATTACGCCGACTGCAGGCCGGGCTTTGCCAAGGCCATAGCCGACGCGCTGAATGTCGCGGACGCCGACAGCATCGCGCAGGGCACGAGGCAAGAGATCGCAGTCATTTCGCCGGCGGTGCAGGGGCTCGACAAGGCGGCGCTCTTGAAGATGGGCCACGAGATCCTCGGCGACAGGCTATTCAGGACGTGGAGCTGCTACTCTAACGGCAAGGCGCACTGCGGCAGATGCGAATCGTGTATAAATAGGCAGATGGCATTTACCGGCGCACAAATAGATGACAGGACGCGCTATGCAACGTAGGCAGGGGCTTGTCGCCGGCAGGGTAAAGCTGAGCGAGATCTTTACCAGCATCGAAGGGGAAGGGGTGCTCTTTGGGACAAAGACAATGTTCGTCAGGCTGGCAGGCTGCCCGCTGAATTGCCACTGGTGCGACACGCCTTACGCCATCCCGATGGACAGCGGAGGCGACTTTTCCACGTCAGAGGTAAAGGAGATGATAGCAGGCGAGCTGTTGCCAAACACGTACAAGGTCAACTTTACCGGAGGCGAGCCGCTTGTGCAGCATGAGGCAGTAATAGAGCTGGCAAAGTTCGTCAAAGAAAAGGGCATCAGGACGTACCTGGAATCTGCCTGCTATGATTCTGTCAGGTTTGCCAAGGTCCTGCCA
>NZ_JBOGQF010000078.1:0-8363 GCF_050748925.1 Nitrososphaera sp.
CTTTAATATCATCCTGCTTGGCACGTCGTTTACGAACGAAACCGTCATTGACACGCCGGCCGGCGCAGAGGCCTTGGCCCGCAGCGTGTCAAGGATGTCGATTGCCAGTTTCAGCTTTCTTGCCGTGTCGTCAAGCTGGTTGATTGCGTCAAAGTAGAGCTCTGCCTGGCCGTTCGCGCCCTTGCCGACAAACACCGAGAAGGGGTCAAACAGGACCCAGCCGGCGTCCGGCATTGTCTTTTCCTTTCTTGCAAGCATCTTGGACATGCTCTTCTTGGGTGCCTTGGGCTTTTCTGCACCGGAAATTGCAGCGGCCATTTCCTGCGACCACTTTTCTTCTTCGCCGCCATTATTGCTTCGCATGATTTCGCCGAGGGTCTCTCTGTACTTGCCCGCGGTTTGACTGTACCTGTCGTGCAGGGATTGCAGATGGGACTCTAGCGCGCCAAAATTGTCAAAGGAAAGCACCTGCGTCGCGATGGCCAATCCTATTCAGTCTCCACGCGCGCCAGCTGCCCCGGCTGGGCCCTCACGCGCTGGAACTGCTTTGACACTTTCTTCAATACCGTTATCTCTTCGGTTGCAGACTCTTTCTTCGCGTCCGCGCCCTGGCTCAGCTTGGGCACTATCTCCCTTATCAGGTCCATGACCTGGCTGCCTTCGAGCTCGGCAAACTTTTTCGTCACGATGTTGCCGGTCGCAAGCATGATGATTATCTCGCCGTTGCTGTTGAGCACCGCGCTCTTTATCGCCGGGAACTCTATGTGAAAGGTCTCTGGCCTCAGCGGAAGCGACGTCTTTAGCGCGCCCATCAGCAGCGAAATCGAGGCGTCTATCGACTGGATGATGGCGCTTTCCTTGGACGAAAGCTCGTATATCTGGAGCGTCTGGTCTACCAAACTGTCGATTCCCGCAAAGAGCGCGGAATTTTTCTCCTCAGGTGTCTGGTGCAGGACTGCCTCTGCCATGCAGAAATACCCGCCTTGTGCGGATATGACGATTTGTATGTTATGCATTACCTACACTGATTTTATTGCGCGTTGTAGCTCTGCTGGACACGCTAGATCTATTATCGATACCTGTGCCTTACAGCCTCTAGAATGAACTTCGGCAAGGTTCAAAAGAGAAGAGGTATCGGAACTGTAATCACTACCCTCATCGTCCTGATCGCTTCAGTCGTGCTGGGTGCAGGAGTAATTTTCTTTGGGGGCAGTCTTTTCCAGACCAACACAGAACAGGAAGCAATTCAGGTGTCCAACTCCCATCTATGGGTAAACAGCACCGCGTCACAAGGCGCATTCGTAGTCAAGAACATAGGCGGTAAGGTCGTGTCCGTAAGTTCTGTCGATGTGAGAGGAACTACAGTACCATTCACTTCGTGGTACTACAACAATACTCAGTCGATCATGACCGCACAAAACATCCAGACTCCGCTCAACTTTGATCTGCAGGGCCTCAACTCAATCAACATCAATGGCGTGAACAGATCATTCACACCCGCAACGGGACCAATATCGCTGAAACAGGGTGAAGTTGCTATCATATATGTAAACAACCCTGCTGGTATATCATCGACCGACAGCGGCGTGGCCTACAACATGAATGTCAAGGCGGGACAGACCAGCGCAGTCCAGTCAGTATCAGTAATCAACGGATAAACCCCACCTCTTTTTTTGGTGGCTTTTTTTGAACCTTAAATTCAAGATAAACAAGCCTGAAAAACAAAAGGACGACGACTTTATCGAGCATTTCAAAGAGCCGGCGTTCGAGTCCGGCCTTTCAGGCCAGCTCCGCAGGGTGGCAAAGTACGTCGACTCTATCTCTGCAGGAGAGCAGGCCGGAATCCCGGAAGGCTACCAGAGCGTGCAGCGCTACTCGCTCGTGCCCCCGTTCTGCTACGCCTCCATCCTCAAGAGCGACGAATATTCAGACATTGTCTATTCGATAGACGAGCTGCCAATGAACGAGGAAGAAACGAAAATCTATGGCAGCATCAAGGAGCTGATCGAGAGGCAGATCGACTCTCCGCGATTGCTTGACAACATCGAGACGAGTTTCATAAGCGAGGTCGGCCGGCTGCTAAAAGACCACCTAGGCGGGACAAAGCCGGTAATGCTTGAAAAGGTAAAGTATTACCTGAAACGCGACATCCTCGGCTTTGGCATAATCGACCCCCTCTTTCACGATCCCTTTATCGAAGACATTACCTGCGGAGGGCCGCAAAAGCCTATCTTTGTCTACCATCGCAACTATGAAGGCCTCGGCACGAATGTCTCGTTCCGCGACGAAGAGGCCCTTGACAGCTTTGTGATGAAAATGGTCCACCGCGCCGGCAAGCACATCAGCGCCGCGCACCCTATAGTGGACGCGTCGCTGCCGGGCAACCACCGGCTGGCGGCGCTTTACAAAAAAGAGGTTACCACGATGGGGTCGAGTTTCACGATACGCAAGTTCCGCGAAGACCCGATAACCGTCGTGGACCTGATAAACTCGGACGCCCTCGACGTCGACATGGCCGCCTACCTGTGGCTAATGCTTGACAACAAAAAGTCGATAATGGTAATCGGATCGACTGGCGGCGGCAAGACCACGATACTGAACGCCATCACTGGCCTGATAAACCCGTCATTCAAGCTCTTTACGGTCGAAGACGTCGCGGAAATAAACATCCCGCACGTCAACTGGTTCAGCCTCGTGTCAAGGGCCAGCTTTGGGCTTGAGAGCCAGGGCGAGATAGGCCTGTTTGACCTGCTGAAATCCGGCATGCGCCACCGGCCCGACTATATCTTGGTGGGCGAGATCAGGGGCGAAGAAGCTTACGTGCTCTTTCAGGCAGTCGCCACCGGCCACGGCGGCATCGCGACGATGCACGCCGATGACTCGGAAGCCGCAGTGCGGAGGCTGCAGCAAAAGCCGATGGACATACCGCCTGCATACGTCCCGCTCATGAACTGCATAGTGACTGTAAAGCGCGTCCGGCTAAAGACCGAGTCGGCGTCGTCCAACGTGATGGCAAGGCGCGTGACGGAGGTGACGGAGCTCTTGTCGCACAACAGCATCAACAGCGTCTTTGCGTGGGACCCTGCATACGACGGCTACCTTGACAACCTCGCCAAGAGCCGCCACCTGCAGAGGATAGCCCTTGACACTGGCGTCGACATGGGCGACATTGCCGAGGACCTTGCAAGGAGAAAGTCAGTGCTCACGTGGCTGTTGAGCAGGGGGATACGCGACTACAAGAGCATCAGCAAGGTGATAGGCATGTTCAACCAGGAGCCGGCACGGCTGATGGAGAAGGTGAAGAGTTCTTGATGCCGCTTTTCAAAAAGGAAAAGAAGGGCAAGGTAAAGGGCGCAAAAGGGCTCGGAGCAAAGCTGGAGCGTGAATTGCCATACGTCGTCACGCTTGTCACGATAATGGCAGCCAGCGGCATCAGCCCGTTTGGCAGCTTTACAAAACTGGCGCGCTACAAGCTGCTGCCAAACATCATGAGCGAGGCGCGAAAAATCGTGAACCAGGTGCACATCCTGGGCGAGGACCCGCTCACCGCGATGGAAAAGAGGGCCAACTCGACCGGATCCAAGCAGTACCGCGACCTGCTGCTCGGATACGTGTCGACGGTGCGCAACGGTGGCGACATTGCAAGTTTCCTCCAGAGCAAGATGAACTCGATATTCGAGTTTGAAGTCGCTATAGCCCGGCAGTCGATAGCCAAGGTCGGCGGGCTCGTGGACGCCTACATGATAATGCAGGTAATAGCGCTGAGCCTGTACGTAGTCGTGGTCGCGCTGTCCTCAATCCCGTCCGGGGACATCCTGCCCGAGTCGTTTTCGTCGCCCCTGTTTTCATACGTGCTCGTGTTCGTGATGCTGCCGGCCATATCGATTGCCATCATGTACGCGCTTGACAGGACGCTGTCGTCGTCGCTCATCGGGGCAAAAGACGTGCTTTTCAAAGGAGTCATTTTTTCAGTGGCGGCCATGGGGGCGTTTGCAGTCCTTGCCGCTGCCGGCATTATACAGCAGGTCATGGACCCTGCGTACGCGTTCCCGATCTTTCTTGCGGCAGCGTCTGCATGGCCTGCATACAAGTCGATGCAGTTTGAGAAAAACATGAAAGGGATCGAGTCGGAAATCCCTTCGTACCTGCGCGACATTGCCGAGTCGAGAAAGGCCGGCCTGTCGCCGGAAAAGTGCATAATATACGCGTCAGAGAGGCAGCGCGACCCGCGCTTTCAGCGAGTCGTCAAGGCGTTTTCAAACCAGCTAGAGTGGGGCATGCCCCTGCGCAAGATCTATGCGAACCTGGCAGAGCAGGTCAAGTCGAGGGTCGCGCTCATCCACTTTCGCATACTCGTCGAGGCGATTGAAAGCGGCGGCGGGTACACCGCGTCGCTTGAAATACTGGCCAAGTCCAGCGAGTCGTCGTACAACATCGAGGAAGAAAAAAAGAGCCTGCTAAAGCCGTACATTTTCATCGCCTTCATGGTCACCGCGCTCATGTCGATAACCACCCTGATGGTGGCCCAGACGTTCATAGACGTGAGCGAGACAATACTCCCCGGCAGCAGCACCGCGGCGGCTGAAGCCCAGACGCAGATATTTTCAATAGGCATAGCGGCCCAGTCGTGGATGACCGGCTTTTTGATGGGCAAGATATCGAGCGGGTCGTTTGCCACCGGCTTTCGCTACGCGATAATCCTGCTTGCCATGTCTGCCGGCGCGGCGGTGTTGACGCTTGAATTCGACATATCGCCGTCGGTGTTCATGAGCCCGCCAAAAGAGGCTACAGCGACTTGAAACGGGATATAATGTCGAGCCTTATTTTTTCCAAGGTGTCGTCGGTGCCGTGCGGGGCGACCACCACCATGTGGAGCCGGGCCGAAAGCGGAACCACCATGACCTTGTACGCCGCGTTGAAAGAAGCAGTCACGTGGTCAAGGATGCCAAACGACTCTGAGGAAACCGCGCAGACCTTTATGACAAGCGCCGTCTGGATGTGGAACTTTTTCAGCTTTGACGGATGGAGGTCCAAAAAGCCCTTTTGCACCACCGTGACCAGGTTGTGGTCCATTATTGCAAGGTACGAAATCCCCTGGTGTGCCTGGAATATGCGGTCTGCTACCTGTTCTAGCGTCTCGCTCGCCGGACGGCTTTCCATCTGGTAGACGCTGCCTGTTCGCAAGAATATAAGGTTTGTACGTAATGCCAGCTTACATACAACTCGGCCCTCGATGTACAGGGCAACTACACGCTAGCCTATAACAGCGCCCATGCGGCAAGCACCGCGATGGAGGAGTGGCGCCTAGCCGCCTCTGTGGTCATGCTCTCGATAGCGGCGGCCTGGGACCTGAGGAGCAGGTCGGTGAGCGACTGGCTCTGGGTGTCTTTTGGGCTGGTTGCCGCCGTCCTGTACGTCGCCGATCCGCCTGCAAACCTTCCCCTCGCCGTCGTGTCGATAGCCGTCACCGGCTCTGTCTCTTTTGCAGTTTATCGCCTTGGGCTCTTTGGGGGCGCCGACTCGCTTGCGCTCTTTGTCCTCGCACTCCTCATGCCGTCATACAGCGGGTCGCTGTCCGGCACCGCAAGCCCGCTGTTCCCGCTGGCCGTCTTTGTAAACGCGCTGGCGCTCTCCACCTGCCAGGTCGCGGTCAACGTCGCGAGGAACTTTATCTCGTGGTCGCAAAAGCGAGAACTCTTTTCAGGCTTTGAGGGCGAGAGCGGTGCAAGAAAGGCAGTCGCCTTTATGGTGGGGTACAGATCTGCAAACCCCACGTTCTCGTTTCCGATAGAGGCCGGCGCCGGCGCGGGCAAGAGGTTTGATTTTGCTGTCAAGCGCGCCGAGAATGCCGAATATGAAAAGGGCAAAGACGTGTGGGTCGCGCCCGGCCTGCCGTTTCTGCTGTACCTGCTTACGGGATTGGTAGTCGCCATGCTCGTCGGCGACCTGACCGGCGTGCTTGCAAGCGCGCTCTTTTAGCAACGCGGTGAAAAAAATGGGAATTGTGAGATGTATTTATCCATTTAGGAAGATACCTGAGCTACTAGCTTCTGTTTATAGTTGCACCTC
This sequence comes from Nitrososphaera sp., assembly GCF_050748925.1. Lineage (GTDB taxonomy): Archaea > Thermoproteota > Nitrososphaeria > Nitrososphaerales > Nitrososphaeraceae > Nitrososphaera. The sequence goes on from NZ_JBOGQF010000078.1 coordinate 6,070, forward strand.
GACTACTGTGCTCCATGAGTAACTCAGGGTTCACGAACAACATAACGCCAGAAGCCGTTATGGAACAAGAGACAATTCGCGCAGCGATGGAAATGGCGAGGCCACAGGTGAGCGTAGTAGGTGCAGGCGGTGCAGGCAGCAACATCGTATCCTGGATCAAGACTAAGGGGATCACGGGGGGCAAGCTGATTGCAATAAACACCGACGCCGCGCACCTGGGGATAACAAAGGCGGACAGGAGGATACTGATAGGCCCGAAACTTACGAACGGGCGAGGGTGCGGAGGCTATGCCGAAAAGGGCATGCAGGCGACGCGCGAGAGCCTATCAGAGGTCATAAAGGAAGTCCACGGGTCAAACATCGTCTTTCTTTGCGCCGGCCTCGGTGGCGGGACTGGCACCGGCGCGGTCCAGATACTGGCTGACGAGATCAAGAGGGCGACAGGGGCGCTGGTAGTCGGCGTGGTCACGCTGCCGTTCGCAGTCGAGCGCTACCGCTATACGATGGCCAAGGAGGCGCTTGCGAACCTGCAGAGGTCGTGCGACACCGTTGTTGCAATCGACAACAACAGGTTGACGCGCGTTGCCGGCAACCTGCCACTGCAGCAGGCGCTTGGCGTCGCAAACGAGCTGGTTGGCCAGTTCATCAAGGGGACGACTGAGACCATCACGACCGCGTCGCTCATCAACATCGACTTTGCAGACCTCACGGCTATCATGGAAGGCCGCGGGCTTGCCGCGATCGGCGTCGGCTATAACGACGGCATCGACAGGATCGAGCAGTCGACGAGGATGGCTTTGGATACGCAGTTGCTGGACGTCAAGGACATGTCTATGGCTCACGGCGCGCTGGTGCACGTGACTGGCGGCGACGACATCACCCTTGAAGAGGTGACGAGGGCCGGAGAACTGGTCACGAGGAGCCTGCCAAAGGACGTCAGGATCGTGTGGGGCGCAAGGGTCGACCCGACCATGAAGGGCAAGGCGCGGGTGATGGTCGTGCTGACCGGCGTGGAGAGCACGTTTGGCGAGGTCAAGGAAGTGGCGGCTCCAATCGTGGCAGAAAAAAGAAGGCGCTACTTTGGGGTATTCTGACCCCCTCTCCTTATTTTTTAATTTAAGAATAATTTCTCCAGGTGTGCTTGCACTTGGTGCACCTGAAAAACTGTGTGGTCGCCTCGTCAGCCGATCTCGTTTGCAGCATCCACCAGACTGCCGTGTTGTTGTCGCACTTGGGGCACGGGATGTTTATGGAAGGCAGCTCCTCCTTTTCGTCGCCTTCAAGCACCTTCAGCGATGCCTTGCTGCCGGTAATTGCCTTGACTTCTATCACGCCCTTGCCTTCAGACGCGCCCTTTTTTGCCTTGTAGCCGCACTTTGGGCAGACGACGTCGTTTTCGCCGGACGGCTTTAGCCTAGATTCGCACTTGGGGCAGAAACGCAACGGGACCGCCTTACTTTAATGCGGCCTTTATCAAGCCGGCCAGTTCTTTGGAATAATCGATCGCAGACACAGAGGCCTCCTGGATGACTTCGGCCGGGTCCTTCCTCTTGGTCGCGACCCTCATCTTGTAATCCTTGGTCAACGGGTGCTGGAGCATCACCCCTGCAAAATCGACACTCTTTTCCTTCAAGAGCTCGTGCTGCACGATGTAGAGGATCGAGATGTCTTCTTCGCGTATCTTGATCTCTAGTTCGTTGTCCTTGAAATCAGTGATCTCTGCAAGCATGACGTAGCAAAAAGACAACTACTTATTGAGGATATAAATGATACCATCAGAGAAGTTGTCGTCTATCATCAGCGGCGTTGTGCTTGAAAAGTCTCACGACAGTATGAGCGCGGACAAGCCGCTGACCCTCAACCTCAGTTTCAAGGTCGAAGGCGCCATCCGCGAAGCGTTCGTCCAGAAAAACTGGGAAAAGGCATACAACAAGCACGACAACGGCTTTCGCATGACGATTGAAGTCGATGTCAAGTCCGGCCGCAAGACCGTGATGCAGCTAAAGTTCGTGAGAAAGGCCGCGCTGTTCTGGACGAGGAACCCGAAAATCCCGCACAGGATATGGGTGTCGATAGTAAACGACGAGACGCCTCACTACCCGCTGGCAGTCGAAGAGGCGCAGTCGCTCTTGTTTGACGTGAACAAGGTAATAGAGATGTCTGCCGGTGACCTGCCGTCTGGCGCGCACAAGCTCTCTGCCGAGATCAGGGTACACTGGGGGAAGCACGTGTACACCCAACCAGACGAAATAAAGGCCATGTCAATCGAAGTTGAACTTCGAGCAGTAGCCTAG
>NZ_JBOGQF010000079.1:0-8279 GCF_050748925.1 Nitrososphaera sp.
GGAAAAAGCCAAGAATCTCAGGCCCCTACTTGAGCAGATGGGAGAATATCCTACACGGTACTGCGCCGCAGACGTATTCAAAGACAGAAAACCCAGGAGCTTCAAACAAGCTCTAGGGGTGGAAAGCAACGTCATGGTAACCTAGTGAGATACATTCTACCTGCTTACCCAAAAGTTACTTGCTGATTTTTATCGACATTCTAGCTATGAAATATGATGAGTAAAGATTTGCTGCCACCTTTTGATGCAGAAACGGCAAGAGCTAAAGTAAAGGCAGCGCAAGACGCATGGAATACAAGAAATCCAGAGGTTGTGGCAAGAGCCTACACAGAAGATTGTGAATGGAGAAACCGAACTGAATTCTTTACAGGACGCCGGGCGATAATTGAATTTCTCAAGCGCAAATGGGCAAAAGAACTTGACTACAAGTTAATGAAGGAATTATGGTGCTATACAGATAATCGAATATCAGTACGTTTTGAATATGAATGGCGTGACGCAGAAACTGGTCAATGGATGAGGACTCATGGAAATGAGCACTGGGAATTCAATAAAAATGGGCTTATGTGCAGGAGGGACATGAGTGCGAATGATTATCAGATCAACGAATCAGAACGTCGTTATCGTTGAAAGTAGTAGCGTTGGAGGTCAGCAAGCTGGGCGGAGCTGCAAGCCTGCGGAGAACAGAATTTTTTAAAAGGGAGTGCTTTTCTACCAAAAGGGTGCACGACCACAACCACGGCAGCGACCTGCGCCATTCTTTCACTGGCCGCAAGCTGGAACCGCCAACGGTTTCCGCAAACATGACCGTTAAAGATTTGATAAAATTCTACGGCGCTACCGGCTACAACGCCCGCAGGCTTGCCGAGGCTGCTGAAACGCTTGAGGACATGATAAACGCCAATTCCACAGTCTGCCTCACGCTTGCCGGCGCCATGACGCCGATAGGCATGGGCAAGTCCATATCTGCCATGATTGAAGCCGGCTTTATCGACTGGATAGTGGCGACAGGAGCTAACGTCTACCACGACCTGCATTTCGCCTACGGCCTGCCGGTCAGGCAGGGCCACTTTGACGTCGACGACGACGTCCTGTATGCAAAGCAAATAGTGCGCATCTATGACGTCTACATAAAAGAGCTGGAAACGCTGCAGGCGCAGGACCTCCTGGTTCAAAAGGACATGGAAGAAAGGTCGGGCGAGATCCCGGCCAACGCGTCCACCGCCGACATCGCATACGCGCTAGGCAAGGCCGCCAAAGAGAACGCGAAATACCCGGAAAAGTCGTTCCTTGTAAAGGCGTACGAAAACAACGTGCCCGTATACATGCCGGCGATAGGCGACTCTTCAATCGGGCTCAACATGCTGCCCCTGCTCTTTGAGGGCAAGGGCGTCTTTCCAAACACCATCCTCGACGTCGCCGAATCCGCTGCCATATTGTGGAAGAGCGACAAGTCAGGGGGGCTCGAGCTGGGCGGCGGGGTGCCCAAGAACTTTTTCCAGCAGACCGGGCCGGCGCTCTACCAGATATTGAAGATAAAGGAAGGCGGGCAGGACTATTTGATCCAGCTGACCGACGCAAGGCCGGACACCGGCGGGCTGTCGGGCGCGACTTTGCAGGAAGGCAAGAGCTGGGGCAAGATCAAGACCTCGCACAGCGGCAACGTCATCGTGTACGGCGACTCGTCCGTCTATTTCCCGTTGCTGTGCTCGTACGCGCTGTCGGTCTGCCAAACAAGAAAGCAAAAGCAGATCTATGCCAAGAAGGACAGGTGGGTCGAGGAGATGAAAAAGATCTACTTCAAAAACAAAAAGTCAGGAAAACGCCTCTGACTTTACGACCCACTTGCCTGACTTGGTCTTCATCTCTATCTGGCCGACGAGGTTGCCGCCAGAGTAGACCTTGGCAAACTCGGATCCGGCGCCAAACATGGACACCAACAGGTCCGTCTTTTCATGGTAGCCCGACTCTAGCGCCTTTATGCGCAGCTTGCCGCTTGCCCGCTTTATCAAGTTGCGCGCGGCCGGCCAGTCGCCCTTCCACGATATCATCTCAAAGCCGCCAAACTTTGTCGTCTGCACCGCGTAGCCCTGCAACTTTGCTTCAAAGTTCACCTTGTTCTTTTTTGCGTATTCGTTCATCCACGCCACCGCCTTCTCACCCTTGCCCTGCTCGACTGCAAAGCTGTCAGCGCCTGCCACGCCTGCAATTGGCATTGGCAATTATTTAATCGGTTGCGCTCGTGCAAAATAATATAAACAAACTTTTTCCAAGGTCACCTGTGCGGGCATTCGTCGCAGTCGACGCAACAAGCAATGAAATTGCAAATTTGCAGAAGGAAATGATCTCAGGCCTGAGTGCCAGGGACATCAAGCCCGTCAACCCAGACAACTTTCACTTTACACTCATCTTCCTTGGCGAGGTGGGCGAACAGCGGGTGGCAAGCGTCGTGGAAAAGCTTGCCGAAATAAGGTTTGAGCCGTTTTCAATAACGTATACCGGCGTGGGCGCTTTCCCAAGTCCCGGCAACGCGCGGGTCGTGTGGGTGGGCATAGACGAGGAGGGGTCGACCAAGCTTGCGGCCCTTGCAAGGAAGGTTCTTGCCAAGATGTCTGAAGTCGGCTTTAGGCCGGACAAGCCGTTTTCGCCCCACCTCACGATATTTCGGGCAAAGAACAGGCACGTCAGGGTCAATGTCGCCAGGTACGCGGGCAAGACGTTTGGCTCTACGCTGGTCGACAGGGTGCACCTGAAAAAAAGCGACCTGTCGCCTGCCGGCCCCACGTATTCCAACGTTTATACCGCGACCGCGGCAGAGGAGCAGGCATGAGCATGCAAGACGTGCTTGCAAACGCGACCGCGCTGTCCACCCCGACTGCAAAAGAGGCGGCCAAGATAGCCGCAGTCGCGGAGGAGGCCAAGAGACTCGTGGATAGGCAGGCAGGCGGAGAGGTTGCAGGAGTAGTGTTTGGCGGGTCGTTTGCCAAGGGCACATGGCTCAGGGGCGACGCCGACGTCGACATTTTCATAAAGATAAAGCTGGGCGTCGATGAAAAGAGGTTTGAAGAGCTGGGCGTCGATATGGGCAAAAAGGCCCTGAAAAAGTACAGCCCGCAGTTGCGCTATTCCGACCACCCGTACGTCGAGGCCGTCATGAAAGGGACGAGGATAAACGTCGTGCCCTGCTACGACGTCGAAAAGGGCAGGTGGAAGAGCGCGGCCGACAGGTCGCCTTTCCACACGCAATACATCGTCGAGGCGTTTGACGACTCGAAAAAGGGCGAGGTGAGGCTCTTGAAAAAATTCCTGAAAGCGGCAGGCATCTATGGCGCCGAGATATCGACCGGCGGCTTTTCCGGCTATGTGTCAGAAGTGCTGGTGGCCAATTTTGGATCGTTTGAAGGCGTGCTCAACGCTGCCGCCGAGTTCAAGCAGGGGCAGGTGATAGCGGTGGGCGACTATGACGTCGACGTGGTCAAGGGCTTCCAGAGCCCGGTCGTCATAATCGACCCCGTCGACCCGAGGCGCAACCTCGGCACGGCGGTGTCGCCGGAGAGCGCCGGCAGGCTCGCGCTTGCCGCCCGCGCATTTCTCAAAAAGCCGTCAATGAAGTTCTTTGCGAGGCAGCCGGCCAAAGTCAATAGGCGGCTGTACCCAAACATCGTTGCAGTCGAGTTTTCGCACCGCAAGCGCAGCCCCGACACCATCTGGGGCCAGATGAAGCGCAGCGCAAATTCGCTGGCAAAGCAGCTAGAGCTTGCAGGTTTTGTAGTCTTTCGCCACGCCTGCTCTACCGACGAAGAAACCAGCGGCGCGTTTGCGTTCATGCTAGAGTCGCTCACGCTCCCGCCCTATGCGGCAAGAAAGGGCCCCGAGATCTTTCGCAGAAGCGACACGGACAGCTTTGTCGCCAAGGCAAACGGCCCCTTGGCAATGTGGGCCGACAAGGAGATCCGCGTCTCCATGATTGCACGGAGAAAAGAGACCGACGCGACGAAACTGTTGCGCGGGCTGCTGCAGAAAAAAGACAGCGGGATCGCCAGAGACATGATAACCGGCAAGCTCCAAATTTATAGCGGGGGCGAGCGAAGGCTGTCGGGTCAGGTGAAAGCGGCCGTTGACGAGCTTGCATCAACAGAAAGCCTCATCTTTTAAAGTAGGCGCGCGCGAGCTCGCGCAGCTGCTCACATATCCTCGCTACAGCGAGGAGGAGCATTCGTCGCGCGTCGCCGAGCTTTTATCGCTTGGAGTCACAGAGATATTGCTTGGCGGCAAGACCCAAGTCGCCAACGTCAACGTCGCCGGCAAGGGACAGGTCGGCATCGTAGTAAAGGCGCGTTTTGGGGACAAGATATGCGCGCTCAAGGTGCGCAGGACGGACGCCAACAGGGAGACCATGGACGCCGAGGTGCGCCTCCACAGCATCGCAAACGGCGCCGGCGTTGGGGCAAAACTCTACGGCCATTCGGCCAATTTTATCACGATGGAGTTTGCAAAAGGCGCAAACATTGTGCAGTGGGCGCAGGAAGCAACCAGAAAGCAGGCGCAAGAGACGGCGGCGTCGATACTGGAGCAGTGCTACCGGCTCGACAGGGCAGGCGTCGACCACGGCGAGCTGAGCAGGGTCGACAGGCACGTAATCATAGACGGGAGCGGGCCAACGATCATCGACTTTGAGAGCGCAAGCACGGAGCGCAAGATGAGCAACGTGTCTGCCGCAGGCCAGGCGCTCTTTGTGTCCGGCCCAGTCGCCGCCATGCTGAACAAGCTTGTCCCGGTGGACAGGGACGTCGCGGTAGCCGCGCTGAAAAAATACAAGTGGGACCAGACGCGCGCAAACATGGACGAGCTATTGGCGCTGGCCGGCGTTTGACGCGCAGCTTTTTAATCTGGCACGGGGTATGTTTTTCGTGGCCGAACCCCCCATAGAGGTGCGCAAGCTCCGCAACGTGAATATGAAGGGAGGCATCGTCGTCGACGGCTTTCCAAGCGTTGGGCTGGCAAACGCGATTGCGACAGAGTGTCTGATACACACGCTAAAGACAGAGCTTGTGGCCCTTGTCGACTCGCCGGCATTCCCGCCACTTTCAATCATCCGCAACGCCATGCCCAGCTTTCCCGCGCGCGTTTATGCGAGTGAGGAGCTAAAGCTGGCAATGTTTGTGTCAGAGCTCAACCTTGACCCGTCGCTGTTCCGCTCCGTGGCAAGCACGATGCTGGACTGGGCGCTCAACAGCAATTGCGACCTCATCGTGAGCGCGGCAGGCGTGCCGTACGGCGAAAAAGAGCCGCAGCCAGACTCGCCGGCAGTATATGCCGTCGGCAGCACGCCAAACGCGCTGAAAAAGGCGACGGACGCGGGCATCCCGGCCACCCTCAACGGCTCGGTGTCTGGCATCCCGGCCATCCTCCTCAACGAGGGGGCGTGGCGCAACTATGACGTCATCACGCTTTTGGTAAAGGTGGCCCCCGACGCGCCGGATTTCAGGGCGGGCGCGGCCATTGCTGAGGCGCTGGCCAAGATCGCCCCGGGGGCCTCATGCGACGTAAAGGCTCTGCTAAGGGAGGCTGAAGGGATGGAAAAGATCCTGAGAAAGATAAGGAACGATCAGGGCCTGGCGCAAAAGTCGGAGCAGATGTACGGCTAGATGCAGCATGCAATCTTGCACCTGACGGCCGCCGACGCCAGGCTCGGCGCCATAATTGGCACCGTGGGCGGCTACACCATAAAATGCGGGGGCGAGCCGTTCCGGTCCCTCGTCGAGGCCATAATCTACCAGCAGCTGGCCGGAAGCGCCGCGGACGCCATCTCTGCGCGCTTTATGAAATTATACAGGGGCAGGTTCCCTGCGCCGGCGCGCCTGCTGTCGACGCCGGACGAGACGCTCAGGACGGCGGGACTTTCAGGAAGAAAGATAGAGTACATGAAGGACCTTGCCGCCAGGGTTTCAGAGAGCCGGCTCGACCTTGCCGGCCTGGCGGCGATGAACGACGAGCAGGTAGTCGAGCAACTGTCAGAGGTAAAGGGCATCGGCAGGTGGACGGCCGAGATGTTTTTGATATTCTGCCTCGGCAGGTCCGACGTCCTCCCCGTCGGCGACTATGGCCTGCGCAGGGCGATGCAGAAAACGTACAGGCTGCGCGACCTGCCTGCACCGGAGCGCATGGAAAAGATAGCCAAGCCGTGGCGGCCCTACAGGAGCGTCGCCACATGGTACATGTGGAAGTCGCTTGAAAAGTTCAAGGCTATCGGCTGATTTCCTGCACCAGCACCTGTACCAGGTTCACGTCAAGGTCGAGCTGTTCGGCGATCATCTCCTCTGAAATCCCGGATTCCAGCAGGTTGCGCAGCATCTCTTTCTTTTCCGGGTTGACGACGTTGCTTGGCGGATACAGCGACAGCTCATCCTTGACCGACTTTACATACTCGTGCACCTTTGCCGCCACCTCGTCTGCCATGGCGTCAGACTCCATTGACAGCACGACTATGTGGTCCTTGACCGGCACGCTGATGATGTTGACGCTGTCATAGTTGTAGACGACAGACTTTAGCTCGCCAAGCTCTTTTGAAAACATCTTGCGCAGGTCGACGATGTAGGCCGACTGCGCCAGGCTTATCTCGGTGCTCTTGTCGGATAGCTTATTGGGCGCGTCCTCCCTCCTGACGCCGGCATAAAGGTGGCCGGACTTTTCAACGACGCCGGCAAACCTGATCTTTGGATGCAATGCAAGGATATTCTTGGAAAACTGTTCTGCCCTCATTACAGGGCATACGAAAGCGATGAAATATAGGCTTTACGAGCACTTTTCAAAAAAAAGGGAAAAAGAGTCCCGCTCAGCCCTTGTGCGGGACGTCCTTTACCCTGCCGCGGCCGGTCTTGCGCGGCGCAATGTTGCCGACCTTGCGTCCTGGCGGCGTGGTCCTACCGACTGACGACTGGCGGCCGATGTGCTGGTGCCTTCCGCCTCCGTGCGGGTGGTAGACGGCTGCCTGCGCAATGCCCCTGACCGTCGGGTACAGCCGGCCGTGCGCCTGCATGTATTTCGCCCGTGAGCCGGCCTTCAGGAACGGCTTTTCCTTCCTGCCTGCGCCCGCGATTGCGCCTATCATGGCCCTGCATTTTGCGTTAAGTGTAAGGAACCTGCCGGACGGGAACTTGATCGTCACACCTTCGGTACCGTGCGCAAAGACGATTGCGGCCGAGCCGGCCGACTTTATCAGCTTGCCGCCGTCGCCGGCGTTCTTTTCAATGTTGCACACCACGGTGCCGTCAGGGACCGACTCTAGCGACAGGACGTTGCCCCGAGTCGCTGCCGTGCCCTGGCCGAGCTCTATCACGCTGCCGACGGTCGTGCCTTCCGGCGCCGGGACGTACGAGTAGCGGCCGTCGTCGTAGAAAACCTTGGCCAGCGGGGCGTCGCGCCCGCGCTCGTGTACGATGTCAACTATTGTGCCCTTGTGATGCTCTCCAAGCTTGAAATTGGGATACTTTGCCGGTGCGATCTTGCCGACGATGATTGCGCGGAACTGCTTGCCTCCACGCCCGCGGCGGCGCACTAGTGTTCGCTTGCCCATTTACTATCCAGTGAAAAGCCGGCCGATAGGTGATTTTAAGCTTGTGCCTTGCCCATGCTGGCCATGAACTCTTCGCCTGCCTTTTTCATCTGCTTGGCAGTGAGGTTCTTTTTGCGCGTTGCTATAGCCCACATGTGCCCAAAGGGGTCCGTTAGCCCGCCCATCCTGTCGCCCCAGAAAGCGTCCATCACCGGCATGGTTGAAGTTGCGCCTGCCTTTACCGCCTGGTCGAACACCTTGTCGACGTTCTTGACGTACAGGTAGATGCTAGAGCTTGCGCCGCCCACCGTCTGCGGGGAGAGAGCCTGCATCTGGGGCATCTCGTCGGAGAGCATGAGGTGCGAGTCGCCTATCTTTAATTCGGCGTGCATGATGGTCTTGCCGTCAGGCAGGTACATGCGGCGGAGCATTTTGGCGCCAAACGCCTTTTCGTAGAACTTGATCGCCTGGTCGGCGTTTTTCACCACCAACGCAGCGGTGATAGAGTGATAACCTCTTGGGACAGGGCTTACTTTTGCCATGCAGGCATGGGCGTGCCGGGCGTTATTAAGCATTGTCGCCGTGCTTTATAGCTGCCATTTCTTGCCGCGGCCTGCCAGTATGCGTGCCAATTATTCCCATATCCACAAAAAATATATGATTAAATTGGATGCTTTCTATTGTAGATGAGCAAGTCCAGAGTGGCCAGTGCCAACCCCAAGCA
>NZ_JBOGQF010000080.1:0-8189 GCF_050748925.1 Nitrososphaera sp.
GTCTCCGGGAAGCAAGAAAGAGAAGGTCGATTACCGCGCCCTCTTGAAACAGATCCTTGGCGTCTGAGCAATAGTGGAAATTTTCTTGCAATAAATGCGTAAACCGTGAGGTTAATGCATAATAACTCAACTGCCGAAATTCGCCCAGCTTGGAGATTTGGTTCATCGCGGTCATTGCAGGTGCCGCCGCAGTAGGGATAGTTGCCGTCATAATTGCAGCCAGCGCAACCCAGCCTCCTGCAACCACCGTGCCAGACGGCCCCGAACCGGAAAATAATACCAATATTCCAAACAATTCATCAGGGTCGCCGGACCCCGCTCCCGCGCCCATAATCGACGGTGGCGGCCAGGGACCGCTTCCGGTGGATGACGGCGTCTTTAACGCCATCCCAGACTCGAACCCGCCGCAGATACGCGACCAGTCGCTCCGGCTTGAAAAGGTGGTGGAAGGTCTGTCTGCTCCCACAAGCATGGCCTTTGTTGACGAGCGCAACCTGATAGTGCTGCAAAAGGACGACGGCAGGGTGATGCTTGTAGCAGACGGCACCCTGCGGGAAGAGCCGCTGGCGACGTTTGACGTAGAGAACGCAAGCGAGCGAGGGCTTCTCGGCGTAGCGGTCAACGACAGGGACGTGTTCATCTATGCGACGGTAAACGAAGGCGAGGTCAGGCACCGGGTCTACAGGTTTGCGTGGCAGGACGGCAGCCTGGAAGGCAAGACCCTGATACTGGACCTGCCCGGCACGCCGGGGCCCAACCACGACGGCGGCAAGATGGCAGTCGGCAGCGACGGGATGCTGTACGTGGTCATCGGGGACCTCAACAGGGACGGGGCGCTCCAGAATTACAGGGACGGCCCGGCACCTGACGACACGTCTGTCATTTTAAAGATGGACCGCGACGGGAGGCCTGCGGCCAACATCTATGCAACTGAAGGCAAGGCGGCCGCCTACTATGCATACGGCGTGCGCAACAGTTTCGGCCTTGCGTTTGACCCGGTAACGGGCACCCTCTGGGACACGGAAAACGGCCCTGACGGCTATGACGAGATGAACGTGGTGCTCCCCGGCTTTAACAGCGGGTGGGAGCGAGTAATGGGGCCGATGTCAAGGGGCTCTGCCACTGAAGAAGTTCTGGTCAAGTTTGAAGGCTCGCACTATGCCGACCCGGCGTTCAGCTGGCAGTCGTCTATTGGCGTCACGGACATGGCGTTTGCAGGCCTGCCGGGAGATTATGAAAACAACATATTTGCCGGCGACATCAACAACGGCCGGCTCTACTACCTTGCAGTCAACGGCGACAGAAACGGAGTGGTCCTTGAAGGCGACCTTGCGGACAAAGTCGCAGACGGCGGAGAGGCCGACGCAGTCACGTTTGGCACCGGCTTTGGCGGCATAACCGACCTTGAAACAGGGCCGGACGGCAGCCTGTTCGTGCTGTCGTACGGGGGCAGCATCTACCGCATTTCGCCGGCTCAATAAACTATTATTCTGGTAAAAGCGTATCAGCACAGTTGCTAAACAGACTGCGGGACTCGCTCCAGCCCACGATGGAGAAGCTGGGAGCAGGATTTGCAGCGACGGGCCTGTCTGCAAACTTTTGGACGGGCCTTGGGCTTGCGGTCGCCTTTGCAGCAGGCGCGGCCTATGCGTCCCCGTCTTTAGGCGTCAATGCATACGCTGCAGCAGTGATTGGCGGCATACTATTGCTCGTTTCAGGCTTTTTTGACGTGATAGACGGCGCCGTCGCCAGGGTGACAAAACAGGCGTCGAAAAAGGGAGCGTTCCTCGACTCGTCGTTTGACAAGATAGCCGAAGTGACCATCTTTGCGGGCATTGCGATAGGGAGCCTCGCGTCGCCGGCGTGGGCCCTGGTCGCGCTCGGCCTGTCGCTCCTTGTCAGCTATACCAGGGCAAGGGCCGAGTCGCTTGGCGTGGAGCTAAAGGGCATCGGGATAGGCGAGCGGGCAGAGCGCCTGCTCATCGTTGCCATAGTGGGCATGCTGCCGTTTGCAGGCTCGGTGAACTGGGCCATGATAATAGTATCTGCAGTGGCAGGCATTACCCTCATACAGAGGATAGTGGCCACTGCGAAAAAGTTGTAGTAAAAAGAAGAGGCTTTTACCAGAGCCTTCCGCCGGTGCGGCGTTCTGCTTCTGATCTTACCTTGACGATTCCGCGGTGCACGGCGCACGACACGCAATAGAACTTTACATCCGTCGACAGTGGTATGTATGCTCCCTGCGCCTTTAGTTCCTTGGCCAGTGCCGGCTCGACGAGCGTAATCCTTCCAGTGACCTTTTTGGCCTTGTCGCGTGGCACCAGCGCGCCGCATTGGCTGCAATGCACTGTGCCTGAGCTGCCCTTGCCACCCTTGGATCGCCCACGGCTTGCTCTTTTCTTCGGCATGAACGTCGATGCCCCCTGCCATACTTTAAATCTTGTGCTTTGTCGAGGCAGAAAATGGTTCACTTGTCAGTAAAAATCATGCGTAAAGCTTATAGCTTGATGCGCCCAATAATTGCCAGAAGGGCTGCGCCGGGACGGCTCGCCATCCCAAAACGGACGCCCCGGCGCGGAAACGCCCTTTTTCCAATTTGCGATGCGGCAGTCTGTAGAATAAAATTCCTTGCTAAAGTCATAGCACCGCGTCTTCCCGCCGCATTTTTGCCGCGCTCTTTTCTTTAATCATAAAAGAATTGTTGTTTTGGGCGTTTTCCACTGGAAACGCACACTACCGGTAGCACGGATTTACGCTTTTATTATGCGCCAGAGACAGGATCGGCTGCTTGAAGATCGGCATCGCCTCCCACGTCGTTCTTGACACCATAAAGAGCGCGGGCGGCAAGGTGGTCGAAAGCTTGGGAGGACCCCCCTGCTACTGCGGCATCACGGCAAGGCGCTTTGGCTTTGACGTGGAACTTGCGACCAAGGTGGGCGGCGACTTTCCTGACGACATGCACAACATTTTGCGCGACAACAACATTACGCTGAGGGAGTGGCATGTCGCCCAGGGGGCAAAGACGACGAGGTTCGGCCTCGAAGCAGACGGCCATTCAAGGCGCCTAGTATTGCAGTCAAGGTGCTCCCCAATAGCAGAGCAAGAAGTGCGCGACATGAAGGTGGACTGCTGGCTCGTCAGCCCCGTCATCGACGAAGTGCCGGCAGGCGTCCTGCAGGCCATAAAGGGCAACAGGGGCAAGAAAAACTTCGTGATGCTGGACCCGCAGGGCTACATGCGCATTGCGGGGCAGGACGGCGCCGTAACATTCAGAGACAGCCTCGACATGGATCTCGCAGGCATCACCGCGGTAAAGGCAGACAGCCAGGAACTGGTGGCGCTGGCAGGGGCGGAGGGCGTCGACGGCATGAAGATGCTGCAGTCAAGGGGCGCCGAGTTTGTGCTTGCGACAGAGCACAGGATAGTTCATCTGCTCCACAGGGACATGCACTACTGGATAAAGCTGCGTGAGGTGGACACCCCTGACTCGACAGGCGCCGGCGATATCCTGTCGGCGGCGTTTGCGTGCGCATGGATAAAGGAAAAGGATCCGCTCTGGGCCATCTGCTTTGCGGCAGGCGCGCTGCGCGCGGCGCTTGAGACAAAGGTGGCGGGCCTGAACAAGATCCCGGCCATGAGCAAGATAGAGGCCAGCGCGTCTTATTTCTACAACACCGTGGGCTTTCAGAACGTCTGACTTAAATCTACCCGCCAAGTTAGTCACTTGTCAATGAAAGTGGCGCTCTGGGGCGTGGACTCTCGGGATGGCGCTCTTTTGTCAAAGATGAAAAAGACGCTCGACTCGCTTGGAATAAAGTCCCAGGTGATGGCCAGCGGCAACTATGTCCTTGCATCAGAGGTCGACATGGTAATCGTCACCGGAGGCGACAGGGGCATCCTCGAATACTTTCACAAGGTGACGGCCGCGTCTGCGCCCGTGCTTGGCATCTATGAAACCGATTCTACAGGATTTCTCGCCCAGCTCGAAGTGCGCGACTTGGAATCAGCGGCGGGCAGGCTGAAAAGAGGCGACTATGACGTCGACGAGGTGTTCCGCCTCGCAGTCAAGGTCGACGGCAGGGACGTCGACCCCGTCCTTAACGACGTGGCAGTGTTCCCGAGCAAGAGCGCGACTCTGATGGAGCACGTTTTAAAGATAGACGGCAAGGGCGTCTGGCGCGACAACAGCGACGGCGTCATCATTTCGACGCCCACCGGCTCTACCGCGTATACAATGTCGGCAGGCGGCCCCATGGTCATCCAAAAGTCGCAGGTCTTTCTCGCAGTCTCTGTAAACTCACTTGACAACACGCGCCGGCCGCTCGTCATGCCAAATGACGTCAGGGTGGAAGTGGCCGACATTACCAGCCGCTACCACTGCGAAGTCGTCCTGGACGGGGGCAGGCGCGTCAGGGTGCGAAACATGCTAGAATGCTCCAAACACGCGTTCCCGGCCCGGCTCGTGCGGATGGCCGGCGACTCGTCAGCGGCGTCGCTGCTGGCAAAGAAGGTCAGGCTGGCAGAGGACATGCTAAAGATGCCGCCTAGCGCAAAACTGATACTGAAAACGCTTGAATACGAAGGGGCGCTCGGTCAGAAGGACCTTTCAGCAAGGACGATGCTCCCCGAGCGCACCATCAGGCTTTCGCTGTCTCACCTGATAAAAGGCGGATATGTCAAGAGAAAGACGTCGCTCAGGGATGCCCGGCAGCGCATCTATGAGCTCAAGATCTAGCGGCCGCCCTTACAAAGCCGTCAAACGCCTGCTCGGGCTTGCCCGGCCTGCTTGAAAACTCTGCGTGGTACTGCACTGCAAAGTAAAACCGGTGGCCCGGTATTTCCAGTATCTCCATGCGCCTGCCGCCGTCCGAGTGCGCGGAAAGTTTCATGCCGCCCTTGGTTATCGCGCCGAGGTAGTTCTGGTTGAATTCGTAGCGGTGCCTGTGCCTCCTCCTTATAAAAGTCGAGCCGTACAATTTGTGCGCGACCGTGCCGGGCTCCACCTTGATGTCGTGGCCGCCAAGGCGCATGGTGCCTCCCATGTCGTGCACGTTTCGCTGCTCGGGCATGAAATCGACTATCGGGTTCTTTGTGTTCTGGTCAAGCTCTGTCGAGTTGGCGCCGGCAAGGCCGCAGGCGTGCCGGGCAAACGCAACTATGGCAAGCTGGAATCCAAAGCAGATGCCAAGGTACGGGATGTTGTTTTCCCTTGCAAAGTTTGCCGCAGAGATGATGCCCTCGCTTCCGCGTTTGCCAAAGCCGCCCGGCGCCAGTATGCCGTCATAGTCTTTGAGCGCCGAAACCTTTGTCCCGTTTTCAAACTTTTCAGAGTCTATCCAGTCCACCTGCACCTTCTTGCCGATGTTGGCGCCTGCATGCGACAGCGCGTGGTAGACGCTGACATAACTATCAGGCAAAGTCACGTACTTGCCGACGACTGCAATCTTGACGTTGCCCTTGTGGCTTGAAAACGAGCTGGCCACTTTTTTCCAGTCGGCCCACCTCGGTCTGCTTCGCTTGAGTGCCAGGCCCTGCGCCACTGTCTTTAGCATGCCCTGGTCCTCCAGCATCTCTGGGACTTTGTAGATTGAGGGGGCGTCGTGGCAAGAGATGACGCCTGACTGCTCGACGCTTGCAAAGAGCGAGATCTTGCGCCGCGTCTCTGGCGTCAGCGGCGTTTTGCACCTTACGGCCAGAATGTCGGGCTGGATGCCGATCCTCCGCAACTCTTGCACGCTGTGCTGCGTCGGCTTTGTCTTTTGCTCGCCCACCACGTCGAGCACCGGTGCCAATGTTACATGGATAAAGAGCGTGTTTGACCTGCCAAGCTCCAGCGCCATCTGGCGGAACGACTCGAGGAACGGGAGGCTCTCGATGTCGCCGACCGTGCCTCCACACTCGACTACCATGATGTCGAGCTTCTCCTTCTCTGCAGTCTTTTTCAGGTTGTCCTTGATGGCGTCGGTGACGTGCGGTATTATCTGGACGCACTGGCCGAGGTACTTGCCTTCTCTCTCTGCCCTGATGACGTCCATGTATATCCTGCCGGTGGTGATGTTGTGGTCCTTGGTCATCGGCGTGTCAATAAAGCGCTCGTAGTTGCCGATGTCCATGTCGCACTCGCCCCCGTCGTCGGTCACAAATACCTCGCCGTGGGCCACAGGATTCATGGTCCCGGCGTCATAGTTGACGTAAGGGTCTATCTTGACGCATGACACCTTGTAGCCAGCAAGCTGCAAAAGGCGGGCAGTTGAGGAAGAAGTGACGCCCTTGCCAAGGCCGGACATTACTCCGCCCGTGACGAAAATGAACTTGGGCTTTGACTGCACGTTAGGGTTTTGAGGCGCGCCTTTTTATTCCTTTTCTAGAATAATTGTACAATTTTTCTGCGCGTTTTATACATATTATTCCCAAAAAAATAGCCAAAAAAAGACGTTAAATTGACCAGAACCGGTCAATTTATGAAAAAGCACGCGCTATGTTAAAATGCTCCTAGTGCAAAGGACATTCGCATTCATACCAATGCACGAGACAAAAGCCGAAAACCCCGGGCAGCGGGGCAAGTCTGCCATTGAAGCAGCACACACCGGTCTTGCAAAGGAAGACGAATCCAGGTTTGACGCCAAGATTTCTGAAATATACGGCGTCGACAGCAAGGAAGCCGAAGAGATACACGCCAATTACCACGAGCACAGGCTGCTCACGTTGCTTGAAAAGAGGGCGCGGGAGTACGGCATGACAAAGGAGGCGCTTTACGAAAAGTCAGAGAAACTCGACTGGGGAAGCATTTCGCTCCAGGTGTCAAAAGGCTGGCTCGCAGAAGCGGCTGCGGTCGACATCATGTTCAAGAGCGTCTATGCCATGGAGAGCAACGGGCGGCGCAACAACGACAGGTACGTCAACTTTTACGGCTGAGCGTAGCCGGTATCTTTGAAGAACTGGACGAGCCTCGACACGTATTCGTTGTCGTTGTTGAGGCCGTACACGACGCTTGCGTACTTGGCATGCCGGATCCACCCTATCCTGAGCAGGTCGTCAAGGTTGTTTTTGATGTCGTCCCTCTTTAGCCCTGTCCTCTTGTGCAGAACGTAGATGGTCGCCATCTTGCCCTCCTCTACAAGGGCCTTGATTATCTTGACCTTGCCGATGCTCCCGATGCCGGTCTCTATCGCATCTTTTGCGTCGCTCACGCCTGCTCTACCCTAGCCAAAAGGGCCGGCTCGAGCTCGGCAAGCGACGCGCCGTGCAATCCTATTTCTTTGAATGAGCGCACCTCTATCAGCCTGCGCGCCTTCAGGTCGTCAAGATAATCCTCCACGTCCAGCTTTTTGATTCCCAGCTGCTCGGCAAGTTCCGCGGCGTAAAGGCGCACGTCCTTTAGCTCCACGTACTGCTTTTTCTTGCCCTTTAGTGCGCGTACTACTGCGACCATGCTTGCAGCGTGGTTCTTTGACAGCTGCTCTATCTCGTCTGTGGTTATCGACGGGTGGGTCTGGCCGTGAACCTTGCGCACGTGGTCCAGCGTGACCCTGCCGGCGCCCTGCGACTCGGCAAGGTTGCCGGCGTACAGCAAGAGGTCGAGGGCATAGCGCACGTCGCCGTTTACCTCTGAAGACGTCGTTATCTTTGATACCTTGTCGATGACGTCAGAGCCTATCGACTTGGGGTTGAACGCCTGCTCGGACCTGCTTGACAGGATGTCGCTCACCTGCTCCAGCGTATAGTGGCCAAACTCCATGGGCACCCTGCCAAGCGTGCTCAGCTCGGCCGCGTCGAGCCGGGTGTAAAAGTCGGTGCCCTTGGCGATAAAGACGACTCCCTTGACGTTGCACGGCTTGTCTGGCTCAAACTCGTTCAGGCGCGTCAGGTCGTAGACGATGCTCGTGTCCTTGCTCGTCTTTATCAGGTAATCGATCTCGTCCATGACAATGAGCGCGTACTGCTTGTTGTCGCGGAGGTAGCGCAAAAGATAGCGCAGCATCTCTTCTGCGCTGAGCCCCTGCGACGGCAGGTCCGGCGCGATGCGCTCGAGCAAAAAGCGATAAATCGCAAACTTGTTGCCTCCCTGCAGTTTCAGGTTGATGTACGCCGTTTTCAAAGAAAGCCGGTTGCGCGAAAATTGCTCTTCCAGCATTTTTGCTGACCGGATGACAGTCGTGGTCTTGCCTATGCCTGCGGTGCCTATCACC
>NZ_JBOGQF010000081.1:0-8117 GCF_050748925.1 Nitrososphaera sp.
GTTCATGATGTCTCGCACGATGACGCGCGCGGTCATGTTTGCGTCGGCGTGCTCCCTGACTGGCTTTTTTACCACATGGAAATCTCTGCCTTGGTTTTTAATTACCTTTGCTGCCAGCAATTGCTGGCTGCCCCCTGGCGGCAAACGAAACCCTGGACTGGCCGGTCGGGAGCGCGCGGACAAAGTCGTCGAGGCTCATCCTCTTTATCGATTCGCCGAGATCGCCGTCGCCTGCCGCCTTGACGAGCTCGGCCTTGGCCTTTTTGGCCGCGCTCATCGGGTCAAGGCCGCCCTGGAGCAGGACCGCATAGACAAGCGACCTCTTTTTCACCGCCTCTTCCGGCCCGCACACGAGCGTTTCCCTCTCCTCGATTTCCGTCACCCCGACTGCAAGCCGGACTTCAATCCCCTTGATGTAGCTGCGCTTGCCCTCTATCACGAACGAGCCCTTGGGGAGGAACTGGCCGGTGGGCGCGCCCTTTTTGATTTGCTCCGGCAGCACCCAGTACGCGTCGGCGCTTGAAAGGCCGTCCTTCCACGCCCTGCTGAAGGCGACCGTCGCCTGCGCCACCTGCTGCAGGCTGGGCTCGATGCTGCCCGCCTGCGCCGGCGCAGAGGCGTTCTTTACTATGAAAAAGGGCGAGCCGTGCACCTCGGCGTGAAAGACGATGTCGTCTTCTGTCAGGTGCTTGCGGACAAGCGCCGAGTTTGACGAAGCATCCCGCCCGCCTATGGCAAGGAGCCCGTCGCCTGTGACGAACCACCGGTACCGCTCGTACCACTCTTTGGCTGCCTGCTTTTGCACCACGATTTTGCGGTGGATGGCTGCAGTCTGGTTGCGCAGCTTTTCAATCTGCAGGAGCAGTTTTGCACGCGCCTCCTCTATTGATGCGTTGCCGCGCTCCATCTCTTTTGCACGGGCAAAGAGCATCGAGCTCAGCTTTGCAAGGTTTGCCTGCCACTCTGTCTTTTCGCCGGCTACGTGGAGGTATTTCACGCCCTTTTCGACCACGACCTCGGCTGCGTTGGCTGCAATGACGTCGTGCAGCGCGCCGTCGTCCTTCTGGTAGGATATGGCCATCAGCTCGCCTGCCAGCTTGCGTATGGCCGACGCCTTTTGCAGGACCGCCTCCTTGGCCTTGTTCTGCTCTGCCAAGTCGTGCTCCAGCATCGCTATCTGCTTGTCGATTTCTACCGTCTTTGAGCTCCTGCCGACGTCCAGTATCTCGACGCTCAGCACTTCGTCAAGGGCCTCCATGAATGTGGGGACTTTTTTCGATTCGAGCTTGCTCGCTTCATCCGTAATAATCGGTAGCGCGTCGATGGGCTTGTCGGCCGCCATGATGACCACAGGCTCGTGGTTCCTGCCCAGGCTCACGTCTTCCACCAGCCCCTTGATGACTGCAAAGATCCTGCCGACCTCGTCGTCTGCCAGCTGCCCTGCCTGCTTGCCGGCCGGGATGCCTGACCTCTTGGCAACTTCTTCGACGAATTTCTTGGGCATGGACACGCTGCGGCCTATCCAGCGCAGCACGTCGAGGTTCTTGGCCTCATTCCTAAGCGTTAGAAGCTGCTCAAGCGACAGGTTAAAGACATCGACGCCCCTTGAAGGCGGAAACGCATAGCGGAGCCCCGCCTTTAGCGTCCTGTGGCGGACCTCTATCGAGTTCAGGATGGCAATTATCTGCATGTCTTGGTTGCAGATGGCAATGTTGCCGTCGCCAAAGAACTCGCACACCACCATCCGGGCCGAGCCGTCCAGCATCCTCAGCTTTATCACTGCGATGCGCTCGCTGCCCGCCTGCTCGATACTTTCTATTTTTGCGCGCTCTAACTCTGCCTGCGCAGCCCGTTCCAGGCGGTTGTCCTCTACCGGTTTGAATTTCAGCTTTGTTATCCACATGCCCCGGTTGGAGAGCATGAGCATGATGTCTTCCTGCGTAGGGTGGTGCAGCTTTAGCAGGAGGGAGCCTTGCGTCACGGCGTTGACGCTTGAAATGTAGTGGCCGGAGGTCACCCTGGCTGCTATCTCGTTGACAATGTAACGCAGCTCTACGCCGGACAGCTCCATGCCCTCTTGAGGATAAGGCGACAATAAGTACTTGGCGCGTGAAGACAAGGCTTAAATTAATTCACGCCGTGGGAACCCTGTGTCAGGCGACGACAAGAATCCCGTAAACATCATCGGCCGCGTGTACGCAGTCAGCACCCTCCTGGCCGTGATAATAGCGGTGCCGGCCGTGGTCGTCGCCGTGGTATCGCACTTTGTGTTCGACCAGCCGATCATCGTGACCCTGGCGGCGTCTCTGATATCGCTGTTTATTTCCATGGGCTTTGGCATCAGGCTTGCGAAAAAGTTTGCCAGAGCTCCTCCAAAAGACGGCCAGTGAATTGGGCGGGATCTGGAAAAATCGTAAAATATCAGAAACGACAATTCATGCTGATGACCAGCCTGAAGCAGATTGCGATGCAGCTGTGCACCTGCACGTGGATAGAGATAATGACGGGCGCAGGGATAACGCTGTACCTGCTTTCGACGCAAAATTACGCGCTTGCCGCAGTCACGGTGGCGGCGTTTGGCCCGTTGATAGGGTTCCACTTTGCCATCGACAGGATAAAGCCGGGCAAGGACGGGTGGAAGAAGGAAAACCGCATCGTAAAGATAAGGTCGGTGTCAGGCGAGGGGTCGTGGCCTCAGAACACGAGCTCGTCCACCGAGATGGTGCGGGCGCAGTAGCGGCATTTCAGCACCATCTTTTCCTTGTCGATTACGTCGATGGCTGACTTTATCTCCTCGCCGCTGTTTGTGATGCATTTCAGGTTCGGGCACTTGAATATCCCCGATATCGAGTCAGGGAGCTGAATCTTGCGCTTCTCGACCAGCTTGTAGTCCTTGATGATGTTTATCGTGGTCCTCGGGGCGATGAGCGCGAGCTTGTTCGTCTCGTTTGTCTCTAAAAACCGGTTTTCGACCTTGATGATGTCTTTCTTGCCGTGCTTGCTGGAAGGCACGTTCAGGGCGACGGTGATGACGTTGCCCTCCTTGCCGGTTATCGCAAGCGCGCGCAGGACGAGGAGCGCCTTGCCGCCTTCAATGTGGTCTATGACGGTGCCGTCCTTTATCCTGCGAACCAAAAGCTGGCTTGCTTCGGACATGGAGAAGCTGTGGCTGCGGATGATATATCTGCATATCGATAGGCGCTAGCCGCGGTGCTTGCTAAGCAGGCGCATGACCCGGGGCACAAGCGTGTTGAGGTCGTATGGCTTTTTTACCGTGACCAGCATTATGGAGGCCCCGCGGCTGTCCAGACCGAAATGAAAGATGTCCATCTGGTCATAGCTTGTCAGGTTAAAGTGCATCTTGCCGACGTATTCTTCGCGCGCCTGGAGCATGCTGTGTATGAGCGTGCGCTGGAACATCAGCGCGCCCACCTTTTCCGGCTCGGGCAGCTTTAGCCCTTCCCGCATACGCCAGTGGACCAGGTGGCCTTTCTCCACGAAGAACGCGCCCATGTTTGCGTCAAGCTCTAGTATCTTGGCGCAAAGGTCTGGGCCTGCCACCACGACCGAGACACTGCAGCGGAATATAGCCATTATGGCACTTTGGACACGTAACACTGTAACGCAAGATTGATTATTCCGTAATGTAAATAGCGTATGTGGGACTTTTCAACCGCTGGAAGCCCAAGGGCAAGATGTACAGCCATAAATGCACCCAGTGCGGGGCAGGCTTTCTCTCCAGTTACGACTTTGACGCTCCTATATGCCCGACCTGCTTGCAAAAGGCAAAGTCGCTTGACTCGACCATCGACCACGACAAGAACTGCATGAAGTGCGGCAACGCAGGCGTGATCTATGGCAAGGACTATTGCCACGCTTGCTACTTTGGCTTTAACAAGCAGAAGTAGAGCAAAAGGTCATCGCAATACTACAACAACCGATTAATTTTGTAAAAGGGGAGAGTCGCGGTACCTGGTTTCATGTCGGTACCGCGGAGGGAGAACGGGATGCTCGGGAAGCTTCCATTCTCTCCCCTTTGGTTCCTTTTTCAAGCTATTGCAAACTTAAGGAACGCGTTTAGATTTGGCATTTTATGCCTGTCAATGGCAATAGATACCAATAGCAGGTAGTAAATGAATAGTACAACAATTTTTCAAGCTTGTGCGGGGCGGGACAAGCTTAACCGAACGTGAATGTGTATATCTGGAACCCTTCCCCTACTACGTCTATCACCAGCCGGTGGTCGCCATACGCCCTGTGCGACGCCACGTTGTAGAGCCTCTGGCCGTCTACCGCAAACGAGCCGTCCTCGCCCACGTCAGCGCCTTTTGCGTTGGGCGACTTGCCGTCAACTGAAACGTGGGCGGCTGCAGTTCCTCCAGCCACGATGTTGACCGACTTGGCCGAGTACTCTAGCACAATGCGCCCAACGCCGCTTTTCAGCTCCATATAGGCCGGCTTGTTTTCCCACTTGCCTGAAACGTAGATGGTGCTGGGCTCGAATTTCTGGTCGTCGGCGATGCTGTACGTCACCGTCTGCTCTGGCTTGAACCCTTCCGGGTTGCCAAGGGGCGCCCTCGCATAATCATAGCCAAAGTACAGCTCGGGCGTGTTTATCTGGCCAAAGTCGACGCTCTGCGCGTCCGGATTGACCACCGAGCCGTCGATGGCTATTGCCTGGCCCGAGTTGGCGGCGCGCTCTTGCAAGAGTGACTTTATGACTTTTTCAGTCTCGCCGTACGAGCCCTCGCCGATGTGGTCATAGCGAATGTAGCCTTCGTCGTCTACAAGGTACTTCCGGGGCCAGTAGCGGTTCTGGTAGGCGTCCCACGTGCCATGCTCGTTGTCCTGCACGACAGGATATTTTATCCCGAATTTCTCTACTGCGGCCTGGACGTTTTCGGGATTTTTCTCAAAGTCAAATTCCGGAGCATGGATGCCGACTATAACCAAGCCGTCGTCGGCATATTTTTCGTGCCACGCGTTAAGGTACGGGATGGTGCGGATGCAGTTGATGCAGCTGTACGTCCAGAAATCGACCAGCACCACCTTGCCCTTCAGGTCCGCGATCTTGAACTCGCCTGTGTTGATGTAGTTGCTGATGCCCGCCAGCTCGGGCGCTTGCCGGAACTGCGACTTGTCTATCGCGACCCGGGTGCCGTTATCGCTGACTGCCGTAACGAATTCGCCGCCGTTGCCTGCTGCCGGATTCAGCGAAGGGTTGTTAAAGTAGACGCCAAAGCCGGCGATGAGCGCGACCACCGCTACGCCCACGGCAAGGGCGCTCAGGTTGTCCCTGTTCATATGCCCCTCTCCAGGTTTACTATTTCGTTAGCGAGGGGGAAACTTGCGACGACGCTCAGCTGGTTTGTGAACACCAGTATGCCCAGCACTATCAGAATCGCCCCCATTATCGGGTTGAAATATTTCAGGTACTTGACCATCCTGCGGATGAGGCCGGTGGCCTGCGAAAAGAAGGCGCCCGTGACCAGGAACGGGATTCCGAGGCCCAGTGCGTATGCAAGCAATGAATTGTATGCGGCTCCCGGCGACGTGGCGGCAAGCGTGAGCGTGCTCCCGAGGATGGGCCCGACGCACGGGGTCCAGCCCGATGCAAACGCCGCGCCAAACACGAACGAGGTTATGTAGCTGGTCTTGAACCGGGGTATTTTGGTCATGCGCTTTTCAAAGTTGAGCGACCGGAATTTCGTGGCAAGCACCAGGTAGGCGCCAAAGGCGACGATGACTACCCCTCCTATCGACTGGAGCGTGCCCTGGAATCCGGTGCCGACGTTGGCAAGGACGCTGTTGAATATCACGCCAAGGACCGCAAAGACAAGCGAGAAGCCGAGCACGAAATACACCGTGTTGAGGAATATGTTCAGGCGCGTCATGCGCTTGACTGCCACCTGCGAGCCTTCGCCGGTGTTCTGGACCTCGCTGAGAGTCGTGCCCGACAGGTAGGAGATGAACGCCGGCACTATGGGAAGTATGCAGGGCGAAAAGAACGAGCCTGCGCCTGCCAGCGCCGACACGAGCACGCTTGTCTCTACCAATTCATGCGAAACTTGACCATTTTTGCACTTATACTTTGTTCCAAATTTGCACCAGATCCTCCCGCGGCGGTCCACAGCTGGCGCGGGCAGGGATGGAAAGATATCAGAATGGCCTCATGGTCACTTTCAAGAGCGCGCCGATGCCTGCCAGTTCCGCGATGTGGACGCCCACGAAATACGGCAAGAGGGCGTCTGCATAGAGGGGCGCCATGGCAAAATAGCCATAGACCGCGATGACGTTATGGAGCGCGAGCATGGCTGAAAAGAACATCAGGCCGAGCGTAAAAGTCGCCTTTGTGTTCTTGTAGATCCTGCCGTAGGTCGCCAGCAGGATGGCCAGCACCCCAATGTTCACCAGGCTGACCACAGCGCTGATGTCCATCATCAACGACATATTGCAAACTCTACCGATTCGTCTTATTTACTTTTTTCCAGATCTCTTCATATCCCCTTTTTCGCCTTCTCTTCAATCGCCGCCTTGACCTCGTCAAAGGCCTCGATGTTGTGCTCAAGGTAGTTTGAGATGAAATAGAGCACGCCGTACTTTTCTCCCTGCTTGGTCACCATGTTGTTCTTCTCAAGGACCCTGATGTGGTGCTGTATGGCCTTGTAGTCGAGGCCCATCGCCTCGGCAAGCTGGTTCATGTTGTACGGTTGCTCCTTCAGGAGGTGGATTATCCTTATCCGGTTTTCCCCGCCCCTGGAGCCGGCAAAGAGGAACCACAGCAGGCGCCGGGCGTCAGGGTCGGCCATGCCTAGGCGTACCTGGACAGAGAATTTAAACTTGAATAGAACGCTTTTAGGAAATTGCTATATGGTAGCCTCCTCAACTATCCCCATGGCCAAGTGCATTGCCTTCCACTCGTACAAGGGAGGGACCGGCAAGACCACGATTGCGTCCAACTGCGCAGCCCTTCTGGCAAAAAGGGGCTCCAAGGTAGCGCTTCTCGATCTGGACGTTTACGCCCCCAGCCTTTACACCTACTTTGAGAAAGAGCCCAAGAAATGGCTCAACGACTACCTGCAGGGCGACGCCGACGTCGAGGAAGTGATGACCGACGTCACCCAGACCATCCAGGGGTACGCCGGGGGCGTTGCAGACGGCGGCAAGCTGTGGATAGGCATGTGCAACGTGAAAAAAGAAGAGATCTACAAGATGGAGAGCAACACGATGGAAGGATCCAAGTCGCAGCTCAGGAGGTTCATACTGCTGAGGGAGCAGCTGATCTCAAACTACGAGCCGGACTATATCATCATAGACACGAGCCCCGGGATAAGGTACTGGTCCATAAACGCGCTGGCAGTCGCCGACGCGCTCTTTCTCACGCTAAAGATGGGCGAGATCGACATTGACGGCACGAACAGGCTCGCGGCCGAGATATACAGCTCGCTGACAAAATACGGCGCAAGGTCGTTCCTGCTCCTCAACAGGGTGGCAGGGTACTGCGTGCCGGACTTTGCAGCTGGAGGCGGCCGCGCAGCGGAAGGCAACCACGACATCGAGGGGCTCCTCACAGGCAAGACTGGAATGGAAGTCATCTCGTCCATCCCGTGCTATTGCGATATACAGTTTAGCAGAAAAGAGTTTCTCACGGTGCTCACGCAGCCTGCGCACCCGTTTACAAAGCAGGTGGAGAAGCTCATCGATGCCGTGCAGATCAAAGTTTAAGTGCCTTCCGGCCGGTTGCTAGACATGGCGGACGGCACTGGCAGGCGAGACGCGGTTCCGGGCCTGCGCCACATTTTCAGCTCGAAAGGCGCGCTGCCGAGAGGGGCGTTCCTGCTGACAGGCCCTTCCGGCTCGTGCAAGACGATGTATTGCATGCAGTTTCTCCGCGACGGGATAGCAGAGGGCGACGCGTGCACATACGTCAGCCTCAACCCGCTTTTTACCGAGGAAAAGTTCAGAAAGCTGCTTGGCGCGAGGGTCAGGTTCATTGCGCCGGCCCTCACCGACGCCGGCATGGAGGCGCTGTTCCAGGAAATTGCAAAAGCCGGGCCGGGCCGGATCGCAGTCGATTCCATCACCCACCTCCTGCCCCGCCTCCCTAACGACAGGGT
>NZ_JBOGQF010000082.1:0-8094 GCF_050748925.1 Nitrososphaera sp.
GGTGCAGGTCTTCCTTGCTGACGCCTGGCAGCTCTACCACGACGCGCACTTCGTCAGAGCCCTTTATCACGTCGACTAAGGGCTCGCGCTCTTCCTTGACTGCCAGCCCGCCGCCAAGAACGTTGGGGAAGGCGTCGATGTTGCCAAACTTGCGTATCTCGGGCTTGCCGTCCGGTCCTATCTTTACCGAATATCCATAGACGATGGGGCCCATCTCCCTGACAGTGGTTCCGTCGTCCAGCTTGCGCTCCTTGACGAGGTTCTTGGGCATCTGCTGCTCCATGTTCTTGAAGGCGTCCTGCATCATCTTTTCCATCTCTCGCATCATCTCGTCTACGTCTGGAAACCACGAGCGTCTCCTCTTTCCAAACCACTCATCAAATGGTGACGACATGGGAGGAGATATGCAAAATTTCTATAAAGCCTTTACGCGTCCTCCAGCTCCCGGTCTAGCTCTTTCAAGAGCGACTTTTGCCTGTCGGTCAGTTTCGACGGCACCTTGACGTGCAGTTTTACCAGCAAGTCGCCTCTGCCTGACGAGCCGTAGCGCGGCAGCCCCTTGCCCTTGATGCGTAAAAGGGCGTCCGGCTGCGCGCCCTGCTGTATCTTTAGTTTCTCCGCCCCTTCAAGGGTCGGGATGCGCAGCTCGGTGCCTAGCGCAAGGTCCGTAAACCGGACGTCGTGGTTGTACAGCAGGTGCCCGTCCTCCAGCCTTTCAAACTGCTGGCTTGGCTTGACGTGTATGCGCACGACAAGGTCGCCGGGAGCGCCAAACTCGGGCGTCTCGCCCTCGCCCCTCATCTGCATCGCCATGCCGTCCTCGACGCCGGGCGGCACCTTGATTTCAAGCTTCTTTTTCGTTTGCACCTTGCCAGACCCCCTGCAGGCCGCGCATGGCCTCTCGATTATCTGGCCGCGGCCCTGGCACGTCCTGCACGGCTCCACGGAAACGGAGGAGAAAAAGCCGCCCTGGTTGTAGACGCGCTGGGTCTGGCCCCGGCCGTTGCAGACTGTGCACTTGCGCGCCTTGGTGCCTGCGGCCGCCCCGGAGCCGTTGCACTGGCCGCACCGGTCAAGGCGCGGCAGTTCAACTTCTTCCTTCTTGCCCCTGAGCACGTCTTCAAGCGTCAGCTCCATGTCGTAAACGAGGTCCCTGCCCCTGCGCCTCCCTCCTCCAAAGCCAAAGACGTCGGCGCCAAACCCTCCGCCGCGGCCGAAAAACTGCTCAAAGATGTCGCGAAAGCCGCCCATGTCGCGGAACACCTCTTCAAAGTTGGCCTCCGATCCGCGGAACACCTCTTCGGCGCCGACGTGGCCGTACGTGTCGTAGCGCTTGCGCTTGTCGTCGTCTGACAGTACCGCGTACGCTTCTGAAATTTCCTTGAACCTCTCGTCGGCGCCCTGGTCCTTGTTGCGGTCAGGGTGGTACTGCAGCGCCAGCTTGCGGTATGCGCTCTTTATGTCGTCCTTGCCGGCACCCTTTTGCACGCCAAGAACTTCGTAATAGTCCTTTTTGCTCATTCCAGTTCACGATGTCATGGTTGCGGGTTGGGGCCTGCTGCCGACGACGCCTGCTGCTCTTCCGGCGTAGGCCCCGGCTGCGCCTGGGCGCCTGCGTTCCTGTATGCCTCGGCGCTCACCTCCCCAAGGACGTTTTTCAGCTCCTGGACCTTGGACTTGACCGTTTCCGTGTTGTTGTTGCTCGCCATTGCTTCCCGGAGCTCCTGCGTCGCCTTGTTGACTCTGTCGGCCTGCTCGGGCCTTATCTTGTCCTTGAGGTCCTGTTTGACAAGCTTGTCTGCCGCGTAGACGAGGTTGTCCGCCTCGTTCCTTATCTCTGCCTCTTCCTTTTTCTTCCGGTCGGCCTCGGCAAAGCCCTCCGAGTCCTTTTTCAGCTTCTCTATCTCGTCCTTTGAAAGCTTGTTGTTGGCGGTGATGGTTATCTTGGCTTCCTTTTGGGTGGCAAGGTCCTTGGCCGCGACGTTGAGGATGCCGTTTGCGTCGATGTCAAACGTCACCTCAATCTGCGGCACGCCCCTTGGCGCCGGCGGGATGCCGGAGAGGTTGAACATGCCAAGCGAAACGCAGTCAGACGCCATCGGGCGCTCTCCCTGCACGACGTGTATCGTGACGGCAGTCTGGTAGTCTGCGGCTGTCGTGAACACCTTGCCCTTTTTGGTCGGGATGGTCGTGTTTCGCTCAATCAGCGGCTCCCTGAGGCCGCCCATCACCTCGACGCCGAGCGTCAGCGGCGTCACGTCCACCAGCAAAATGTCGGTAGAGACGTCGCCGGCGATGATTGCGCCCTGCACGGCCGCGCCCATCGCGACTGCCTCCATCGGGTCGATGCCCCTCTCTGGCTCCTTGCCCATGACAGAGTTTACAAATTCCCTCACCATAGGCATCCTGGTCGGCCCGCCGATGAGGATTATCTTGTCGACTTCCTGCGGCGTCAGCTTGGCGTCCTGCAGCGCCTGCAGCATCGGCTGCCGGCAGCGGTCCACTATGGGCCTCATGAGCTCCTCAAGTTTTGCCCTCGTCAGCTGGATTATCAGGTTCTTGGGTCCCGCCTGCTGGTCGTATGCAAGGAAGGGCAGGTTGATCTCTGTCGTCACCATGTTAGAGAGCTCTATCTTGGCTTTCTCTGCCGCCTCCCTTATCCTCATCATGGCGGCCTTGTCGTTGTGGATGTCGATGCCGGACTGCTTGCGGAACTCTTGCACGACAAACTCGACGAGTGTGTTGTCCATGTCGGTGCCGCCAAGCTGCGTGTCGCCGGACGTGCTCTTGACCTGGAACACGCCCCCGCCCATCTCCATTATCGTGACGTCAAGCGTCCCCCCGCCCAGGTCAAAGACCATGATCTTCAGGTCCTTGTTGGCCTTGTCGAGGCCGTACGCAAGCGACGCGGCCGTGGGCTCGTTAATTATCCTGACGACCTGCAGGCCCGCAATCTCGCCTGCGTCCTTGGTCGCCTGGCGCTGGTTGTCGTTGAAATACGCAGGGACGGTGATGACGGCGCGGTCGACAGCCTCGCCAAGGAACGCCTCGGCGTCCCTCTTTATCTTTTGAAGTATGAATGACGATACCTGCTGGGGCGTGTATTCCTTGCCAAATACGCGGAACTTGAAGTCAGTGCCCATCTTGCGCTTTGCCGCGATGACCGTCCCCTCAGGGTTTGAGATCATCTGCCTGCGCGCCGGCTCGCCCACGATGAGCTGCCCCTCTTTGGTAAACGCCACGACTGACGGGAAGGCCTTGCCGCCTACCGACGTGCCCTCTGCCGCCTGGATTATGGTCGGCTTGCCGCCTATCATGGATGCAGCCGCAGAATTGCTCGTTCCAAGGTCTATGCCGATAATTTTTCCCATTGTTTTCTCCTCTGGTCAACCGGTATTGGCAGTATCTCTATTTTTAACTATCTTCCGGGCGACTTCGACCATGCTGGCCCGCAGCACCCTGCCGTTGAGCATGTAGCCGCGCCTTATCTCGGTGGTCACCATGTTCTCATCGACGTCGTCTCTGGGCGCAAACGCGATTGCGTCGTGCACGTTTGGGTCAAAGGGCGTCCCCGCCGCCTCTATGGCCATCACGCCTTCAGATGCAAGCAGAGAGTCTATGTTGCGCAGTATGCCGCCCAGGCCCTCGGCCACTATCGGGCTGCTGGCGTCCTTTTGCGCCATCTCCAGCGCACGCTGGTAGTCGTCCCGGATGTTGAGGAACTTTAGCAAGAGCTCAGCCTTGCCCGACTCGACCCTTGAGGCGACCTGCCTTTCCATCTGCTTGCGGTAATTGTCAAAGTCGGCCATGAGGTATTTCAGCTTGTTGAGGTTGGCCTCGGCAGCCTCCTTGGCCTCTCTCAGCTCTGTCCTCAATGCCTCGGTGTCCTCTTCTGCCTCAATGCCCGCCTCGTCGTCTTGCGCCAATGCTGGAATATCCACTGCGCGGAAATAATTAGATATCGCCGGCAAAGGAATAATAGCGCTCTTTTTCCAACCAGTTGCCGTGTCTGACGACAGCGAGCTTGAGGCGATAAGGCAGAGAAAGATGGCAGAGCTCCAGAAAATGGCAGCCGACAAGGCGGCCATTGCATCCATCACGCAGCCGGTGCACCTCACCGACGCCAACTTTGCTGGCGAGACTGCGAAATACCCCATTATCCTGGTCGACTTTTGGGCGCCCTGGTGCGGCCCGTGCAGGATGGTCGCGCCGGTCATCGATCAATTGGCCAAAGAATATGCGGGCAGGGTAGTGTTTGGCAAGCTGAACGTCGACGAGAACCCGCGGGTCGCCGGCACGTTTGGCGTGCAGAGCATACCCACAATGATGATATTCAAGGCCGGCAAGGCAGTTGACATCATTGTAGGCGCGATGCCAAAAGGGGCCATCGAGGCAAAACTGAAACAGCAGCTGTCAGGCAGTTCGATTTACGGATAATAATAAGATAGAAAAAAGGAAGAACCGCGCCTAGTTGATTCCTAGGTGCGGGAAGGATGCAACACTTACGCCCAGTTCGCCCTGGATCTTGCGGATCTTGCCTGCGTATTCGCGCATTCTTGCGGCATCGCCCTGTACCTTTGCGATCCTGTATCCCTTCCATGCCTTCCTCAGTGCGCCCCAGCTCTGGCCGGTCGTAAAGTTGCTGTTGGTGGTTGCTTCGTGGTGAAGCGACATTATGGCTGTCATGATGAGATAGTTCCTCGTTGGTACTTAGAACCAATAGTCAATTTTTGCCGATTGAAAAGTGAAATAGGTTGACATGATAGTAGCGATCGAGGCAGTTTTATGGAAATTTTATCGATTGAGAAGGTGCATCTCATATATTTTGCAAGATCTGCCGCAGTCTCAGCTAATGTGTTCTGCCCAACATTTTAATCCGCCGGCGCCATGCACTGAGGCGGTGGGGATACTGAAGAAAGAGGACAAAGAGGAGAAGCAAAAGGCCGCCGAGCGTTTTTACGCGCTCCTCAAGGCGCTGATGGACGAGCTGTTTGACCACGCGCAAAAGAGCAAGCACGTAAAGATGCCCCGCAACGTCTCGTTTGGCCTCGTATACGACGAGCGCAACTCTGTGCTTTTCACGGGCGTGGAAAAGGGCACGGGAAAAAAGATGTACCTCTACAACGTGCGCGTCATAGGCAAGGCGTTTGAGGAAAAACGCCAGAGCATGATAGAGGACCAGACCACCGATACGCTGTTCAGCTGGATAGCTGACGTGTGCTCGCTTTACATCAGCCCATTTGTGTATGACTATGTCGTGAACGTGCAGCACAGGGGCGAGGGCACGGCCGAGCGCACCACGAGGCAGATTGTCCGCAGCTTTTTGGACAAGCTGTCAAGCGATCCTGAGCTGAAATACGTGCTTGACCCGCTGCGCGAGCCTGCCACGGATCAAAAATAGCTGACGAATGTGGCAAGCCTGCTCGATAATGCAGCAAATAACTCGCAACACCTTTTCTCCATCGTGAGCGGCGCAATCCTGCGGTGCAACATATGCGACACCAGCGTCGAGCAGATCGAAGTCTCGCAGCATGTCGCAGGAAGGAACCACGGGATAAAGAAAAAAGTCGCGGAATTCCAGGAGATGAACGCGCTGGTGCGCAAGCAGTATGAAGGCGACGCGTCAATAGTGAGCGCTTGGATAAAGAACCTTCACGAGCGCGACTTTTTGTCGTCAGGAAGGGCCTAAGCGTAGTTGCCCTTGATGGACGACCTGGCGCCGCACGCCTCGCATATCAAAAAGCCGAGCTTTTTGTTCTTCTCTGTGCGGGTATCCGGGCTTCCGCAGACCGGGCACTGGACATAGTCCTTGACGTACCTGTCAATGAGCGCCGAAAACGACGACGGGGTCTTGCGGCCAAGGAAATGGACGCGGTCGCCCTGGATATAGCCAGCTGATGCCAGCTCTTTGTTCAGGTAAAGCAGTATCTTTTCCGGGTCGCGCCTGAGGGCCTTTGGGAATTCCATAAAGTTGCGAAATATCGTGTTCTTGCCGACCCAGATGATCTGGGGCTGCGGGATCTCGAGCCGGGAAGTCACCTTCCTCGCGTCTGTCCCCAGCTTGTCCTGAAGCCGCTTTAGGAGCGATTCATAGTCGGCTGCCTTTTGGGCGCTCATGCAAAAAAGAGCGCACGCCTGTTTAATGTATGTTGCCCCGCGACCTTGCTAACGCGCGCGTTTCCAGTGGAAAGTGGCAAAATAATCGTTCTTTTATAGCGGCGCCGGCGCACGCCGGGTGCGGCGGGCGTTTGTACGCTGCAATCCAAGACGATATGCGGAAAGGTGCATCATTTTTCTGCCGGTTACGGCTTTTTGCCATCAGGCTTGCCATTCAGGTACCATGGAAGTCAGCCGAGCGCGCATTTCATACCGGCGCACGCCGACTTCCATGCTTCCTCCGTCTCCCCAATCGGCATCTCGTGACCATGGATCATGTGCCCCATGAACTGCCCCCGGCCTTCAAGCAGGATGTCGCATTGGCTGCACTTGACGGGCTGGGTGACTTGCATCAGCGAGTCCCCCACTCGTTTTTGCGCAAGCTCAAGATCGCAGGGAAAATTATCCAGGAAATGACGAACGCCGTTATCAGGTTCATCAGTGGCTTGTAGTACCACGTCTTTGAGGTGGGATCGCGGAACTTATAGTCCGCTCCATGTCCGATGCTCGTCAATAATGAGCCCAGCAGGAATATCACAGGTACCCAGTAATTGTTCAGCACCAGCGGCTCATAGGCGAACGCTATCAAAAGGATCAGAGGGTTTGTGAACATCAGCATGAATTCCACGTAAAATAGAAGTATCGACATTATGGGGTTTCTCCTCCAGAAAAAGCCGCTGACAAAAAAGTTTACCCTGAGGGTGCCCTTCTTCCAGCGCTTTTGCTGTCTCAGAAACACCTTTACTTTTTCTGGCACGTCTGTGTAGACTATTGCAGAAGGGACATAGACTGCCTTCCAATCAATAAGTGCCTGACCCGTAAGACTGCGATCCTCTGCATCGTCGTACCTTGACATCCACAGCATCATCTTTTTTGTGCCAGGAGTCATCAGCGGCTTGGCCTTTGGCGGTGCAATGACATACGTGGTCAGTTCCCGGTCTTCGCTGTCCTTGAGCTTGGCATTTATCCAGTACGGGATATAGTTCGCTATGGCTTCGCGTCGGTAAGCCGCGAGGCAGCCGGAAATGCACATCACCGACCCAAAATAGCTCTCGGCGCACTTGCGGATGTTGAACGAGTAATCATACCATACGTCCTGGCATTTTGTAAGTATGTTCTTGTTTGCGTTCCACACCTTGGCAAAACCCACCACGCCTCCTATTTTTGAATCGGCTTTGAAGGCCTTCATGACTTCGGTGACGGCGTGCTCGTCAACCACGCTGTCAGAATCGATAAGCACCAGGTATTTGCCCCGTGAATTGTAAAATGCCCCTGCCACGGCTTTGCGCTTGCCCTCGTTCTTTTTGTGGATCACCTTTAACGTAGAATACTTCTTTGCCAGTCTTTCCAAGATCTCTTTCGTGCCGTCCTTGCTCCCGTCGTTGACTGCGATGACCTCTATGTTCGGGTAGGTCGAGCGATAGATGGCGTCGATGACGGTTTCTATCATGCCCTTCTGGTTGTATACCGGAACAATGACCGAGACCAGATCGTTTCCAGGTGTGCCTGTTGCAGGCGACTTGAACAGTAGCCACCCTATTATGAGGTAAGCAAGAGAATGTGCGGGAATTATTATGCCTGCTACCACGAACGGGTCCTGCATGGTGACTCCGAGGTGTATTGTGTATACTATGAGCGCAATGGTCGAGACTATCGTAAGGGTCCTCACCGTCCACGCTTTTTTGCTGACGTGAATCCTTCCCGCATTGTTCACACGCTGCTGGCATTTTTGGAAAAGCGTCTGCGTGAGCTGGTTGTTCGGAGGCGCGTCGGTCATGCTGCAAGTCCCCCCTTGACGGTCAGCTGGAGGCCGGTAAGGTCTGATGCGTTAACAAGCTTGACCTTGCCGTCCGACTTGAGCGCTGCGATAAAGCTGTCGATCTCGTCAACAGACATCCTGTTGTCGAACTCGATTGCTACAGGGCGTTCAAGCTCGAG
>NZ_JBOGQF010000083.1:0-8082 GCF_050748925.1 Nitrososphaera sp.
TATTATGCTCGTTTCAAGCTCGTTTCTGGTCAGGGTGAGGAACATCTGGCTGTCCTTTGGCAGGCAATGCCCGCCGATGCCTTCCTTGGCGTCGAGTATCTTGATGTTCCATTTCGTGTTTATCGCCTCCCTCAGCTCGCCAAAGCTGACGCCGGAATTGTCGCAGAAAATCTTTAGCTCCTCTGCAAACGCGATCTCTACGTACCTGTAGGTGTTTTCCACTATCTTGGTCAGCTCGGCCGTCTCGACCGCGCTCACGGCGTGGAGCGGGATTCCAAGCATGTCGCCGTAGAATTCCCTGCCTTTCTCGACGCAGCAGCTCTCGCAGCCGCCAAGCACCCTCGTCTGGTTCACGCCATGCTTGTCTTTTTCGTGGATGTAGAACCTGTGCGGAACGTGGACGACGTGCAGCTTGTGCCTCACGATGTCGCAGACCTTCCTCGTGGTGCCCCTTGTTATGGTGCTGTCTATTCCAAGCAGCGCCCCTTCCTTGCCCTCTTTTGCAATCGCTTCTGCAAGGTCAAAAATCCCCTGCTGGTAGGGCACGAACATGTCGTCGGGGTTGTGGGTGGAGATGCAGATGAAATAGTAATCGTACCCTGCAAAGCCCGTTGCCCTGTTCTGGATAACCCCGTCGTCCAGTGCCCTCTTGATCGCCTTTTCGCTGATGTCAAAGCCCTCGACGTGGAGGCCGCGGCGAGTCATGTACTCTGCGTTACTGTATCCGATCTGACCAAGGCCGATCACGAGTACTTTTTGTGATTCAGCTTTTTCATTATGTGTTCCCATATTCATGGCGTCTCACAGAGCAGGCGAGTATGAATTCATATTGACTTTTTACGTCATGCTGCGAGGTCAAACCAACTCGAAGAAGGGCTAAACGTGACACTCAAGTGTTATGGGGCATAATTAAGTAGGCTAAGCCTCAATGCTGAAACTAAAGCCGTACTCTAGGTAGCTATTACAGATATATGCCCTGGAGCCTAATTGCCATTCTGGTATCTCAACCTCGATAATAAAACTCGCTAAAACTTGCGACCTTTATGAGAAAAGGCCGGGGCTAGGGAAGATAGGATGCGATCAAATTCTTGCCCCACTCGAAAAAGGCGCCAAAGTTTGATTCTACAGAGTCTCCGCAATTGATGGCCGCAGACGGCTGGAGCGCATTGACGATATCGCACGGGAAATATCCCGTGAGCCTCATCAGCACGATGCTAAATGCGAGCGTCATGCCGATTCCTACCACGATTGCGTCCCACCTCTTCTTTCTGCCTTTGATGGGCCTGTCCTTGGTTCGAGGGTTAATAGCTGCCAATCTTCTCCCCCGCCTATCTCCAGGCCGACTTTCTGATAGTGACGGCCGCGTATATCAAAAGCCAGCTGAACACGAATGTCGAAAGCAGCGTCATGATGGGCCGGTACAGCCACTGGCTGTTGCCGGGATTCCTCAGCCTGAACTCTATTCCGTATATCATGCCCGTAAAGAGCACGCCTGAAAGGTAAAACGCGGCCGACAGCAGGTCGCCCTGCAGCGGCAAAAGTACGAGCGCGTTGAGTACTATCAGGGGCCGGATTATTTTTAGCCCCGTCTGCAGGTAATAGATAACTGCTGCAGGCAGCGGCCTCCTCCAGTATACGCCGCCGGTGGCAAAGATGCTCCGGATAAAGCTCTTGCGCCACCTTATCTGCTGCTTGATCAGGGACTTGAAGGTTGTGGGCGGGCCAATGAGGACCTTTACACTCGGGCTGTAGAGGACTTTCCACAGACCTTTGGGCGAATCTTCGCCTTCTTCCAAGTCGGGGTCGGACGTTGACTTCATCCTGTCAAGGCTGTCGTCTCCCGTTTCAAGTATCGAAATGCTTCTGCTTGCCGTGGCTTGCTTGCTGCTTGCTGGCTGCGGGCCGGAGCCCAGCACAAAAGCCGTCATCAGCCTGTCGGTGCAGAATTTAAAGTCCACGCCTGCAAACCTGTCGTTGGCCCACCTGTCCATGAACGGCAGGACCGCCTCTTTTTTGAAGGCAGTGTACGCGCCCGAGCAGCAGGTGAGGGAGGAAAAAGAGCCTTCTATTCCCTTGATTATCCTGTACTGGCCGTCGTACCAGACATCCTGGATCTTTTCAAGCGCATTGCCCTGCGCAGCTCCTCTCACCCTTCCATGCGCGGTTACGGCCCCGACGGCCTTGTCGCTCTGAAAGATCTCGACCGTCTTTTCGACGGCATCCGGCGCAATCGTGATGTCGCTGTCCGTCAGTACGAATATCTCGCCCCTTGCAATGTCGGTCGCGGCCTTGACGGCCTTTTTCTTGCCCGCGCTCTTTGACATGTGGATGACGGTGATGTTTGAGCTCCTGCGCATCTCGTCGAGTATCTCGGTTGTCCTGTCCGTGCTGCCGTCGTTTACGATGATTATCTCCTTGTTCTGGTAAGTCGAGTCAATGCACGCCTGGACGCATTCCCTTATGTTGCCCTCCTCGTTTTTTGCCGGCACAATGATGCTGACAAGCGGCTTGGCGCTTGTCAGCACCTTTTCCTGGGCGGCGAGGTACGGGTCCCTGAACCTGGCATACGCGAGGAGCAGGACCGTAAAGAGGACAGCCGTGGTTACAAAGCTGTAGATGCCTATGACAAAGTCGACGATGAAAATCAAAAAGTATAGCTTTACCGCAAGGACTATG
The DNA here is from genome assembly GCF_050748925.1 of Nitrososphaera sp. Taxonomy (GTDB): domain Archaea; phylum Thermoproteota; class Nitrososphaeria; order Nitrososphaerales; family Nitrososphaeraceae; genus Nitrososphaera. Next base: position 2,677 of record NZ_JBOGQF010000083.1, read on the forward strand.
CCAACCGCGGCCAGGATGAGGGCCCTGACCAACCAGCGGCTCTTGCTCATTTCGCTGGTCCTGACAATCTGAGAACTCAAATGTAAAACCTTCCCTGTAACGATTTTGACGCAGTCTTCATGTCCCTCTCATACGAGCCGCAACTAGTAGGTTAACGCTCTGTTCATTTCCGGCGGTAATTTGAGGAGAACCTGACGATATTCTGGAGGATGGTCCGGAAACTTGTTATCATTACGCCATTAATCGCATAGAACCGGCTTTGCGATTGGGGTTAGGTGTTGCCAAAACGTTAGAATGTTCTGTACGCTTGCTGCAACAGGGCAAGTGTTGCAACGTTCAGATCGGCCTCTTCCTGCTACAACAGGTGCATTCCCGAAGCAAGCTCGGCTATCTTTTCCGGCCACGATTTGGCTTTCACGATTCCGCTTGCCGCCAGGATGCCGTGGGAACCAAGCTCTATTGCTTTGGCAACGTCGCCCTTGTCTGTGATGCCGGCGCCACAGATGACTTTGGCTCTGCCGCCAGCCGCCTTTATCGAGTCGGTGATGATGGCAGGGTTTTCCTTTGACACCGCCCGCCCGCTCCCGATGAGCTCTGGCGGCTCGATGGCGATGAAATCCGGCCTGAAATCTGCAACCATGCTCACTTCGCCAGGCGTCTGGGCGCACACTATGGAAACCATGCCGAGCCGGCGCATCTGCTCGACAAGGCTCTTGATGGCAGGCATCCCTATCCTGTGCTCGCTGTGGTTTATCAGCGAGCCTGCGGCGCCGTACGACTTGGCGACCTCTGGCACGAAAAAGCCGGTGGTCGCGCCCGGCTGCGCGTCGTCGACATGCTGGCAGACCACCTGGATCTTGCTGACTGCCTTGCATACGAGGGCAAGGGCCGGCTGCGGGGGCGCCAGCACGATTTCGACGCCGAGTTTTTCTGCAACGTCCTGCGCGTCGACGGCAAGCTCGACCGTCCTGCCTGCCGACGCCTCTCCGTAATTCTTGAAATTAATTATGAGGGGCCTGTTCAACGCTTCCCTTTGCCCTTCTTGCTCTCTTCCATGTCCCTGAATTTCGACTTTAGCTTGTCCATGCGCGCCTCATAGCCCTTGTTGTATTCAAGCTCTTCTGGGATGAGCGTGGCGGGGTGGATAAAGCCCTGGTTGCGCATTATCATCGCCCGCTCTGACGCCCACATCCTCTGTAGGTCCCAGTCCACGGTGCCAAAGCCGTCGTGCGGGCCTACCAGCTTGCCGTTGTGCATCGAAAACAGCAAACACGACACGATGGGTATGGAATAGTTGAGGCTCGCAGCCGAGTTCAGTTTTACCGGCTGGAGGGGCATGTGGTGGCTCCCCCTAGTGTTGCCTGCGACATAGTGCGGGTCGTTAAAGGCGCTGCCGGCTTCCTCGGTGGCTGGAAAGTTCTTTTGCGTCCTGACTATCATGATAGGATCGTCCTTGCCGACGTATGTGCCGGCGATGTTGTGCAGCCGGTCAGTCGACGCAGAGACGATCTGCTCTGCCATGTCGTCGGAAAAGACCGCGGAGACGACGTAGCGGCCCGGGTACATAAGCGCCGCTTCAAGCTCTGCCTTGTCCTCCCACATCTTCAAGTCCGCTATCTTGCCGGTCATCACGTCCAGTATCCTGACGACGACGCCGGCTGCAAGCTTTTCGTTGATGAGCAGGCCGGTGTTGCTGCGCGCGTCGACGAACATGCGCCACAGCGGGAAGTTGTAGGCGCCCGGCTCTGTCTTGTCAGCGGCAAAGATGCAGAAAACCTCGCTTGGGCGCTCGTCGACTTCGATCTCTGCGACGCCCGGACCCATGCCCTTGACGTTGCCAGAGAACGAGTCCTTTAGCAGGTCCTGCCCCGCGCCGTAGAGGCCCTGCTCCTTTGCGACCGCCGTCCCCACCGTAAAGGCGTCCCACGCAAGCTTGTGTATCTTGGCGTTGTCGACGCCCTGCTTGTGGGTCATGATTATGTGGATGTCGTCGCCGGTATAGCCTATGTAATAATCAATTAGCAAACCTTTTGCGTTCTTGGCCACAAAGCTCTTGACCGATGCCACAAGCTCGTCGCTTGGGCGCGTGTGGCCGCCAATGCCTCCTATGTCCGCCTTGATGGCGCTGATTGTAACTCGCATGTTTTGAAACTCGCTGTCTTTGGTTTAAAACTCTTGCGATACATTTCTCTACAATTATTGGGCTGTTCGGCCGGCGCGCGTGCATTGCCGCGCCAAAAACCGGCCATGAGGCGTACAAGAATTCGCAACAATTCGAGCCGAAATATACATAAAGCCCATGGCGTGTTGTTGCTCTATGAGCGCTAGCAAAAAACCACACCTTAACATTGTGGTTGTAGGCCACGTAGATAATGGTAAATCTACTACAGTAGGTCACTTGTTGGTTGATCTGGGCGCTATCGACCAGAGAACCATCGATGCATATGCAAAAGAATCCGAAGCTACAGGCAAGGGCGATACTTTCAAGTACGCCTGGGTCATGGACTCGATCAAGGACGAGAGGGAAAGGGGTATCACAATCGACCTCGCCTTCCAGAAATTCGAGACCGCCAAGTACTTCTTCACACTCATAGACGCTCCGGGTCACAAGGACTTTATCAAGAACATGATCACCGGCGCCTCCGAGGCAGACGCCGCAATCCTGGTCATCTCTGTCAAGCCTGGTGAAACCGAGGCATCCATCGAGTCGGGAGGTCAGGGCAGGGAACACGCATTCCTTGCCAAGACCCTGGGCGTGGGCCAGATAGTGGTGGCGCTGAACAAGATGGATGACGTCGGCTACCAGGAAGGCCGCTACAAGGAAGTCAAGGACAGCGTGGAAAAGATGCTAAAGTCCGTCGGCTACAACACGGCCAAGATTAGTTTCGTTCCCGTGTCGGGATGGAAGGGAGACAACCTGGTAAAGAGATCCGAGAACATGGCATGGTACAAGGGCGTCACGCTTGCAGAGTCGCTGGACGCATTTGAGCCGCCAGAAAAGCCAATCGGCAAGCCGCTCAGGATCCCGGTACAGGACGTATACACAATCACCGGCGCAGGCACCGTGCCAGTGGGCAGGGTCGAGACCGGCAAGATGAGGCCAAACGACAAGGTGGTCGTCATGCCGTCCGGCGCAGTTGGCGAGGTCAAGTCCATCGAGACCCACCACACCCAGATGGAGTCGGCAGAGGCAGGCGACAACGTCGGCTTTAACCTCCGCGGCATCGACAAGAAATCGATAAAGCGCGGCGACGTCATCGGCCCGGCAGACAACCCCCCGATGGTTGCAAAGGAGTTCGAGGCTCGCATCATCGTCATCTCTCACCCGACGGCAATCGCGCCTGGATACACGCCAGTGCTGCACGCGCACACTGCGCAGGTAGCAGCCACCATTTCGGCCTTTGTGTCCAAGATTGACCCAAGGACGGGCGCGACGACTGAAGAGGCACCCAAGTTCCTGAAAACAGGCGACGCAGCAATCGTCAGGATAAAGCCGGTACGACCGTTGCCAATAGAGACCTTCAAGGACTTTCCCGAGATCGGCAGGTTCGCACTCCGCGACATGGGCACAACCATCGCTGCAGGCGTAGTCCTTAGCATCACGGAAAAGTACGACCCGAACAAAAAGTAAGTGAAAAAGATGCCACAGGCAGCAAGAATCAAACTCACAAGCACGAACCTCATAACGCTTGAGGGCGTATGCACCGAGATCAAGGGAATGGGCGAAAAGAGCGGGATCAAGATCCGCGGCCCCCATCCTCTGCCTACAAAGCGCATGAAGATCGTGACGCGCAAGTCGCCTTGCGGTCAGGGCACCAACACTTATGACAAATACGAGCTGAGGATTCACAGGCGCGTAATCGACGTAGGCGCGGACGACAGGGCAATCAGGCAGCTGATGAGGCTAAAGATCCCTGAAGACGTCTACATCGAAGTCTCGCTGACTCAGTAACCTTTTCTCTTTTCCTTTTTCATCTGCACATTTATTGCGACTGTCGCACTTTCTTGTACGACCCTTTTGGCACCTTTATCTTCCTAGCCGCCTCGGGGTGCACTATCTTGGCCATGATTTCAAGTCCTATTATGGTGCGCGGGCTGGGCTTGCTAAAGTATGCTCCAGATTCGACAGCGTAAACGTCGCCCTTTTTGACTGCCCGAAGTGACTCCCACTTTTTGTTCCCCTTGAGCACCTTCATCTCTTCCATCGTCCTCTTTACCCCAAAGCCGCACGGCATCATGATTATGATCTCCGGGTCGAATCTGGCGACCTCGTCAATGTCCATCCTGCGCGACTGCTCGCCGGCGACGCTGGCGCCATTCACGCCGCCGGCATATTCTACCATCTGCGGGACCCAGTGCCCCGCGGTGAAAAACGGGTCGACCCATTCGATGCACATCACCCTCGGCCTGCTTTTGGCCTTCATCATCCTTACGGCGTCGATGCGCTTTTGCAGCGACGCGACAAGCTTGCGCCCCTCCTTTACCCTGCCGACCTTTTCTGCGACGTCCATTATGCTCACCAGTATGTCATCAAGGTCATGCGGGTCGAGCACAAGCACGTCTGGCTTGCCGCCAAGCACGCTGACGGCCCTGCTTGTCTCTTTGGTAAACGGGGAGCAGACCTCGCACAGCCCCTGCGAGACTATCAGGTCCGGGTCTGCCTTTTTCAAGAGCTCGTCGTCAACAATGTAAATGTCCCGGCCTGCATCTAAAAGCTCGACAATCTTGCCGTCTATCTGCCGCCCAGTCATCTTGGCAGGGTCAAAGGACGGGCGTATCACCTGCGGCTTTCTCCTTGCCGCCGCGGGATATTTGCACTCGTGGGTCACGCCCACTACGCTGCCGCCAAGCCCCAGTTCGTAAAGCGTTTCGGTGGCGCTTGGCAAAAACGACACGATGCGCATGGGGTTCATCCCCGGCCCGCCGTTAAAAACATGCTGCATAGAACAATCATGTAGAACAATCCCCCAAAACGGTTTTAAATTTGCAGCAGAGTTTCATTTTAATGAAGAGATATACAGCACTAGTTGCTGGACTGGTAGCTATTTTTGCTACCACGATGGCATTGCCAAGCCAGCCCGCATTCGCAGCCACAGTAAACGTCGACATTGTTCCAGGGGCATCGACCAAGACCACCAACGCTTATTCGCCCAACCCTGTCGAAGTTAACGTGGGTGATACCGTGGTATGGACGAACAAGGATACCCAGCCACATACCGCGACTTCTGGCGCTGATAATACAGCGGATGGAAAGTTCGGCGGCACTGTAGAGAATCCCGCATCAGAGTTGATACTCGCGAACGGGACCTATGAATTCATGTTCACCGAGGCGGGAGAGTACCCGTACTACTGCAGCCTGCACCCCGCGATGGTCGGGACCGTAATGGTAGCCGGCGAGGGCGGAAG
>NZ_JBOGQF010000084.1:0-8065 GCF_050748925.1 Nitrososphaera sp.
GATGAATATCTCGCAGATCTGGCATCTCTTTTGTCCGGAAGCGTACCTGCCGGAGCCGACTGGCTTTTGAGCCTTGTGACGTATGCATATACCTTTGCAAGTCATCTAATGCGTTCACGCAACCGTGGCGAATTTCGTATTTCAACATTAGTAACGATTGATTATGATTCGTAAGTATCGTATTTTTTGAAACAAGAAAAAGAGGCCGAGTGGCCTTAGCGGACTTCGACCTTCTTGACAGCGAATGCTTCGTGCATTACGAGGTACTCGTCGACCTTCATCTTGATGTCTTCGGCCTCGGTGTCGTCCATGCCTGTCATTCCTGCCTTGAATGAGATCTTGCTTCCAGAGACGTTTACGTCCGAGACTGCCATATCGGCATAAACGTTTGCAAGCTCGTTGGCCCATTCTTTGCCTTCTGTTGCATCTACACCCGACGTTTCGACTGTAACGTTATACATTTTGGTCATTCAAAACCACCAAGACGGAATTTGTCCCGGCATTAATAAAGTTGACGTGATCTGGCGTCTGGTCGTGGTTGGAGAATTTAAACTGTTTTCGCCCTTTGTATATAAAGGGGCCCTACTTTCGCTCGTAGCCCCAGTATTTTACCAGCTCTTTTTCAAACGAGTTGAACTGGTCGTCGTTGAGGCCGTCGCCGCAGTTCTTGTGCGTCGGCACGACCTTCAGGCCTGCAAGCTTGAACTCGACTTCATAGAATGTGACCTTGGGGCAGTTACACACAGCCGTGGTTGTAACGCTCCACTTATTTGCTTATCGTCGCGTGAAACATTTATCGGGTCGCTGCATATATTTTTAGCAATGGATTACAGGTTTTTTACCTCTTCCGCGATTGCTTTGATGCTGGCGCTTGGCATTGTGGCCGCTGCTGCAAACGCGGCATATGCCCAGACTGACGACAGGTGGTATGTAGGCGAAGGCGCCAAGCAGGACATGTTTGTAAAATACAGGATACAGAATTTAGACACAAACAATAACGATCCTTTCGAGATGACTGTTTATTTTAAAGAGCAGGACGCAGACGGCAACTGGATTGCGCCAACATTTGTGCAGTACAATGGCCGCGTCTACTCCGGCACCATGAAGCTTGGCGACAACCTCGCGTCCCTTGGCGGGGGCTCGGACATCCCGGACGACCTGAGGCCGTTCATCGGCGCCTACGGCAGGTCGCTGCAGTGGCTTGAGGCGTTCACGGCAAAGTCAAAGCCGCTCTCCCTGAGCCAGCCTTCCTGGGGCAAGATAGGCGGAGAGGAGATCACGCCGATGGGCAATGAGCAGGTCAAAGTCCAGGAAGGCGTGTACGACTCTACCATAATAGGATGGCACGAGGGCGGCAGGGACAACAGGGTATGGGTCGTAAATGATTTTCCGTACCCCGTCAAGGCAGAGACCTATGAAGAGGGGGCCTCCGGCAACGGGCCCGTCAAGTACAAGTTCTCGCTTTTGCAAGAAGGCACAGGGCAGCCAGACACGCCGGCAAATCTTGAAACCCCCACGCCCCCGTTACGCAAAAGCACTTCCAGCGGCACCTTTAGCATAGACCTCGACTGGGAGCCAAGGTCCATAGAGCCGGGCAAGGAAGTAGAGTTTGGCTTTATCTTTACCAACAACCAGAACCTGCCAATTGAGAGGGTGAGCTACAACTTTACGGTAAAAGACGCAGGCGGCAACGTGCTTGAAGAGCGCGTGAACCAGTTTACCGACTTGAGCACCGGCTTTCAAAAGTTCACGTTTGATGAAGGAGGAGCCAAGACAGTCAGCATCGCCATCAACTCTGAAAGCGGCCAGTCCGCCGAAGCGGTCGACTTTGGCATAGTCGTGGTGCCCGAATTCCCGACCAGCGCAGCCATAATAGCCGCACTTGTGATCGCCCTGGCGATTGCAGTGACCAGGTTCAGAGGAACAAGCTTGGGAAGCATTTTTGGCGGCAGGAAAGCGCCGTAGCCGGGCAACTCTAGCCCTTTTCCTTTCTTCTTTTTTCCAGGCGACGGATTCCGCACGTGCCGGCGCGAGCCTCGCCCGCGACAGCAATATTTAAAAAGGCATGCCCTGTTTGTATAGCAAATGACTCTACCAAAGGGATACGGAAGTGGTGGACGTAAGGGCGGTAGCGGTGGAGGCGGCGAGAGCCGCGACGACATCGAGCGCATGATCGGCCGCAGAGTCGAAAACATGAAGGGTGTTTACATCCTTGGCTTTGCTCTGTGCTGGGCTGCAACTGCAGGCGGTGTCTATGTGGGCGTCACAGTCTATCCGTGGGCATATCCGTTGCCAAGTGGCCTTTACGCACTGTCAGTCCTGACGGTTATTGAAGCGCTCGGACTCTTCTGGATCATGAAGGTCGTCGGCGAAAAACCAGTAAGGGCTTAGCTCCTTTTTTCTCTTTTTCTTTTAATTTTCTCGTTGGCGGCGGACACTGCGCACCCCAAATGTGCGGATTTCGCACCAGCTTTTGCGCAACATAAAATTTTATATACGAGCATAATGACTAGGTTTCCAATGGTCTGGCTTAGACGTACAACGCACTACCTGTTCATAGTAGTCGTTGCTGTCAACAGCACACTGCTCACCATCAACGCAGGTGACTACATCTTCTACACAGACTGGATGTGGACATCCTTCGTGGTATTCTCGGTGTCGCAGTCGACGATGCTTGCTGTAGGCGCAATATACTACATGTTGTTTACAGGTGTTCCAGGCACTGCAACCTATTACGCCACAATCATGACCATCTACACATGGGTGGCGAAGGGCGCGTGGTTTGCACTCGGATATCCCTACGACTTCGTCGTAGTGCCAGTGTGGATCCCGTCGGCAATGCTTATGGACCTCTCGTACTGGGCGACAAGACGCAACAAGCACGCTGCCATACTCATTGGCGGTACGCTGGTTGGCCTATCCTTCCCGCTGTTCAACATGGTCAACCTGTTGCTTGTAAGGGACCCGCTCGAGGTGGCCTTCAAGTATCCGAGACCGACACTGCCTGCATACATGACGCCTATAGAGCCCCAGGTAGGCAAGTTCTACAACTCGCCTGTCGCCCTGGGTTCAGGTGCCGGTGCAGTGCTAACGGTTCCCATCGCGGCGTTGGGTGCAAAACTAAACACGTGGACATACAGATGGATGGCCGCGTGGAGCAAGTGGGATTAAAACTCCCCTTTTTCCTTTCTTTTTCATTTTTCCACAGCCCAGCTAGGGCTATAGATTTGTGTTGTTAAAAGTACTACAACAATAAGGTTAAGTCTGCATCCGGAACTATTCGTCACATGAAGGGCAAAATTTTGCCGCTACTCGTATCAGTGGTGTTGATGCTATCCGTCGTAAGCATTGCAAGCGCTCACGCGCAAGAAGAGCCAAGAGACGAGCCAAAGAAAAAGCCGCCAAAGCACAGGGTTGGAGAGGCAGACGACGAAAAGCCACGCAAGCCGATGAAGGAACCGGGCCAGCGAGCCAACGGCACGAGTGCGGCAGACACGCCGGCGACGCTTGACATGGACGTTTCAGGAAGTGCAGCGCCCCTAAAGAGAGGCGACAACAGCACCGGCGCCGACGTTGCCATGAACCTCCAGATGGAAGGCATGAAGGGCAAGCGCGGTTTTAACCTGAGAATAACGTCCGGCGACGTGACTGTCGGAGAAAAACCGTACATAGTCGAGTCAGGCAAGGCGACCATAGTCAAGGGCGGCAAGATAGTAGTATCTATGGGACTAAAGGGCGAAGATGGCAAGGTTTTCAGGGTCAACATGGCAGGCAAGCTGGACGGCGAGGCGCCAGAGCCGGGGTCGTCCGCAAGCGTCACGTTCTCAAAGGCATCGGTTGCTCGCCTGTGGAAGCTTGACGTCACCGGTGAGCTGGCCAACACGACCGTCGCAATGGCTACCGGCTAGCCGCCTCTAATTTTCTTATCGACAACTTTATCTTCGACAATCATCTATGCCTGTGCATGGCCGAATCAATGTTCATGTATGCCGTGGCTGCAGGGGTGTTTGTCTTCCTCGTAGGGCTCCTGTCTGCGACGAGGGGCGCTCGCGGCAGGCGCGGGCACGAAGCGATGCCAGAGACCCACTCTGGCGGCTCGGGCGAGGGCAAGAGGATCAAAAAGTTCAAGTCCGACGGCACGCCGGTTTACGACTGACCCGCTGCATGCAGGCTGTCGGATGCCGGGCCCTACAGTGCGGTCTGTTTTCAGACATACTACAGGTTTTAGGTAAAACCAAAGCTATACCGATGACAGAATGGCCTTTAAGGGAAAAGTTTTTGCCCGGAAAAGAGGGGTGGTAGGGATAGAATCGGCCATAGTCCTGATTGCGTTTGTCATCGTTGCGGCCGCCCTTGCCTTTGTTGTCCTGAACACGGGGTTCTCGACGACCCAGAAGGCCAAGGCGACGATCTCGTCAGGCCTGGGGGAAGCCAGCAGTGCGCTAGAGATCGCAGGCCAGGCGACTGCCAAGGGCAATACGACCGCGCTAAAGCTTGACGCTTACACAATACCCATCAAGGTTGCATCGGGAGGCTCGTCTGTAGACATTGTGGCATCCAAGACTGCGATAAAATATTTCAGCAAGAGCGTGGCTTACGACAACATCTACAAAGGTACGCTTGCTTCTGGCACTTTTAACGACATTGACAGCGCGCTTGCGGCCGCCAAGGCGCAGAGCCTCATCAGCGAGATTCCAGGCGTCGGCCCCGGCCCGGGCGCCACCTCGGCTGTCATCTATTTTACCGCCAACTCTAACAACAACGCGATCATTGATTCTGGCGAGCTGGCCATAGTGCTTGTGGCATTCAAGAACGCGGACAGGCCGCCGACGCTTGACACGGTAACGGCAGAAGTCATTGTGTCGTCGGGCGCGCCGCTGACCGTCCATAGGAACGTGCCCACCATAACGTACTCGGTGGTCAACCTAGGATAAAGCAAGTTTTGTCAACGAAAATGGGGAGTATAGATAAGCCCCTTGATTTTTCTGATTTTACGTTGATTGCCGAAGTGAAAAAAGGCTATTGGTGGGCGCGAAAAAGAAAATAAAAAAAGAAAATACGCCTCCTACCGCGAGAATTCCTATCAAGGCGAAGGACAGGTACTTCCATCGTCTGCTTTCGTTGTTTGTCGAACTTGTCATTGCTTACAGCAGGTGAAGTGCCATATATACAGCAGGCTTCTGACGAATGTAATACCATTACCTTACAGTGCTATATGCGAATATGTATGCGAACAGCCGCCTAACCGTCTTGTCTTTCAGCCCGCCCATCTTTCCTTCTGATAATACACGTTGAATATTATAGAGCGTTCTTGCCAGAGTATTTCATTGCTCGCTGCCGCGAGCGACATAGAATAATAGCCAACCGATTATTAGACGCAGGTAGCTTGATGCTAAATCAGCGAAAAAATTCCGCCACAGGTTGTTCTGCTCAGAAATGCCACTGTCGGCGGTATAGCCCGATCTTGGCCCTTTGTTATGCACAAAAACCATAAAACAGTCTTCACCGTGGCAACAGGCAGAGTGGATCTGGCATGAATATTGCTTACTGTTTGGATTTCCATCGTTTTCTAACTGGGCATTTGCATGTAATATTCACACCTGCGACGGCTTTCTTAATACTTTAATAATAATTGCTTGCTTGTCAGTCAAATGAATTTTTATTGCAATCTCGGCTCACCTCCAAAAGGCGCATTAGCACTTTTTCTTGCGGCGGCATTGTTGATAACGATTACAGTTTCCTCTTTTGAAATTGCCAACGCCGCATCTTCGAATACACTCCTTGTCCCCCTATATAGCTGGCCTGTAAAATACATCAACGGCCAGAGAATGCTCTCTGATTCGTGGCAGACGCTCTACAATACTGCATCTGCAAATCCAAACTTGAGGATCATGATGATATTAAATCCGGACAACGGCAACTTTGGACTTGGCAGCGGACTTTTAACGCAAGAGCAAATGGCTTCAGCTCAGGCTAATCCAGACATCCTTTGGGCAGCCCAGAAAATGCAGTCTGCGGGGGTTGTCATCACAGGGTATGTGTACACCGATTACGCAGCCAGGGACTCCGAAATATGCAAGCAGAGAATCGACCTTTACAAGAGGCTGTATGGCACGATTGGTATCCACTTTGATCAGATGTCAAATGTGGCCGGTAATGAAAGCTACTATAGTAACCTAGATGCATATGTAAAGAGCACCGGGATGACGTTCACCATGGGTAATCCGGGTACTTCATCCCCAGAATCTTATGTTGGCACGGTAAATACGATAATTGTGTATGAGAACAAGGGACTTCCAACGATAAGCACGCTGCAGGCTCGTACATTCAATGGCAAGTATGACAAGAATAACTTTGGTGCAATTCCTCATACTGTGGCTAGATACGATGCAACATGGGTTGCACAGGCTCGCGAAGTTACCGGTTACATCTATGTAACTAACGACAGAATGCCAAACCCCTGGGATACATTATCTAGATATACCAACCAGCTCAGCCGAGACCTCCAGTAACCACCTTTTTCCTTTCCTTATTCCTTAATGACGGCCCTCTCTATGACTTCTGTACAGCATCGGAATCATCCCTTACGATGGAATTGCTCAAGCCACATTCTTTACACTTGTAAATTATCGTCCTTTCTAACTCTTGGTCAGTCGTCATTTCTCCACCACAACACGCACACTTCAATCTGTCATGACAATTTGATATTTTGAAATATAAAGTTAGAATCTAGGGAACAAATAGGGCAAGTTTTTTTCGCTTGGATTCTTGTCAATAATCGTTCGGCAATCAACGTAAAATCAGAAAGATCTCGGCTCTTGTATATACCCCTCAACTGAAATGGGGTCGGCCGGATTTGAACCAGCGACCTCCAGCGCCCAAGGCTGGCATCCTACCATGCTAGACAACGACCCCGTAAAATGCGGATGAAAGGCGCAATTTTAACCTAGTGAATGAACTGGAAACGCCTCTTTTGCCGGTGCAGCGTGCCCACAACCGGTATTTGGCAGCCGCAATTCTTGCACAGGTTCTTGCCATCGAGGTTCCACGCGTCGACGCAAAATCCATGGCGCCCGATGACGACATTGTTGCAGCCGGGGCAGTACGTGTCTTCAAGCCTGTGGCCCGGCACGTTGCCGATGTAGGCGTAATTCAGGCCCTCTTTTTTTGCCACGTCATAATGCTTTTCAAGGGTCTCGACAGGCGTGGACCCGAACTCCATCATCTTGTAGTCAGGGTGAAACCGCAAAAAGTGGACAGGCGTGTCGGGGCCTAATTCATCATAAACAAACTTGCACAGCTTTTTCGCCTGCTCCAGGTCGTCGCCCACCTGCGGCACTATCAGGTCCGTGACTTCGACGTGGATTTTCGTCTTTTCCTTCAGCTCTTTGAGCGTCGCAAACACCGGGTCGGCGTTCGGTATCCCGATGTAGCGGCGCACGAAATCCTGCTTGCCAGAGCCCTTGAAGTCAACCGTGATGCAGTCGAGAAACTTGTCCATCTCTTTTACAGACTCGGGCGTGTCGTAGCCGTTTGACACAAAGATGTTGAATATCCCCCGTTTGTGCGCCTCGATGCCACAGTCCCGGGCAAACTCTATGAATATCGAAGGCTCGTTGTAGGTGTAGGCGATGCCCTGCGCGCCGTAACTTGCTGCCGTTTCCGCGACCTGCACCGGCGTCATCTCTGTCCCTTCCACCTTGCGACGCTGGGAAATGTCATAGTTCTGGCAGTACTTGCAATTGTGTACAAGTATGCCGTCGGCCACATAGTTGTGGTTCGGTATGCATTCAAGGCCGTGCACCTCCTCGAACCTGCCTGTCGGCTTGACGGACCCTACCGGAAGCCAGGCGCGCTTGTTTTTTCTGATTACGGCACTTGTGCGTTCAAGGATTAGTGCCTTGACCTCTTCTGGATGATTGTATGTGTAGCTGCCAGAAATCCTCAAGACCCGCCAGCCGTTGAGCTCCAGCGTCCTGTCCCTTGTTGCATCGCTTTGCGCGACTTCTTTGGAATTGTAATGCCACCACCCGTCGATCTCTATGTCAAGCTTCAGGTCTAGAAT